>NZ_JCALCO010000008.1:0-210119 GCF_059812385.1 Mycobacterium sp. NGS58 | reverse complement strand
CGTATCCGATGACTCCCTATCCAACGGTCACCAACGGCGTGGGGCCCACGTACCCGACGGAGCCGGCGCCCGTGATACCGCCGTGATCTTCGAGAACCATTGTTTCTCTTGCTGATTCGGATTTCTGCCAACCGTCAAGCCGCTGAGCGCTCGGGAACGACGCGATCCCGACGGATCGCCCACCTAGAGGATCGGTCGGCCGCCGGTCACCGCCACCCGCGCCCCGGAGATGTAGCTGGCGTCATCGGAGGCCAGCAGCACGTAAATCGGAGCGAGTTCGGCGGGCTGGCCGGCGCGTCCGAGCGGCACGTTGTCACCGAAGGATTCCACGCTGTCCGGCGGCATGGTCGACGGGATCAATGGCGTCCATATCGGCCCGGGTGCCACGCTGTTGACCCGAATTCCTTTGTCGCCCAACAGCTGGGCCAGGCTGGCCGAAAAATTGGCGATGGCCGCCTTCGTCGCCGCATAAGGCGCCAGGGTGGGATTGGGCGTGTCGGAATTGACCGATGAGCTGCCGATGATCGACGAGCCGGGGCGCATGTGCGGCACGGCCGCCTTGACGAGGTAGAAATACGCGCCGATGTTGAGCGAGAAGGTGTACTCCCACTCCTCGTCGCTGATCTCATCGAGGCTCTTGTGCATCATCTGATAGGCGGAGTTGTTGACCAAAATGTCGATGCCGCCAAGTTCTTGCACCGCCCGTTCTACGACTGCGCGGCAGTGCGCAGCATCGGAGAGGTCGCCCGGCGCCAGTACGCATTTGCGGCCCGCATTCGCGACATAACGGGCGACGTCGCGCGCGTCGTCATCTTCGTTGAGATAGGCGATCAGCACGTCGGCGCCTTCTCGCGCGAATGCAATCGCAACCGCGCGGCCGATGCCGCTGTCGCCGCCGGTGATGATCGCCTTTTTGCCCAACAGCTTCCCTGAGCCCTGGTAACTGTTTTCACCACAATCAGGAATCGGGTCCATCTGGGCCTGTACACCGGGGACGGATTGTTGTTGTGCCACAAAGCCCATGCGATTTCCTTTACGGGTTCATATTTGCAATTCACATTTCAGAAGGCCGCGCGACGTTCAGACTTCAACCGGCCAAACGCTTTACGATTCGCCCGGCACGGGGCCCGCCGTCGGCACATCCGGATCGTCGTCGGCAGGCGGCTCGGGGTCGCGCCATTCCTCGCTACGACTGGATCTGTTGCCGCGAACCGTGCCTTCCAGCTCTTCCTTGAGCGCGTCGTCCTCGCGCGAACCGTGCTTGGAGTTTCCGCGTTGCACGTCGCTGCCCCCTTCGCGGCTGTTCGGCTTGCCCCCTGACTCGCCAATTGCCAGGTAAGGCCCCAGCGGACCGACTACCCGTCAGCGCCCGAGCTAATCACGGGGACGGCTGTGAGTAATGGTGCAGTTGTTATCCACTGATGCGAAAGCTGCTGCTTGACAATGCAAGTCAATTTTCGCGGTTAACCGGCGGTTATGCGTGCAGATGTTTAAGTCTGCGGCCCATTGGCTATTTGCTGCGTATATCGCCATGCCCTTTCGGGGGGCAATTGTTCGACACGAGAGGAATGGACAATGAAGGTCACGAAGACTGCCGTCGCGACAGCCGCCGCTGCCGGAGGAATTGCGGTGGCAACACTTTTCGCGACGCCCGCTTCTGCTGCGCCGAACATTCAGGGGTTCGGCACCAGCGAACAACTTGTCGATGGGCCGTTGGTCACCAATTACACGGTGAGCAATCTGCAGCCCAGTAATGCAACCATCCCTGGCTACACGCCGAAAGGCACGCTGTACCAGGCCGACGTCACCGCCAGGTCGGATGGCGGGCTGGTGACGCCGATGGTCAACGATTTCATCGCCCGCGGGCCCAACGGCCAGAACTACCGGGTGATCGACAAGGTTGGGGTTCCCAACGGGCTCAACCCGGCACCGATCGCCCAGGGTAATGAGGCCACCGGCACGCTGTACTTCGACGTGACCGGCGCACCGCCGAACGGCGTGGTCTACAACGACGGGATGCAGGACGTCCTGATGTGGACGTCCAACGTGCAGGGTGGCTCGGCGCCTGCGGCGCCGAACAGCCCGGCCCCGGGTGCTCCGCCCGCGCCGGCGGCGCACACCTGAGCCGCAACGTAAACCGGCTGCAGATTCTCCCCGCGCCATGCGAGTGGCGCGGGGAGATTTGCATTCGAGGGAATCGTGTGCGCCCGAATCGGGTATTCGAACGGCATGAGTAACCCGGATCACAGGCCCGCGCCAGTACGCGCCCAAGCGAAGCGGCAGGCCGAACAAGCCCGCGCGGCAATGGAGGAACGACGCAGCAACCAAGCCGGCGGGCTGAGCGGCTGGGTGGCCGAGCGTGCGGCGCGATGGGATCTTTCGGGCCAGGATGAGACCACCTTGCAGCGACAGAAATATCTCTGGAATGTGCTGGTGGATTACTGGTTTCGGATGGAGATCGACGGCTGGGAGAACATTCCGGAGAAGCCACCGGCGCTGCTGGTGGGGATTCACTCCGGGGCCCCGTTCGTCTGGGATGCCTGGACCGTTGGCCTGCAATGGTGGCGCCGGTTCGGGCAGGAGCGCCCCCTGCACGGCACCGCGCACGATGCG
The DNA here is from genome assembly GCF_059812385.1 of Mycobacterium sp. NGS58. Taxonomy (NCBI): domain Bacteria; kingdom Bacillati; phylum Actinomycetota; class Actinomycetes; order Mycobacteriales; family Mycobacteriaceae; genus Mycobacterium; species Mycobacterium sp. NGS58. The sequence goes on along the minus strand of NZ_JCALCO010000008.1, from coordinate 207,506 downwards.
TTGATGGCAATTCCGTTGTTCGGGCGCTACTTCCGATCGATGGGAGTGTTGCCTGCCGCCCCCGACGCGATCGCCACCGCATTGGCGGAGGGGCGTGACGTGGCGCTGTGGCCCGGTGGGGAAGTGGACTCGTTGCGCCCGTGGACCGAGCGCGATCAGGCCAACCTGGCGGGGCGTACCGGCTTCGTCAAGATGGCGATCCGAGCCGGCGTGCCGATCGTGCCGATCGCGACCGTCGGCGGCGCTGACGCGATGCCCGTGCTGATCCGCGGCGACCGGTTGTCGAAAGCCCTGCGCCTGGACCGGATCCTGCGCCTCAAGGTATTTCCGTTGGCCGTCTCGTTGCCGTGGGGAATCGCACCGGCGGCGCTTCCGCAGTTGCCCCTGCCGGCCAAGATCAGGACCCGGTTCATGCCCCCCGTGGAACTCGACAGCGATCCCGAGCGGGCGGACGACGCCCAATACGTCGACCGTAAGTATCACGAGGTGCAAGGCGCCATCCAGGACGGAATGGATGCGCTGGCGCGCAAGCGTGCATTCCCGTTCTTCGGCTGATACCCGCCATAAGCGTCGTGGTCCCGGGTGCGTCAGGCCCGCGCGGGCGTCCTGCTCGAGCTCCAGATCGGCGTCAGCCTCGAGTCGGTGACGACCCATTCCGGTTGCGGCGGCGTCGCGGCCCGGTAGCCGACGCCCCGGACGGTCTCGACCATGAATTGGTGCCGGGCGCCCAGCTTGGCGCGCAGCCGCCGGATGTGGACGTCGACCGTGCGCACCTTGCCGGTGTTGTCGTAGCCCCATGCTTCTTGCATCAAGCGAGTTCGGGTGAATGCCTGACCGGCATGCTGCACAAGGAAATTCAGCAGTTTGAATTCCGTGAGTGTCAGACCGAGGTCGTTGCCGTCCATCGACGCGGTGAAACTGGCTGGATGTAGCAGCAGGTCGCCGAACTTAAGGGTGCCGTCGACCGCGCTGCGGCGGCGGCTGATCGCGAGGCGCAACCGGGCCTGCAACTCCTCGGCTCCGGTGCCGGGCAGCATCACGTCGTCGAAGTTGGAGTCGACGTCGACGGCAGCGGAATCTGCCGGTGCCACCAGGGCCACCACAGCGGTACCGGGGTTGTCGGCCGTCAGTCGATGGCTGACGTCCTGAGCCATCGCCATGTTCGTGCGCGCATCGATGATCGCGATGTCGGCCATGGCGCACTGTCCATCGGTGTCGGCCGTCAGGGTGGTGCGGCGCATCGGCTGCGCGAACGTCGACAACAACGGTAAGGCCGATTCGAAGTCATCCTCATCGGTGAGCACCACCACGTCCAACGGCATCTCCTAACCTCGTGACGTCCCGGTTCCCCCCCGGTCCGTACACACCTCTGCGGAGATGTCGTACAGCGCTAGGCGTGGGTACCCATCCCGCCAAAAACTATGCATTTGCTATGCAAAACTGCGGTCGGCACTGGTGGGACCCTCGAGAAAACGAAAGGCCCGGTCCGTTTCCACGGACCAGGCCCCTCGCCTTCGACGCGCTACTGGTTGTCCTTCTGACGCTCCTCGGCCGCCTTGGCGCCGCCTCGCGCGGCTTCCGCTTCGGCTTCCTTCTTCGCCGCGTCACGCTGCGCGTCGGCCTTGTCCTGCTGCGCCTGGCCCTCGCGGGTGAGGTCATCACGACCGGCCACCGCGCCTACGGCCTCCTTGGCCTTTCCTTTGACGTCCTCGACGACGCCTTTCACAGCTTCGGCAGGTCCCGACTTGTTTTCTTCAGCCATGGAAATGCTTCCTCCTCGTTGGCGTACTGTGAGCGATCCAATGCTCACCGGCGATCGCGAGCGATCCACCCGGTCATACGGCGAGGCCGGTCCTCATTGCTCGAGACCGCATATTGCTGCCGCGTTGATGCGGGTTCCCATGCCAACCGTGGCTCAAACGCGACCCCGCAGAAAGGGCGTTGGTGCCGGGCGCATTTCGGTACCGAGAGACTCGAAAATTGGTCCGGCGCGCCAACTATGCGCATAATGCACCCCGTCGACACCGCATTGTGCTGCGATGAGGCAGGATGTGAAATGCCGTTCCGGATGGAGATCGCCCGGGATGGCACTCTCATGCGAGGAGTCTGATGACGGAGTCCAGGGAGTCCCAAGTCGCCGGTTCGGCGGCTCCGGGGCCCGAGCCGGCACCCACCAGCAACGGCGCATCGACACCTGCACCGGAATACGGAGTGGGTTCTGACCAGGCGCCGAGCCGGGCCAGGTACTCGCGGGTGTTGCTCAAGCTCGGCGGTGAGATGTTCGGCGGCGGTCAGGTCGGCCTGGATCCCGATGTCGTGGCGCGGGTGGCGCGGCAGATCGCCGAGGTGGTTCGCGACGGTGTTCAGGTCGCCGTCGTGATCGGCGGTGGCAACTTCTTTCGGGGTGCGCAGCTTCAGCAGCGCGGCATGGAACGCACCCGTTCGGACTACATGGGCATGTTGGGCACCGTCATGAACAGCCTTGCGCTGCAAGACTTTCTGGAGAAGGAGGGCATCGTCACCCGGGTCCAGACCGCGATCACCATGGGCCAGGTCGCCGAGCCCTATCTCCCCCTGCGCGCCGTACGCCACCTGGAGAAGGGGCGCGTGGTGATCTTCGGCGCCGGCATGGGACTGCCGTACTTCTCCACCGACACCACGGCCGCGCAGCGTGCCCTGGAGATCGGCGCCGAGGTGGTCCTGATGGCCAAGGCTGTCGACGGCGTGTTCGACGCGGATCCCCGCCAGCATCCCGATGCCGAATTGATCGCCGCGATCAGCCATCGTGAGGTCATCGACCGCGGACTACGAGTGGCCGATGCAACCGCGTTCAGCCTGTGCATGGACAATGGCATGCCGATCCTGGTGTTCAACCTGCTGACCAATGGCAATATCGCCCGAGCGGTCGCTGGTGAGAAGATCGGGACTCTGGTCACCACCTGAACCGAAGACGCGATCACTTGCGCGTGCGAGGATGCGCAGCGCAGCACTGAGGAGGAGCGGCGTACATGATTGACGAGGCTCTCTTCGACGCGGAAGAGAAAATGGAAAAGGCCGTGGCCGTTGCCCGCGACGACTTGTCGACCATCCGGACCGGGCGCGCCAACCCGGGCATGTTCTCGCGGATCGTCATCGACTACTACGGCGCGGCCACGCCCATCACGCAACTGGCCAGTATCAACGTGCCCGAGGCGCGCCTCGTCGTCATCAAGCCCTACGAAGCCAGCCAGGTGGGCGCGATCGAGACGGCGATTCGCAACTCCGACCTCGGTGTCAACCCCACCAACGACGGCACCCTGATCAGGGTGGCGGTGCCGCAGCTCACCGAGGAACGCCGCCGGGAGTTGGTCAAGCAGGCCAAGGGCAAGGGGGAGGACGCCAAGGTTTCGGTGCGCAACATCCGCCGCAAGGCGATGGAGGAGCTGCACCGGATTCGCAAGGACGGCGAGGCCGGCGAGGACGAGGTCGGCCGGGCCGAAAAGGACCTGGACAAGACCACCCACCAATACATCACCCAGATCGAAGAACTGGTCAAGCACAAAGAAGGCGAACTGCTGGAGGTCTAGCGACCGCTCAGCAGCTAAGTTCATCCACGCCAGTGGCTATTCCCGAACCCGGCGCAGGCGACCCGCCCGATAATCCGGCGCGCCCCGCCAAGGACACGGCCCAGCAGCCGGCCAAGAAGACCTCTCGGGCCGGACGCGACTTGCGCGCCGCCATCGCGGTGGGCGCCGGCATCGGCGGCGTTCTGGTCGTGACGCTCGTGTTCGCGCCGCGCTTCTGGGTTCCCATCGTCGCCCTGGCCATCGTCGTGGCCACCCACGAAGTGGTCCGGCGCTTGCGCGAAGCCGGCTACGTGATACCCGTCATACCGCTGCTGGCCGGGGGTCAGCTCACCGTCTGGCTGACCTGGCCGTTCCACGCCGCGGGCGCACTGGCCGGCTTCGGCGTCACCGTGGTGGTCTGCAATGTGTGGCGGCTCTTCATGCAGGACAACCGGAAACGGCCCGAGCCGTTCGACGGCTCGCCGTCGGCTAATTACCTCAGGGACGCGTCGGCCACCGTGTTCCTGGCCGCGTGGGTGCCGCTGTTCGCGTCGTTCGGGGTGCTGCTGGTCTATCCGCACGACGGGGCGGGGCGGGTGTTCTGCCTGATGATCACCGTCGTCGCCTCCGACACCGGCGGATATGCCGTCGGGGCGCTCTTCGGTAAGCACCCGATGGTCCCGGCGATCAGTCCGAAGAAGTCTTGGGAGGGATTCGCCGGTTCTTTGGTGCTCGGAATCACCGCGGCGACCCTGACGGCGACGTACCTGGCCGGCAAACCGCCGTGGATCGGCGCTCTGCTGGGTGTCGTCCTGGTGCTGACCAGCACGCTCGGCGATCTGGTGGAGTCACAGGTCAAGCGCGATCTCGGCATCAAAGACATGGGCCGGCTGCTGCCCGGCCACGGTGGCCTGATGGATCGTCTCGATGGCGTCCTGCCGTCGGCGGTCGCAGCCTGGACGGTGCTGACACTCGTTCCCTAGGTCGGCGCGAACATGGCCGATACTGGACAGGTCATGGTTCAACAATTGGTTTTCTCCGAGCCGCGTCCCGGCAGGCCGCCTCGGCACCTAGCCGACCTCGACGAGGACGGCCGCGCGTCCGCCGTTACGGAGCTGGGCCTGCCGGCGTTTCGCGCCAAGCAGCTGGCGCATCAGTACTACGGCCGGCTGATCGCCGATCCGCGACAGATGACCGACCTTCCGGCGGGATTGCGCGACGCCATTGCCGAGGCGATGTTCCCCATCCTGCTCACCGCGGCCTCCGACGTGACCTGCGATGCCGGCCAGACGAGAAAAACTTTGTGGCGGGCCCCCGATGGGGTCACCGTCGAGTCGGTGCTGATGCGCTACCCGCAGCGCAACACGGTATGCATTTCGTCGCAGGCCGGCTGCGGCATGGCGTGCCCGTTCTGCGCGACGGGTCAGGGCGGGTTGACCCGTAACCTCTCGACGGCCGAGATTCTCGAGCAGGTGCGCGCCGGCGCTGCGGCCCTGCGCGACGACTTCGGGGACCGGCTGTCCAACGTGGTGTTCATGGGCATGGGGGAGCCGCTGGCCAACTACGCGCGGGTGGTCGACGCGGTGCGGCGCATCATCGCCGCACCGCCACATGGTTTCGGAATCTCGGCCCGTTCGGTGACCGTGTCGACGGTGGGCCTGGCCCCCGCCATCCGCAAACTCGCCGACGAGCGTCTGGGCGTCACGCTGGCGCTGTCGCTGCACGCGCCGGACGACGAACTGCGCGACACGCTGGTGCCGGTCAACAACCGGTGGAAGATCAGCGAAGCCCTCGATGCCGCACGGTATTACGCCGACGTCACTGGACGGCGGGTGTCGGTTGAGTACGCGTTGATCCGCGACGTCAATGACCAGCCTTGGCGCGCAGACCTTTTGGGGCAGCGGCTGCATCGCGCGCTCGGGCCGCTGGTGCACGTGAACCTGATTCCGCTCAACCCGACCCCGGGAAGTGAGTGGGACGCCAGCCCGAAAGCCGTGGAGCGGGAATTCGTTCGGCGGGTCCGCGGCAAGGGGGTTTCCTGCACGGTGCGCGACACTCGCGGGCGCGAAATCAGCGCCGCCTGCGGGCAGCTGGCCGCCGAGCGCGGATGAACCGGACGACGGGCTGTCCCGTCGTAAAGGCAAACTCCAGCAAATGAGGTGTGCCATGAGTATCCGCTCGTCAGCCTTGAACACAGTGTTTGCCGCGGCGCTCATCGCCGCGACCATGTTGGTCGGCGTGGGCGACGCCCAACGCGCGCTGGCCGCCGACGACCGGCTGCAATTCACCGGGACGACGCTCAGCGGTGCGCCGTTCGACGGCGCCAGTCTGCAGGGCAAACCGGCGGTGCTGTGGTTCTGGGCGCCGTTCTGCCCGTTCTGCAATGCCGAGGCCCCGGGCGTCGGCCGGGTGGCGGCCGCCAATCCCGGCGTCACCTTCGTCGGCGTGGCCGGGCGGTCGGACGTCGGCGCGGAACAGAACTTCGTCTCCAAGTACGGCCTGAACTTCACCAACCTGAACGACGCCGACGGGTCCATCTGGGCCCGCTACAACGTGCCCTGGCAGCCCGCCTATGTGTTCTACCGCGCGGACGGCAGCTCCACCTTCGTCAACAACCCCACCTCGGCGATGTCACAGCAGGAGCTCTCCGACCGGGTCTCCGCACTGAGGTCCTGACTCGGTGGACCGGGGTCTGGTCGGCCTGGCCTTCGCGGCCGGACTGGTGGCCGCGCTGAACCCGTGTGGGTTCGCCATGCTGCCCGGCTACCTGCTGCTGGTGGTGCGCGGCCAGCGTTCGGGGGCGGCGTCCGGCGCGGTGGCCGCCGGGCGGGCGCTGGCGGCCACCGTCGGGATGGCGCTGGGCTTCCTGACGGTGTTCGGCATCTTCGGCGCGCTGACCGTCTCGACGGCCACGACCGTGCAGCGGTACCTGCCGTACGCCACCGTGGTCGTCGGGGTGGTGCTGATCGGCCTCGGCGCGTGGCTGCTGACGGGCCGGACCCTGTCGGCCCTGACCCCGCGGCCGCTTGGTCCGCGGTGGGCCCCCACCGCCCGGCTGGGCTCCATGTACGGATACGGCATCAGCTACGCGATCGCCTCGCTGTCATGCACGGTCGGGCCGTTTCTGGCCGTCACCGCCGCCGGCCTGCGCGGCCGATCGATGCTCACCGGCGTGGCGATCTACCTCGCCTACACCGCGGGGTTGACGCTGGTCGTCGGGGTGCTCGCGGCCGCTGCGGCGGCGGCGAGCACGGCGATGGTGGACCGGCTGCGCCGAACACTGCCCTTCGTCAACCGGATCGCCGGCGGGCTGCTGGTGGTGGTCGGGCTGTACGTGGCCTACTACGGCGGCTACGAGGTGCGCCTGTTCGGCGGGCACGGCAGCCCCCGGGACGCGGTGATCACCGCGGCCGGACGGCTGCAGGGCGCGCTGGCCGGCTGGGTACATCAGCACGGGGTGTGGCCGTGGTTGATTGCCGCGCTCGCGTTCGCGGTCGTCGTGATCGGCGGCGCCTGGCGGCGCCGCATGCACCGCTAGGAATCGGGGTGGCGGCTACCTGATCCAGCCGCGGCGGCGGCCCCACAGGTCGCGGATCAGCGCCACGAGGACCAGCGTCGCAAAGCCGATCAGGAACCAGTTCTCGATGTGGCCGACGTGGTTGCCGCGCAGCATCGCCAGCAGGAAGCCGAAGCCGAACAGGCCGGCAATGTGCCAGGTGCGGTGGTTGATCCTGCTCCAACCCCACGCTGCCGACGGCACCTCGACGGCGTCGACGCCGATGCGCTCCACTTCGGTACTGGCCACGGCGAAATCCCCTTCGGATCGGATCGGCTTGTTCCCGAATTCTGGCACACCCATTGCGGGCCTGCGGGGCATGGCCCGGTGGATGGCCCCGGTCGGTGCCGGGCGGCACAATGAACGGGTGACCAACCCGAAGACCGACGGGCACACGGCCGACCGGCTCCGCGTGCTGGTGCTGGGCAGCACCGGCTCCATCGGCACCCAGGCGCTGGACGTCATCGCCGCCAACCCGGACCGCTTCGAGGTGGTCGGCCTGGCGGCGGGAGGCGCCAACCTGGACACGTTGTTGCGGCAGCGCGCCGAGACTGGGGTGACCAACATCGCGGTAGCCGACGAAGCGGCGGCGCAGCGGGCCGGCGACATCCCCTTTGCCGGCCCCGAGGCGGTTACCCGGCTGGTCGAGGAGACCGAGGCCGACGTCGTCCTCAACGCGCTGGTGGGGGCGTTGGGCCTGCGGCCAACGCTGGCCGCACTGCAGTCGGGTGCCCGGCTGGCGCTGGCCAACAAGGAATCACTGATCGCAGGCGGTCCGCTGGTGCTCCAGGCCGCAAAGCCGGGGCAGATCGTGCCGGTTGACTCCGAGCATTCCGCGCTGGCGCAATGCCTGCGCGGCGGAACCGGCGACGAAGTCGCCAAGCTGGTGCTGACCGCCTCCGGCGGCCCGTTCCGCGGCTGGACGGCGGCCCAGCTCGAGGACGTCACCCCCGAACAGGCGGGCGCCCATCCGACCTGGTCGATGGGCCCGATGAACACGCTGAACTCGGCCTCGCTGGTCAACAAGGGGCTCGAGCTCATCGAGACCCACCTGCTGTTCGGCATTCCCTACGACCGCATCGAGGTGGTCGTGCATCCCCAGTCGATTGTTCATTCGATGGTCACCTTCGTCGACGGCTCGACCCTCGCCCAGGCCAGCCCCCCGGACATGAAGCTGCCGATCTCGCTGGCCCTGGGCTGGCCGCAACGGGTGCCCGGCGCGGCCGCCAGCTGTGATTTCAGCACGGCCTCTAGCTGGGATTTCGAACCGCTGGACGCTGACGTTTTCCCCGCGGTCGAGCTGGCCCGGTACGCCGGGCAGACCGGCGGCTGCATGACCGCGGTCTACAACGCGGCCAACGAGGAGGCGGCGGAGGCCTTCCTCGCGGGCCGGGTCGGGTTCCCCGCAATTGTCAAAACCATCGCCGACGTGCTGCACGCCGCCGACCAGTGGGCGCCCAAATTTGGCGAAGTACCCGCTAACGTGGATGAGGTACTCGACGCGCAGCGCTGGGCACGTGACCGGGCACGGCGCGCCGTCGCACAAGTCCAGCCCGCCAAGGTGTCAGCAAAAGCCTCCGGAGTGGTGTGAGAAAGGTCCTGCAGACCAGATGATGTTCGTTATCGGCATTGTGCTGTTCGCACTGGCCATCCTGATCTCGGTGGCCCTGCACGAGTGCGGGCACATGTGGGTCGCGCGCGCGACCGGCATGAAGGTGAGGCGCTACTTCGTCGGCTTCGGCCCCACCCTGTGGTCGACCCGGCGCGGTGGAATCGAGTACGGCCTCAAGGCGGTTCCGCTGGGCGGCTTCTGCGATATCGCCGGCATGACCTCGGTGGAGGAGTTGGCCCCCGACGAGTCCGACCGCGCCATGTTCAAGCAAGCGGTCTGGAAGCGGGTGGCGGTGCTGTTCGCCGGCCCGGCCGCGAACTTCGTCATCGCCCTGGTGCTGCTCTACGGCATCGCCCTGATCTGGGGCCTGCCGAACCTGCATCCGCCGACGCGGGCCGTGGTCGGCGAAACCGCTTGCGTGGCACCGGAAGTGGCGCCTGGCAAGGTGGCGGGCTGCGCCGGGCCCGGTCCGGCGGCACTTGCCGGCATCCGGCCCGGCGACGTCATCGTCAAGGTGGGCAACACCCCGGTGTCGACCTTCGAGGACATGGCCGCCGCCATCCGCAAGCTGCGTGGCAACGTCTCGATCGTCGCCGAGCGCGACGGCACCACGATCACCGCCTATGTCGACGTCACAACCACCCAGCGCTACCTGAGCACCGGGTCCAACGCGCCGGGCGGTCAGCAGCAACCCTCGACGGTCGGCGCCATCGGCGTCGGCGCCGTCAAGGTCGCGCCCACGCACTATGGACCGCTGACCGCGATCCCGGCCACCATCGCCTTCACCGGTGACCTGACGCGCGAGGTGGGCAAGGCGCTCGTCGCGATACCGACGAAGGTCGGTGCGCTGGTGCACGCCATCGGCGGCGGCCAGCGCGACCCCGAGACGCCGATGAGCGTGGTTGGGGCCAGCATCGTCGGCGGCGACACCGTCGACCACGGGTTGTGGGTGGCGTTCTGGTTCTTCCTGGCCCAGCTGAACCTGATCCTGGGCGCGATCAACCTGGTGCCGCTGCTGCCCTTCGACGGCGGCCACATCGCCATCGCGGTGTTCGAGAAGATCCGCAACCTGATCCGGTCGGCCCGCGGCATGGTAGCGGCCGCGCCGGTGAACTACCTCAAACTGATGCCCGCGACGTACGTCGTGCTGGTGTTCGTGGTGGGCTACATGCTGCTGACCGTGACCGCCGATCTGGTCAATCCGATCAGGCTCTTCCAATAACGAAACCGAAGGAATCAACAGTGACCATTGGCCTGGGCATGCCGCAGACTCCGGCGCCCACGCTTGCTCCCCGGCGTACCACGCGCCAACTGATGGTCCGTGACGTCGGGGTCGGCAGCGACCACCCGATTTCGGTGCAGTCGATGTGCACCACCAAGACGCATGACGTCAACACGACGCTGCAGCAGATCGCCGAGTTGACCGCGGCCGGCTGCGACATCGTCCGCGTGGCGTGCCCGCGTCAGGAGGATGCCGACGCGCTCGCCGAGATCGCCCGGCACAGCCAGATCCCCGTCATCGCCGACATCCACTTCCAGCCCAAGTACATCTTCGCCGCCATCGACGCGGGTTGCGCCGCGGTGCGGGTAAACCCCGGCAACATCAAGGAATTCGACGGCCGCGTCGGCGAGGTCGCCAAGGCCGCCGGTGCCGCCGGCATCCCGATTCGCATCGGCGTCAACGCGGGCTCGCTGGACAAGCGGTTCATGGAGAAGTACGGCAAGGCCACCCCCGAGGCGCTCGTCGAGTCGGCGCTGTGGGAAGCCTCGCTGTTCGAGGAGCACGGCTTCGGGGACATCAAGATCAGCGTCAAGCACAACGACCCGGTGGTGATGGTCGCCGCCTACGAGCAGCTGGCCGAACAGTGCGACTACCCGCTGCACCTCGGCGTCACGGAGGCCGGTCCCGCCTTCCAGGGCACCATCAAGTCCGCGGTCGCTTTCGGCGCACTGCTGTCGCGCGGCATCGGCGACACCATCCGGGTGTCGCTGTCGGCGCCGCCGGTCGAGGAAGTCAAGGTCGGCACTGCGATCCTCGAATCGCTGAACCTGCGGCCGCGCGGGCTGGAGATCGTGTCCTGCCCGTCGTGTGGGCGCGCGCAGGTCGACGTCTACACCCTGGCTAACGCGGTCAGCGCCGGCCTGGACGGTCTGGACGTGCCGCTACGGGTCGCCGTGATGGGGTGCGTCGTCAACGGTCCGGGGGAGGCCCGCGAGGCCGACCTCGGCGTCGCCTCGGGAAATGGCAAGGGCCAGATCTTCGTTCGTGGCGAAGTGATCAAGACCGTGCCCGAAGCCCAGATTGTCGAGACGCTGATCGAAGAGGCAATGCGAATCGCCGCGGAAATGGGTACCGACGTGAACGGCGATGGCGGACCGGAAGCAACATCGAGCGGTTCACCTGTTGTCACCGTAAGCTGATTAACGCCAGCGCCCGGTCGAAGAGTTCGCACCACAGAGAGTTCGCCATATGTCGGCTCCGCCCCTATTCCGCCTTGTCGGTGAGCGACGGGTGTCCGTGGTGCGCGACGCGGCCGCTGTCTGGCGGGTGCTCGACGACGATCCCGTCGCGTCATGCATGGTCGCGGCCCGGGTGGCCGACCACGGCATCGATCCCAATTCCATCGGCGGCGAACTGTGGACGCTGCGCGGCGCCGACCAATCGCTGTGCTTCGCCGGCGCCAACCTGATCCCGCTGCGCGGTGCGCCGGGCGATCTGAGCGCATTCGCCGACGAGGCCATGCGCGGGTCGCGTCGCTGCTCGTCGCTGGTCGGCAGGGCCGAGCTGGTGATGCCGATGTGGGAGCGGCTCGAGGCGGCCTGGGGCCCGGCCCGCGACGTGCGCTCCCATCAGCCGCTGCTGGCGTTGTCCACCCACCCCAGCTGCGACCTCGACCCCGGCGTGCGACAGGTCAGGCCCGAAGAGCTGGACGCCTACCTGGTGGCCGCCGTCGACATGTTCATCGGCGAGGTGGGCGTCGACCCGCGGATCGGCGACGGCGGCCGCGGCTACCGGCGGCGAGTGGCCAGCCTGATCACGGCGGGGCGCGCGTGGGCACGGTTCGAGCAGGGCCAGGTCGTCTTCAAGGCCGAGGTCGGCTCGCAGTCGCCGGGCGTGGGGCAGATCCAGGGGGTCTGGGTGCACCCGGAGTGGCGCGGGGTGGGCCTGGGCACCGCCGGCACCGCTACGGTGGCCGCGGTGATCGTCGGCACCGGGCGAACCGCCAGCCTCTACGTCAACGACTTCAACACGGTGGCGCGCGCCGCGTACGCCCGAGTGGGCTTCACCGAGATCGGCACCTTCGCGACGGTGCTGCTCGACTAGCCGACGCGCATGCCGCCGCCTCGCCACGACCGCCCGGCTGGGCCGGGCGCTGGCTGCCCGGCTGGACGATCCCTCGGAGCGATCAATCCACGCATAACGGTCGGGTCTCGGTGTGTCGGCGGTGCCGTTCAGGCCACAGTTCTTAACATTTGCACCGATGGTAACTAGAACAACAATGGCCTCATCCGCCTCAGGCTTGCTGCTCATCGCGGTCGTCGTCCTGGCCGGATGCACACCCCGCCCAGACGGTCCGGGCCCGGCGGCGGAGAAATTCTTCCGCGCCCTGGCCATCGGCGACACCGCGACCGCCGCGCAGCTCAGCGACAGCCCCAACGAGGCCCGCGAGGCGCTCAACGCGGCCTGGTCCGGCCTGCAGGCGTCCCACCTCGACGCGCAGGTCCTCAACGCCAAGTACGCCGAGGACAGCGGCACCGTCGGCTACCGCTTCACGTGGCAACTGCCCAAGAACCGGACCTGGACCTATGACGGCCAGCTGAAGATGGCGCGCGACGAGGGGCGCTGGGCGGTTCGGTGGACCACCACCGCGCTGCACCCCAAGTTGGGCGAGCACCAGACGTTCGCGTTGCGCGCCGACCGGCCACACCGCGCCTCGGTGAACGAGCTCGGCGGCAGCGACGTGCTGGTGCCGGGTTACCTGTACCACTACACGCTGGACGCCACCCAGGCCGGACCCGCCCTTTCGGGCACGACACACGCGATCGTCGACGTGCTGCACCCCTTCAATGGGGCCCTCAACGACCCGCAGCTGCTCGCCGAGCAAGCCAGCTCGACACCGCACCCGGTGGATCTGGGGGTGACGCTGCACCCCGACGACAACGACAAGGTGTCCCCCCTGGTCGGCCATCTGCCCGGCGTCGTAGTCACCCCGCAGCCCGAAATGCTGCCCACCGACCCGCATTTCGCGCCGGCCGTCATCTCCGCGGTGAAGAAGGCCGTGGTGGACCAACTCGACGGCGAGGCGGGCTGGCGGGTGGTGAGCGTCAACCAGAACGGCGTCGAGGTCGAAGTGCTGCACGAGGTCGAAGGGTCGCCGGCGCCCTCGGTGTCGATCACCCTGGACCGGGTGGTGCAGAACGCCGCCCAACGCGCGGTCGACAACAAGGGCGGCAAGGCGATGATCGTCGTGATCAAGCCGTCGACCGGAGAGATCCTTGCGATCGCGCAGAACGGCGGTGCCGACGCGGACGGTTTGCCCGCCACCAACGGCCTCTTCCCACCCGGGTCCACGTTCAAGATGATCACCGCCGGGGCGGCCGTCGACCGTGACATGGCCACGCCCAACTCGATGCTGGGCTGCCCGGGCCACGTCGACATCGGGCACCGCACCGTGCCCAACTACGGTGGCTTCGATCTCGGCGTCGTGTCGCTGTCGCGCGCCTTCGCCAGCTCGTGTAACACCACGTTCGCGGAGCTGAGCAGCCGGATGCCGCCGCGCGGTCTGACCCAAACGGCCGCCCAGTACGGGATGGGGCTCGACTACACGGTGGACGGCGTCACCACCGTGACGGGGTCGGTGCCGCCGACGGTGGACCTGGCCGAACGCACGGAGGACGGTTTCGGCCAGGGCAAGGTGCTGGCCAGCCCGTTCGGCATGGCCCTGGTGGCGGCCACGGTCGCCGCCGGCAAGACGCCCGTGCCCCAGCTGATCGTGGGCCGCCAGACGGCCGTCCAGGGCGACACCACGCCGATCAGCCCGAAGATGATCGACGCGCTGCGGCCGATGATGCGTCTGGTGGTGACCAACGGCACCGCCAAGGAGATCGCCGGCTGCGGCGAGATCTACGGAAAGACCGGTGAGGCCGAGTTTCCGGGCGGATCGCACTCGTGGTTCGCCGGATACCGCGGCGACCTGGCCTTCGCCTCCCTGATCGTGGGGGGTGGCAGCTCCGAGTGGGCGGTTCGGATGACCAAGTTCATGTTCGAAGCGCTGCCGCCGAACTTCCTGGCCTAGCGCCGTTCGCAAGCGCGGCGCTTGCGCCGGGCGCTTCAGCGGTAAATTGCGAACATGAGCGATACCGGCGGCGACATGGTGGCGTTGCGCGTCTCCGACGCCGACCGCAATGGCACGATGCGACGACTGCACAACGCGGTCGCGCTCGGGCTGATCGATATCGACGAGTTCGAGCAGCGCTCTTCGCAGGTGTCCTACGCGCGCACGCGCGGCGAACTGGACGGCTTGGTCGGCGATCTGCCGGGGCCGGGCGCCATCGTCACCTCCGCCGCGGACCGGGTGGAACTGCGCGGCTGGGCCGGTTCGCTGAAGCGCCACGGCGAATGGACGGTGCCCACCCGCCTGGCCCTGGTCCGCCGCCTGGGTTCGGTGGAACTCGACCTCACCAAGGCTCGCTTCGCGGGGCCGGTGGTGGTCATCGAACTCGACATGCGGTTCGGCTCGGTGGAGATTCGATTGCCGGACGGGGCAAGCGCCTCGATCGACGACGTCGAGGTGTACGTGGGCAGCGCCAGCGACCGGCGCAAAGACCCGCCCGGTGAGGGCAGGCCGCACGTGGTGCTGACCGGGCAGGTGGTGTGCGGCTCGGTGATCATCCGGGGACCGCGCCGCTCGCTGCTGCGCCGCCAGCGGCTCTGATCGCGGGCTGGGCGTCGGATGCTCAGCGCCTGGGGATCCCTACCTCGACGCCCGGCCGGGTCGCGCGGCCTGCGATTAAGCTTGCGCCATGCCCGCTCGCACCGCACTCGCTCCCGGAGAGTTGTCGCCGACTCTCCCCGTGCCCAGCCGCATCCCGCGCCCCGAGTACGCCTGGAAGCCGACGGCCCAAGAGGGCAGCGAGCCGTGGGTGCAGACGCCCGAGGTGATCGAGAAGATGCGCGTCGCCGGCCGGATCGCGGCCGGCGCGCTGGTCGAGGCGGGCAAAGCCGTCGCACCCGGGGTGACCACCGACGAGCTGGACCGGATCGCCCACGAGTACATGGTCGACCACGGCGCATATCCTTCGACCCTGGGTTACAAGGGCTATCCGAAGTCGTGCTGCACGTCGCTGAACGAGGTCATCTGCCACGGGATCCCCGACTCGACGGTGATCGCCGACGGCGACATCGTCAACATCGACGTCACGGCCTACATCGACGGGGTGCACGGCGACACCAATGCGACCTTCCTGGCCGGCGATGTGTCGGAGGAACACCGGCTGCTGGTGGAGCGAACGCGGGAGGCGACGATGCGCGCGATCAACGCCGTCAAGCCCGGTCGTGCGCTCTCGGTCGTCGGCCGTGTCATCGAGTCGTACGCAAATCGGTTCGGCTACAACGTTGTTCGTGACTTTACCGGTCACGGTATCGGCACCACATTTCACAACGGTTTGGTCGTCCTGCACTACGACCAGCCGTCGGTGTCCACCATCATCCAACCCGGCATGACGTTCACCATCGAACCGATGATCAACCTCGGCGGTCTGGACTACGAGATCTGGGACGACGGCTGGACGGTGGTCACCCGGGACCGCAAGTGGACCGCGCAGTTCGAGCACACGCTGCTGGTCACCGACGCCGGCGTCGAAATCCTCACCTTGCCATGACGTTTGCCGGATGACCGGAGCGCTGCTGGTCGCGGGGACTAGCTCCGACGCCGGGAAATCGGTGGTGGTGGCGGGCCTGTGCCGCCTGTTGGCCCGCCGCGGGGTCCGCGTCGCCCCGTTCAAGGCGCAGAACATGTCCAACAACTCGGTGGTGACCATCGAAGGCGGTGAGATCGGCCGCGCCCAGGCGATCCAGGCGCGCGCGGCGGGGCTGGAACCCAGCGTGCGATTCAACCCCATCCTGCTCAAGCCGGGCGGCGACCGCACCTCGCAGCTGGTGATCAAGGGCCGGGCCACCGACTCGGTCAGCGCGAATAGCTATGTGCAGCATCGTGATCGGCTGGCCTCGATCGTGTTCGACGAATTGGCCTGCCTGCGCGCAGAATTTGATGCGGTGATCTGCGAGGGGGCCGGCTCGCCGGCCGAGATCAACCTGCGCGCCACCGATCTGGCCAACATGGGGCTGGCCCGGGCCGCAGATCTACCCGTGCTCCTGGTCGGGGACATCGACCGAGGCGGCCTGCTGGCGCACCTGTTCGGCACGGTCGCGGTGCTCGAACCCGACGACCAAGCGCTGATCGCCGGCTTCATCGTCAACAAATTCCGCGGTGACCCCTCGCTGCTCGAACCCGGGTTGCACCAGCTATACGACATGACGGGCCGCCCGACCTACGGAGTGCTGCCGTACGCCGACGAGCTGTGGTTGGACGCCGAAGACTCGCTGTCGGTGGTCGCACACCGCGTCATCGGCACGCCCGAACCCCCGCGCGGTGATCAGTGGCTGCGGGTGGCCGCCGTTCGGCTGCCCCGGATATCCAACTCCACCGATGTCGAGGCCCTGGCCTGCGAGCCGGGCGTGCTGGTTCGATGGGTCGCCGACCCCGCCGACCTCACCGACACCGACGTCATCATCATCCCCGGCAGTAAAGCCACCGTCTCCGACCTGTCCTGGCTGCGCGATCGCGGCCTTGCCGACGCGATCACCGCGCACGCGCGTGGCGAAAAACCGGTGCTGGGCATCTGTGGTGGATTTCAGATGCTGTGCAGTCGCCTGGACGACCCGGTGGAATCCGGGGCCGCCGGCGTGCCCGGGCTGGGTCTGCTGGACGTGGACATCACCTTTCATCCCGACAAGACCTTGCGTCGCTGGCAGCAACCGCTCACCGGCTACGAGATCCATCACGGGCGCGTCACCCGCTGCAGCGAACAGAGTTGGTTCGCGGCCGGTGCGGATCCGCACCCACAGGGCGTGGTGCGCGGCGCGGTCTTCGGGACCCACTGGCACGGCTTGCTCGACAACGACAACTTCCGCCGCGTATGGCTCGACCGGGTCGCCGACGCGGCCGGCCGCACGGGCTTCGTGGTCGCCGGCGTCAACGTCGCCGCTCGCCGCGATGCCCAGCTCGACCTCGCCGCCGACCTGCTGGCGTCCCATCTCGACATCGACGGTATTCTCAGCCTCCTTGACGGTCCACCGCCACAGCGGCCACATCTCGCAAGTCACTTGCGGCCGTAGGTCATTCACCGTGATGGCGGCTCGAAAGGCGTTGTTGACGACGCGGTCAAAAAGTTAAGTCCCTGTATTAAATGCCCAGAGTCGTCGCGCTCGCATGCCATTTGGCTGTAGCGTGCTGGGGTGTCCTCGATGATGACCACCCTGGACGGGTTCCCCGTCCCGGTGGTTGTGGCCGGTCCGGAGACCGGCGTCGTCGTCGTCATATTGGGCGATGAGGACCGCATCCCGGCGGCGTATGACGCCGTGTGCGAGCGCCTGCACACCGCATCGCTTCGGACGGTCGTGATCGGCTTCGATCCGCGCCTGACTCCCAAGTCGGTCATCGGCATCCTCGACGCGCTGGGCATCGGGTGGGCCGTGGTGATGGGCGATCGCGCCGGCGGCGAACTCGCGTGGGAACTGACGGCAACCCGGCTGGGCCGTTTCGTCGGATTGGTGGTAATCGATCGCGGCCATCCGCGGGCCGCGGATTACGAGGGCGCCATCACCGACGGCCACTGCCCACCCGTCGAGATCGGCACCACCGTGTTGGTCAGTTCGCCGGCCGCACGTGCGGTGGCACAGGCAAGTCAGCGCTACGTTTACGCCGAATACCGGGTGGTGCACCTGGGGCGGCGCAGCGTGCAGGAGTCGACGGCGCAACTGGCCGCCGAGATCATTTTGCGCGCCAGTACCTGGTAGCGCCTGGTTGACTGACGGTCATGGCCAGTGAAGAAAGTGCTGTGACCGATCCGAACACCGCGATGTTGTCCTTGACCGCTCTCGAACGGCTCGTCGGCAGCGGCGAGGTGGACACCGTCATCGTGGCCTTCGCCGACATGCAGGGCCGGCTGGTCGGGAAGCGGATCGACGCGCGGCTGTTCCTCGACGACGTGGCCGCCCACGGCGCCGAGTGCTGCGGCTATCTGCTCGCCGTCGACGTCGACATGAACACCGTCGACGGCTACGCGATCTCGAGCTGGGAGACCGGTTACGGCGACACGGTGATGACGCCCGACCTGTCCACCCTGCGGCGCGTCCCGTGGCTGCCCGGTACGGCGTTGGTGATCGCCGACGTGGGCTGGGCCGACGGCGGCCCCGTCACCGTCTCGCCGCGGGCGATCCTGCGCCGCCAGCTCGGCCGGCTGGCCGACCGCGGTCTCGCGGCCGACGTCGCTACCGAGCTGGAATTCATCGTGTTCGACGAGCCCTATCGTCAGGCGTGGACCAACGGCTACCGCGGGCTGACCCCGGCCAGCGATTACAACATCGACTACGCGATCTCGGCCTCGTCGCGCATGGAGCCGCTGCTGCGCGACATCCGGCGGGGCATGATCGGGGCCGGCCTGCGCTTCGAAGCTGTCAAGGGCGAATGCAACAAGGGGCAGCAGGAAATCGGTTTCCGGTACGCAGACGCCTTGGTCACCTGTGACAACCACGTCATCTACAAGAACGGTGCCAAGGAGATCGCCGACCAGCACGGCAAAAGCTTGACCTTCATGGCCAAATACGATGAGCGAGAGGGGAACAGCTGCCACGTTCACCTCTCGCTGCGTGACCCGCAGGGCGGCGCGGTGTTCGCCGATCCCAGCCGCCCGCACGGCATGTCGTCGGCGTTTGGCAGTTTTCTGGCCGGCGTGCTGGCCACCTTGGGCGACCTCACGCTGTTCTACGCGCCGAACATCAACTCGTACAAGCGATTCGCCGACGGCAGCTTCGCACCCACCGCGCTGGCGTGGGGACTGGACAACCGCACCTGCGCGCTGCGGGTGGTCGGTCACGGGTCCAACACCCGTGTCGAGTGCCGGGTGCCCGGGGGCGACGTCAACCCCTATCTGGCGGTGGCGGCGCTCATCGCCGGCGGGCTGTACGGTATCGAACGGGGCCTGGAGCCACCGGATCCCTGCGCCGGCAACGCCTACCGCACTCCCGGCGTCGAGCGGCTGCCCGTCACGCTTGCCGAGGCGGCCTCGGCGTTCGAACGCTCGACGTTCGCTCGGGACGTGTTCGGCGACGACGTCGTCGCCCACTACCTGAACAACGCCCGGGTGGAGTTGGCGGCGTTCAACGCGGCGGTCACCGACTGGGAGAGGATGCGTGGGTTTGAACGCCTCTGATTTTGAGGGTGGCGACCCGCCGCGCCCGGCTGCGCCGCGCTTGCGATCGCCACGGTTTGAGGGTGGCGACCCGCCGCGCCCGGCTGCGCCGCCGCGCCCGGTGGTCGGCCTGACGACATATCTGGAGCGGGTACAGACGGGCATCTGGGATATCCGCGCCGGATTCCTGCCCGCCGACTATTTCGAAGGCATCATCCTGGCCGGCGGGATCGCTGTGTTGCTGCCGCCGCAGCCGGTCGACGCCGAGATCGTCGACTCCGCGCTGGATGGGATGCATGCGCTGGTGGTCACCGGCGGGTATGACCTGGACCCCGCCAGCTACGGCCAGCAACCGCACCCCACCACCGATCAGCCCCGCACCGAACGCGACGCGTGGGAGTTCGCGTTGTTGCGGGGCGCGCTGCGGCGGGGCCTGCCGGTGCTGGGAATCTGCCGCGGCGCACAGGTGCTCAATGTCGCGCTGGGCGGCACCCTGCACCAGCACCTGCCCGACGTGCTCGGACACAGCGGGCATCGGACGGGCAATGGCGTGTTCGCCAGGCTGCCGGTACACACCGTGGCGGGTACCCGGCTGGCCGCGCTGATCGGGGAGTCCGCGGATGCGCCGAGTTATCACCATCAGGCCGTCGACAGGGTGGGGGATGGACTGGTGGTCAGCGCGCGGGACGCCGATGGCGTCGTCGAGGCGCTGGAGCTGCCCGGGGACAGGTTTGTGCTTGCGGTGCAATGGCATCCGGAGCAGTCACTGGAAGACCTGCGGTTGTTCACCGCGATCGTCGACGCGGCCCGGTCGTACGCGGGACGAGTGAGCTGAGTTGTCCGTCGCGCAGCTGATCAACCCGGCCACCGAGGAGGTGCTGCGCTCTGTCGAGCACACCGACGCCGCCGCTGTCGACGATGCTGTCGGGCGGGCGCTGGTGGCCCAGCGGCGGTGGGCGCGGTTGTCCCCGGGCGAGCGGGCCGACGGCTTGCGGGCCTTCGCCGCCGCCGTCGACACCCATCTGAGCGAGCTGGCCGCACTCGAAGTCGCCAACTCGGGGCACCCCATCGGAGCGGCCGAATGGGAAGCCGGTCACGTCCGCGACGTGTTGAACTTCTACGCGGCGACTCCGGAACGCTTGTCCGGCAAGCAGATTCCCGTGGCGGGTGGCCTGGACGTCACGTTCAACGAACCGATGGGTGTGGTCGGCGTGATCACCCCATGGAATTTCCCGATGCCCATCGCGTCATGGGGCTTCGCCCCCGCCCTCGCCGCGGGCAACGCCGTGCTGATCAAACCTGCGGAGGCCACGCCACTGACCACGATCCGGCTCGGTGAGCTGGCGGCGCAAGCCGGGCTCGACGCGGAGCTGCTCCAGGTGTTGCCGGGACGGGGCACGGTGGCCGGGGAGCGGTTCGTCACCCATCCCCACGTCCGCAAGATCGTGTTCACCGGTTCCACCGACGTCGGCAAGAAGGTGATGGCCGGTGCGGCCGCTCAGGTGAAGCGGGTGACCCTGGAATTGGGCGGCAAAAGCGCCAACATCGTTTTCGCCGACTGCGACCTCGAGCGTGCCGCCGCAACCGCGCCGGCCGGGGTGTTCGACAACGCGGGCCAGGATTGTTGCGCTCGGAGCCGAATCCTGGTGCAGCGCAGCGTCTATGACCGGTTCATGGAGCTGCTCGAGCCCGCCGTCACCAGCGTCGTCGTCGGCGACCCGGCATCCCGCGACACCGAGATGGGTCCGCTGGTGTCGGCCGCCCACCGCGACAAGGTGGCGTCGTATGTGCCCGACAATGCCCCCGTCGCGTTCCGTGGCACGGCGCCGGCAGGTCGTGGATTCTGGTTCCCACCAACCGTTCTGACGCCGGAACGCACCGACCGCTGTGTCACCGAAGAGATCTTCGGCCCAGTCGTCACGGTGCTGGCCTTCGACGACGAGCACGACGCCATCGCCCTCGCCAATGACACCAGCTACGGGCTATCCGGATCGATCTGGACCGACGACCTGTCTCGTGCCCTGCGCGTCTCCCGGGCAATCGAATCCGGCAATCTATCGGTGAATTCGCACTCGTCCGTTCGGTATAACACGCCCTTCGGCGGATTCAAGCAGTCGGGGCTCGGTCGCGAGCTGGGCCCTGATGCGCCGCTGCATTTCACCGAAACCAAGAACGTGTTCATCGCGATCGAGGAGGAGTAGGTGGCGGTCGATCTCACCCAACGATTGGCGGGCCGCGTGGCCGTCGTCACCGGCGCCGGCGGCGGCATCGGGCTGGCCGCGGCACGGCGGATGCATGACGAGGGCGCCACGATCGTAGTCGCCGACATCGACGGCGACGCGGGCGGCGCGGCGGCCGACGAACTGTCCGGCTTGTTCGTGCCCACCGACGTTTCCGACGAAGCCGCGGTCGACGCGCTGTTCGATGCAGCGGCACGGGCGCACGGGCGGATCGACATCGCGTTCAACAACGCCGGCATCTCGCCGCCCGACGACGACCTCATCGAGAACACCGAACTGCCGGCGTGGCAACGCGTCCAGGACGTCAACCTGAAGTCGGTGTACCTGTGCTGCCGCGCGGCGTTGCGGCACATGGTTCCCGCGCGCAAAGGCTCGATCATCAACACGGCGTCGTTCGTCGCCGTCCTGGGGTCGGCGACGTCGCAGATCTCCTACACCGCCTCCAAGGGCGGGGTGCTCGCGATGTCGCGCGAGCTGGGTGTGCAGTTCGCCCGGCAGGGCATCCGGGTGAACGCGCTGTGCCCCGGGCCGGTCAACACCCCGCTGCTGCAGGAGCTTTTCGCCAAGGACCCCGAGCGGGCTGCTCGCCGGTTGGTGCACGTTCCGGTCGGACGCTTCGCCGACCCGGGCGAAATCGCCTCGGCAGTCGCGTTTTTGGCGAGCGATGACGCGTCATTCATCACCGCTTCGACGTTCATGGTCGACGGCGGCATCAGCGCGGCCTATGTCACTCCGCTTTAACCGCCGTACTTGTCGGCCGCTCGCGGACCGGGCGGCTCGCTGACCGCGACCAGGTGGATGGGCTCGCCGACCCCGTCCCAGCGCAGCCGCTCCATCGCGGGCGCGGCGACCGTCCAGGTGCGGGGCACCGAGAGTCCACCGACGCGCGTCCCGCGGCCCAGGCCCGCGCTGACGCCGTCGGTGGCAGCCGGGAACAGAGAGTGCAGCGCCGCCGTCTTGTTCATCGAATTGAGGTGGCCGATCGCGAAGTCCGACGGTGCCGTCACCGAATTCAGTTTCGACAGCGTCGAAGTGACCGCGGACAGCGCCGCTTCGAGCCTCGTCAGCGGCGAAGACGACAGGCGTCGCAGCGCCTCGGGTATCACCGACATCACTTCGCAGCCGGCCGCTATGACGTCCGGCGCCGACTGGAGGACCCAATTGGGTTTACTCACAGCGGGATTACCGGGTGGAGCGGGGAAGGGCGACATTGTCGCGGCACCGGCCGCGGACTCGGCGTAGGCGCGCATGGCGACGGCGTTCTGCGCCCACATCGCGTCATACTCGGCATCGACGTTCGCGATCGCCGCGCTCTTGTGTCCCAGACAATTCGCCGACACCAACGACATTCGTTGCGTGCGGTTGCCGACGATCGCCGGTGGCGGCACCGTCGCTGTGAAGGCCGACCGATGCGCGTGGGCCGCCGCCTTGAGCTGGGCGGTCGCGTGCTCGCTGCGGGCCGCGACGGCGTCGAGCCAATCCGCATAGCGTGTGGCGGCTTCGACGAGCGCCGGGTACCCGCCGCCCAGCTGTGCGGTCGCCGCACGATAGTCGGCCGCCGCGGTGAAAAGGCGCGCTGCCAACGTTTCCCACGCCTCGGCGGCCCGGATCATCGATCCCGCGCCGGGACCGGAATACATCAGCCCGGAGTTGGTCTCCGGAGCCAGGGTCGCGAAATCCATTACAGCCTCCGCCTGCCTGTGGCGGTGTCAGTGGTGCCCGAAACCATGAGGGTCTTCTTTCACGAAATAGACACGAGGGTTACAAACCGTGGGCCGCTTACGTGTCGCCGAAACTGCACAGGCGGGAAACGCCGGCCCGGGTGCAACGATCAGCGGCGGGCGACGCAGATGCAGGTCAAGATATCTCGGTCAGACGGGATAGCCGCGGGTGCGCGCGATTGGGCGGCACCGGGGGCAAACACGGTCGGGGTGAACGACACCGGCGCCGGCGTCAGCACCGATTGCGTGGACAAGCGGTTCCAGGTCATGGGTCGTTCTTTGGTCATCCACGAGCGGCGGAACGGGGCCTGGTTGGTTTTGTTCGCCGGTGTCGGGGCCTGCGAAACGGTCAGGGCGGCCCGGCTGAGGGCGGCGGGCCGACCGGGCATCCGTCCGGCGTGCGCATCGACGGTTGGCGTCGTCCAAGCCGCTGGCTCCGGCGGTGCCGCCATAGCGGAATTCTGCCGCAGTGCCGACCCGGTGACCAGTGCGATGAACACCCCTAGAGCTGCGGCCACCGCGATGACCCGCTGCCATCGCCGAGTTTCGCCCACACCCCGGAAAATCACAGTGCACCGAATGTACCGCGCGAACATCGGTGAACGGTCCCAGCGAGCTGTGAACTCGATCCGAGTCCGTTGTGTGTTGCGGGGCTACGGCCGGAAAACGATGAGCGGAATCGCCATCTCCGCCGCGGTGGCCCCGCCGTGAAAGCCCACCAGGCGACACATTTCCGGAGGCTCATGCGCGCTGGCCAGCACCGCGGCGTCGCCGGAACAGACGACGACCACGTCGCCGAGCCGCTCGGCGTGTCGCGCCGTGATCGGCCCGAACATGCCGGTGGCTACGGCCTGCGCGCGGCTGTATACGGTCGCGCGGCCGTCCAGCAGCCCGCCCCACACCGCCTGCACGTCGCCGGCGGCCCCCGGCTCGGTGTGTAGATACCGCACCCGCGCCTCACCGGCCACCACCCGGATCCCCTCGGCCAGCCTGGGGTCGGTGTCGAGGTCGATGCGGGACTCGGGCGGGACATTGATGCCGCCGTGATCGGCGGTCACCAGGACCGCCGTGTTCGCGGGCAACGCGTCGAGAAGGCGGGACAGCAGCGCGTCGACATTCGCCGCGGCGGTATGCCACTGGTCGGAGCCGATACCGAAGACATGGGCGGCGGTGTCGAGGTCCGCGGTGTAGCCGTACACCAGCCCGGGTGCCGCGCGCAGCTCGTCGGCCAGCACCCGCGCATAGTCGTCGGTGGGGTTGGCCGGATGGAATTCGGCGCCGCGGTACGCGGCCTCGGTCAGTCCGCTGCCGATGAACACCGCCGGCAGCACGGCACGGGCGCTCACGCCTGCGTTCTTGAGCCGTTCGAACCAGGTTGGCACCGGCTGCCACACCGCGGGCGGCGGGTCGTCGCGCCACCGGACGTGGCTGAGCACCCGATCGGTGCCGGGCACCCTGAGCGTGAAACCCAGGATGCCGTGTTCACCAGGCAGCGCACCGGTGCACAACGACACCAGGCTGGTCGGCGTGGTCGAGGGGAACGTGCAGTCCAGCTGGGTCACCCGCCCGGTGGCGCCGGCCAGCACGGAGGTCAACAGCGGCGCGGTGCCGGCCAGCTGCGGAAGCAGGTGCCAGCCCAGCCCATCCACCAGCACGACCAGGACCCGGTCGACGCTGTCGGCGCCAACCCAGTCCGCGACCGCCAGCGTGTCGACGGCATCCTCAACGTCGAGCAGGGCGGCCGCGGTGGGCAGCACGTCGCACAGAGAACCGGGCACCGGGCCAGTCTGGCGGCGAAGTCAGACGCGCGCCAGTCGCTGGCCGGTCACCAGGAGCTGCCGATCCGTGCTGTCCCCCAGCGCGCGAAGCTGCGCCGGCGACAGCCGGCCACACAACCGGCCCCAGTGGATCGCCACCACATCGCCGGCGCCCACGTCGGGCACGGCGCTGTACCCGTCGGTCCACACCTCGAGCGACCGCGAGGACGGCGTCGACAGCGTAAGCGCCCGACCGTCCCACAGCAGGTTTCGGCATAACACCTCGATACGGTCGCCGTCACGGGAAAGCACTGTCCCGGAGGTGATTCGGCAGTTGTCGAGCACGTTCAGCGGCTGCTCGTCGGTGCCTAGGCCCAAGAACCGCGTCCACGGATACACCCCGAACACGTGGAAGCAGTGGTTGCCGGCGGCCTCGGACGCCAGATCCGGGGTGAGGTGCGACCAGTAATGGCCCGCCTGCGGGCCGATGATCGCGAGCAGCGCGTCAAAGAACTCCTGTGGGTCCAGGCCGGCGGCGACGCCGCCGCCGAGCCAATACGACTCGACCAGACGGTAATCCAGCGGGTCAGAGATGCCGGTCAGCTTCGACAGCACCCGCAGATACGGCCACGCACCGGAGAATCTCGTCGCCGCCCTGCGCACCTCGTCGACCGAACCGTCGCGCAGGGTGGCTCCCAACGGCGGACCGCAATAGCCGAGCGCGTTGGGCGCATAGGCGTAGCGGGCGAACATCTCTGCGCCCTTGTCAGGGGTCAAGTGCGCCCCACCAGCTTGACGGCGTCCCGGTGCATGCGGCCAAAGTTGTAGTACGCCGCGCACGCCCCCTCCGGGGACACCATGCACGTCCCGATCGGGGTCTCCGGGGTGCACGCCGTGCCGAAAACCTTGCACTCCCAGGGCTTGAGCACGCCCTTGAGCACCTCACCGCACTGGCAGGCCTTCGGATCGGCGACCCGCACGCCGGGCATCGCGAACCGCAGTTCGGCGTCGAACTCGGCGAAGTCGTCGTGCAGCCGCAGCGCGCTCTGCGAGATGAAGCCGAGCCCGCGCCATTCGAAGTGCGGGCGCAGCGCGAACACCTTGCCCATCAGCGCCAGGGCCGCCGGGTTGCCGCGCTCGGGGACCACGCGCTTGTACTGGTTCTCCACTTCACAGCGGCCCTCGCGGATCTGACGCAGCAGCATCGCGACCGATGCCAGGATGTCCAGTGGCTCGAAACCGGCTACCACCAACGGCTTTCGATACACCTCGGGGACGAACCGATAGGGGCGGTTGCCCACCACGGTGGACACGTGCCCGGGTCCGATGAAACCCGACAGCCGCAGGTCCGGCGACTCCAGGATGGCCCTGATCGGCGGCACGATAGTGACGTGATTGCAGAACACGCTGAAATTGGGCAGGCCCAACTCCCGCGCCCGCACGAGCGTCACCGCTGTCGACGGCGCGGTGGTCTCGAAGCCGATGGCGAAGAACACCACTTGCTTGTCGGGATGGTCGACCGCGATCTTCAACGCGTCCAGCGGCGAGTAGACGAATCGCACATCGGCCCCGCGGGCCTTGGCATCCAACAGGCTGCCGTGCGAGCCGGGCACCCGCATCATGTCCCCGAAGCAGGTGAAGATGACGTCGGGTTGACCGGCCAGCCACATCGCGTCATCGATGCGCCCCATCGGGATCACGCAGACCGGGCAGCCCGGGCCGTGCACCAGTTCGACGCTGTCGGGCAACAGGTGTTCGATGCCGTGCCGGTAGATGGTGTGCGTGTGCCCCCCGCACACCTCCATGAACTTGAAATCCTCACCGCTTGTCCCCGCCAGATGCTCGATGGCCGCCAGCAGCTTGCGCGCCGCGGCCGGGTCGCGGAATTCGTCAACGAATTTCATTGCCGCTCCTCATCAAACGATGGCCGACGAATCGAAGGCCTGCATTTCGGTGGTATAGGTGTCGCCGAGTTTCTTGATGGCGGCCAGGGTCAGCAGCGCCTCGGTTTCGTCGATCTTGGCCATCGCGAATCCCACGTGCACCAGCACCCAGTCGTCCGGTTCCGGCATGTCGTTCTCCAGCAACCGGACACTGATCGCCCGCTGCACGCCGCTGACGTCGACCTTGGCCAAACAGTTGGCGGGATCGGTGATTTCCACGATCCGGCCCGGAATTCCCAGACACATTGCCTTGCTCCTTTCATCTCTCGTGGCGACCCGCTGCGCCCGGCTTCGCCGCGCTTGCGATCGCCACGTCAACAGATTCGCGGCAACGGATCCCCGACGAGCATGTCGACGATCCGGGTGCCGCCGAACCCCGTGCGCAGCACCACGCTTTCGGCGGGTTCAGTGACGATTTCCCCGACCTCGGCCGCACCTGCGCCGAGCGGATGCGACCGCAACGCCTCCAGCCCGGCCTCGGCCTCGGCCGGCGCGACGACGGCGACGAATTTGCCCTCGTTGGCGACGTAGAGCGGGTCGATGCCGAGCAATTCGCAGGCGCCATTGACCATGGGCGCCACCGGAAGTCGCTCCTCCTCGAGCAGCACCCCGAGGCCGCAGGCCTGGGCCAGCTCGTTGCACACCGTTCCCACGCCGCCGCGTGTCGCGTCGCGCATCCATCGGGTGGACGGGGCTGCCGCCATCAACGACTCGACCAACGGGCTGACCGACGCGGTGTCGGAGGCGATGTCGGCCTCGATGGCCAGATCGCCTCGGGCGAGCATCACCGCCATGCCGTGATCGCCCATCGAGCCCGAAAGCAGCACCTTGTCTCCGGTGCGCACCGACCGTGCCGACAGCGTGCGGCCGACGGGGATGACACCGGTTCCGGCGGTGGTGATGAACAGCCCATCTGCCGCGCCCTTGGGTACCACCTTGGTGTCGCCGGTGACGATCTGCACGCCGGCCGTGGCGGCCGCGGCGGCCATGTCGGCGACGATCTCCCTCAATTCGGCGATGGGGAAACCCTCTTCGAGTACGAACGCCGCCGAGATCCAGGTCGGCACGGCACCGGCCACCGCCAGGTCGTTGCAAGTGCCGTTGATGGCCAGTTCGCCGATGGAACCCCCGGGAAACCGGCGGGGCTGCACCACAAACGAATCCGTCGACATCGCCACCCGCTCGCCGCTGGGCAGGGCCAAAACGGCGCCGTCGCCCAGCGATTCGAGCAACGGGTTGCGAAACGCCTCCACGAACACCGCGTCGACCAGCGCGGCCGACGCCTTGCCACCGGCGCCGTGCGCCAGGGTCACGTGGTCGTCGAGCAGTCGGGGGCGACGCCGGCGGAACGATTCGATCCGCTCGATCACGTCGCCTTCGCCGAACCGCGGTCCCGACGACAGGTAGTCACCCGCCGGTTTGTTCATCATGCCGCCCCCAAACCTTGGTCGCCGCCGAGGCATTCGTGAACTGCCAGCCACAACTGATAACCGAGCAGCGCCTGCGATTCCTGAATCCGGTGCACGCTTTGCGAACGAACGACGAAGCAGGCGTCCACGTTCGGGTTGTCGACGAAGGCGCCGCCGTCGTAGCCCGCGAATCCGATGGTGTAAAGGCCACGTTTGCGCGCTTCGGCCAGCGCGGTCAGTAGGTTGGGCGAATTGCCGCTGGTCGACATCGCGATCGCGATGTCACCGTCCCTCGCGCGGGCGATCAGTTGCCGCGCGAACACCAGCTCGAAACCGACGTCGTTGCCCAGCGCCGTCAGGATCGCCTGATCGGCGGTCAACGACCACGCCGGTAGCGGCTTGCCCAGCGGGGGCCGCGCGAACAGTCCCGCCAGCGTGGTGCAGTCGGTGCAACTGCCGCCGTTGCCGAAGGTGAACATCCTTCCGCCGGCGGTGAATCGGCGTGCCAACTCGGTGGCGGCCGCGTCCAGCAGGGTGGCGTTGGCTTCCAGCGTGGCGCGCCGCAGGGCCACGCTTTCGGACGCTTTGGCTTGTGCGGATGCGGCCAGGTCGGCGAGCAGTGCGGAGGCGTCGTCCTCTTCGGCGTCGATGAACGGATACAGAAAGTTGGTGGGTTCGTCGGGGGGGCTCATGAAACGTCCTCCTCATCCACGCGGCTGATCGCCGTGCCCGCGTGCACCAATAACAGCTCGCCGGGTGCGACGGGGTCGACCAGTGCGGTGACCACATCTTCGAGTCCCCGCGCGGTGCGCACCCTTGCCTGGCCGTCGACCGAACCGCTCACCACTTCGCCAAGTCGGCCTTCGTCGCTGCACGTGACGCATACGCCGTTGTCGTCGTCGCGCTTGGGTTTGAGCAATCCTGAATGCTCGAAACACACATGGGTCAGCTCCCACAACAGGTGGTAGAACAGCACGAAGCCACCGGTGGCGGGCACACGCGGGTCGGGATCATCGAGCCACAGCACGTGATCGGCCATCGCCCCCGCGGGTCGGGCGCCGCTGCCGATCCAGATGGTCGTGGCGCCCCAGGCCGGGCCGCGTCGCATCACCGAGCGCACATCCGCGTTGTCCGCGCCGGCGATCGCGACCACGATGTCGCCGGGACGAACCGATACGCGCACCAGGTCCACCAGATTGGGTCCGGTCAGCGCGACCGCCGGCAGGGCCCGCTTGCCCATGATGACCGGATGAACGAATTCGACCGCGATGTGCAGCGCGTGGGGCTCCCACGATGGCGCGATGGACCACATCGTGGCGCCCGCGGCGAATCGTTTGGCCAGCGTCAGAGCCGTGGCGGCGAGGTCTTCGGCCAGTTCGGCACTCAGCCCGCGATCTATGGCGGTGGTGATCATCGCATCAACGCCTCCTCCTTTGCAGTCAGCACCGCGACCGCCGCCTGGCCCAGGGCCAGCCCCCCGTCGTTCGGTGGCACGGTGTGATGGGTGAGAACCTCAAACCCGTTCTGCCGCAGCAGCGAACGGCACGCGCTCAGCAACAGGACGTTCTGGAACACCCCGCCGGTGAGGCCAACCAGCGTGGTGCCGCCCGCGACCTGGCTGACGACCTCTGCGACGGCGACGGCGACGGCCTGGTGAAACGCCGCGGCGAGTACTGGCGGTGCCGCCCCGGCGCGCAGCGCCGCAACCATGGCCTGCGCCATCGGCGCCGGGTCGATCACCCCGTCGGGGCGCACCGCCAGCGGCAACGCTGGCCGCGCGGTCGTCTGACCGGCTTCCTGCGCCAGCGCTTCGAGCTCGATGGCGGCTTGTCCCTCGTAGTCGATGCGGTGCCGCACGCCGAGCAGGGAGGCGACCGCGTCGAACAGGCGGCCCATGCTCGAACACGGCACGCATCCCGCCCCGGTCTCCAATTGCGAACGGACCAGCCGCAGCTCGTCGGCGGTAGCGGCGCTCACCGGTGCCAGGTCGGGCGCCCAGTCGATGCCGGCCATCCACAACTGGGACAACGCCATCCGCCACGGGTTGCGCACCGCCGCGTCGCCACCGGGCAGCGGCACCGCCGCGAGGTGGCCGGCCCGAACAAACCGGTGGCTTTGCTTATCGAGGGTGAGAATCTCACCGCCCCAGATCGTTTCGTCGCAGCCGTATCCGGTGCCGTCGAAGGAGACCCCGACGATGGGTTCGCCGAGGCGCCCGTGTTCGGCCAGCAGCGACGCCACGTGGGCGTGGTGGTGCTGAACCAGATCCAAGGGGCGTTCGTCCGCCCGGCGCTCGGCCCAGTTTCGGGTGTGGTAGCCCGGATGCAGATCGGCGGCCAATCGCACTGGCCGGTTGCGGATTTCGCTGAGCTGGCCGACCGCCCGCTCGAACGCGCGCAGCGTCTCCCAGCTGGCCATGTCGCCGATGTGGCCCGACAGGTAGGCCCGGTTGCCGTCGGTGAGGCAGAAGGTGTTCTTCAGTTCGCCGCCCACGGCGAGCACTGCGGGGGCATCGAGCTTCAAGTCGATCGGCAGCGGCGCGTAACCGCGGGACCGGCGGATCGGCAGCTCGTGGACACCCTCGTCCTCGTGGACGACGCGTACCACAGAGTCGTCACACGGCACGTGAATCGGCCGGTCGTGATCGAGGACGGCGTCGCATAGGGGCGAAAGCCGTTGTCTGACATCGTCATCCGTAAAGCAGATCGGCTCATCGGAACGGTTGGCGCTGGTCAGCACCAGCGCGTCGGGCACGGGCCCGGGGGCACCGGGCACCGGCGCCAGTAGCAGGTGATGGATGGGGGAGTACGGCAGCATCAGCCCCAGCAGCGGACTGCCGGGCGCGACGGCCGTGGCGACCGGAGCACCGGCACGCCGCCGCAGTAACACGATCGGGCGGGCCGGGCCGGACAGCACCGCGGCCTCGGTGTCGTCGACATGGGCGTAGCGGCGCGCCACGTCGAGATCGCGCACCAGCATCGCAAAGGGCTTGGCCCCACGCGCTTTCCGCGCACGGAGCGCGCCGACCGCCGTCGCGTCGTCGACCGCACAGGCCAGGTGGTAGCCGCCCACTCCCTTGATGGCCACCACAGCGCCGGATACCAGCGCGGCCTGCGTCGCGGCCAGTGCCGCGTCCGAGCCGACCACCCGGCCGGCCGGCGATGCGAACCACAGGCTCGGCCCGCAATCCGGGCAGGCGATCGGCTGCGCGTGGAATCGGCGATCAGCCGGATCGTCGTATTCGGCGGCGCAGCGCGCGCACATGGCGAATCCCGACATCGTCGTTGCCGGCCGATCATAGGGGAGTTGTCTGATGATGGTGAAGCGAGGCCCGCAGTTGGTGCAGGTCACAAACGGATGCCGGTAGCGCCGGTCGCGCGGGTCGAACAGTTCGGCGATGCAGTCGTCGCAGACCGCGATGTCGGGTGGGATCGGGGTGGTCGTGCCGGCGGCCGATCGACTTGGCACGATCCGGAATTCGGGTGGGCATGCGGGGTCGGCGGCGACGTCGACAACGCGCACGTCGGTGATCCGTGCCAGGGGCGGCGCGTCCGCGCGCAGCCGGTGCCCGAATGCGGCCACCGCGGCGGACCGTCCCTGCACCTCGAGAAAGACCGCGCCCGAGTCGTTGCCGACGAATCCGGCCAGACCCAGTTCGGTCGCGATCCGGTGTACGAACGGACGGAAACCGACCCCCTGCACCACGCCGGTCACCGTGACGCGCTGCCGCACTTGGGTGTCAGGGGGACCGGGCCGCAACAGCAAGGGGGTATCGGTCATGTCAACCGGCCTCCGGGTGCGGTGTCAGGTCCGTGCGGCCCCGGCCCATCAGTTCCAGGCCGGCCATGGCCTGTTCGGCCCCGGCCTGATCCGTCTTCTCGACGACGAAGCCCATGTGGATGATCACCCAGTCGCCTGGGGCGAACGTCTCTTCCGGCATCATGCCGACGTTGACCTTGCGTTGTTCACCGGTGACGTTGACGAGGGCGAGCTGTCCCTCGAAACCGTCCAGCATCCCAATGACCTGCCCCGGTATGCCCAAACACATGGCTCAACACCCTTTCTCGGCCGCCGGCGGTGCATTGTGCAGCGC
Source organism: Mycobacterium sp. NGS58 (assembly GCF_059812385.1). Taxonomy (NCBI): domain Bacteria; kingdom Bacillati; phylum Actinomycetota; class Actinomycetes; order Mycobacteriales; family Mycobacteriaceae; genus Mycobacterium; species Mycobacterium sp. NGS58. Next base: position 175,157 of record NZ_JCALCO010000008.1, on the reverse strand, counting down.
CGCGACGATCTCTTCGACCGCGCGCGCCGCCCGCGGGACGGCCTGTGCGACGGGCTCGGTCAGGCCGATGCCCTCCTCGACGCTGCCCGCCTCGCAGCCGACCACCACGGTGTAGGGCGGATGGCCACCCAGCGCCCGCAGGCTGGCGAAGACCGCGGCCGGGTCCATGCTGTGCCCGTCCAGGCCGTCGGGCCCGGACGACGACTCGTGGTCGGCCTGAAAGACGTGCAACGTGCCGGGATGGCCGCGGCTGGGCACGGCGTCGACCAGGACCAGCGTGTCCCACTGTTCGAGCAGGTCGTAAGCCAGGTGCATGCCGCGGATTCCGTAGTCGATGACCTGGACCGTCGGATCATCCTGGGGCAGTTCGGCATTGCGAACCACTTCCGAGCCGAACCCGTCGTCGCCCAGGAAGATGTTGCCGATCCCGGCTACCAGGATGCGTGTCGTCATGGTGCTACCCGAGTCGGTTACATACGCCTCAACTTGAGGTAACGACGGGCATCCGGCACCGATATCGCACCGAGCGCCAGCCCGATCGCTGCCACCAGCGCGACAATGGCGATGAAGATCCAACCTAGGACTTCCATGGTGAACTCCTTTCAGGGGTTTGTGCTGTGCTGAGACTGCAGCGGTTCGACTTCGTCGGGGGAGAAGTACAGATAGCGGCCGTACCAGTCGTGCAGGTCCGCGGCCGGGTCCTCGTCGACGACGACGCCGACGTGCTTGTTGCCCTCGACGTCCTCATGCACCGACGTGACGCGCGCGGTCTTGCCGGCGACGAAGATGTCCTGGGCGTCGGCGTTGCGTCGCGGGCGCAACCGGACCTTGCTGCCCCGCGCTATCCGGACCCCGTTCACCAGCACCGCGTCGATCTCGGGGCGAACGGCGTTGTCCGCCAGTGGATCCCACCATTCCACTCCCTCGGGAATCTCGGGTACCAGGCCGGCGGAGACGTTGAGCCCGTGCGGATCGCGCAGCACGCCGTGCAGCCGCGCCATGGCCTCGGGCGACATGGCATCGCATTCGTCGATGATGCGCGCCGCCCGTGGGTCGGTCGCCCGGGCCTGCGCCTTCTCCTCGTCGGTCATGGTCATCACGCGCAGGGTGAGGATCTCGTCGATCTCCGTGCAGTCGTACAGGGCGGTGTCGCTCTGTTCGGCGACCTCGGGGTGGTCGTAGAGGATGATCGGTGAGATCAGCAGCATGTCGTCGGTGCCCGGGGGGCCGGCCAGTACCGGGAAGCAGCGATGCCGGCCGCACCGGGACACCGCGTCGGCCGCCGACGATGGCGGCTCGAGCAGCGAGATAAACCGGCCGCCAACCACTTCGGCGATGAGGTGCGTGCCGATCATGGATCGCGCGATGGCGTCGCCCTTGTCACGTGCGGGCGCACCGGTGTTGGCGACCCGTACCGAAACCCGCCGCAGGCCGCAGTCGGGTTCGCTGGTGACGGTCAGCATGCCCCGGATCTCGTGGCGTTCGCGAACCAGTCGGCCGCCGTCCAGGACTTCGATGTCGGTTGCCGCCTCGGCCGTCACCGGCAGCGACCAGGGTTGATCCTCGAACGCGAGGGGGCCGAAGGAGATCTCGCATTCGACCGCTTCGTCCCAGGTCAGCCACGACCCGGCCGGGGTGCGCAGTTCGTCGACCGGGGCGAATTCGCCGGAACCGGTGGCTTGTTCGGCGCGCCGGTGCTGCAACTGCAGGAACCGCACCACCAGCGTCAGCGCCCGGGCGTCGTCGTCGACCAGGAAATCCGCGGCGATGGCGTCGTCTTCGCCCAGGCCGGATTCGGCCGCGCCCGGGGTCCCCACAACGCCGAATTGCCAGCGCGATTGATTCTTGCTCGACGTCCCTCGGTACGGGTAGAGCAGATACCCTTCGTAGAGCACCGCGTCGGCGACGGTGCGGGCCCGGTCCCAGCTCGATGTCATCGCGTCACCTCGCGATCGCTGACATCCAGCAACGAGGTGACCGCGTGGTCGAAGTCGAGCATTCCGCGGGCCGACTTGTAATCGGCCAGCTGCGTGATGGTCTCGTGGCTCAGCCGGATCCAGCCGCTGTTGGGATAGTGCTGTGCGACCAGGTCACGCCAGACCGTGACCGGCATGGCGTAGTTGTCCTCGCAATCCCACGACACCTGCTGAACCGAGAAGCCGCGCTCGGAGTTGACGAATATGGTTCCGCTGAACAGGAATTGCAGTGGGACCGCGCCATCGCGCAGCGCGTGCAGGTATTTGGCGGCGGCCACCTCGAAGTCGTAGGTGCACTCCAGGGGCAGGGTGGCGGTCGTCTGACCGGTGAACCCCGGCACCATCGTGGCGCAATGCTGCCAAAGGAACGTGCGTTGGGTGCTGGCCCAGCGTTCGCGGCCGCCGAACAGATCGAGCAGCCCGGCCGCTTCGTCGTCGGAGTACGAACGGCGCAGCGGCTCGATCCGGACCTGGCAGCGCAGCGCGATGGCGTGCACGGGATCGTCCCCGCTGGCGGTGACGCCGATGCGGGCGGTGAGGACCGGGCTGACGGAGTAGGGCTCGGCGGTCACGTCCAGGACCGCGAAGCTCACGTTCATCGGCGCGGTCATCGCGGTGTCTTTGTGGCACGGGCGGCGAGCCGGTCGAAGAAGGCGTCGATGAATTCGCGGGCCTGCTGGCCGCCGTCGAAGCCGTGCCACACCAGGCGCAGGTGTCCGACGAATTCGTAGCAGGCATCGATGGGCACCAGATACGTTTGAGGCTGCGATAATTCGCCGTCCTGCGCGCTGTCGGCCACCCGTACCAGCAGCGCCTCCACGTCGTCGGCCAGCAGGCTCACCCGCGGGTCGGCGGAACGGATGCTGTCCCACACCTCCATGTCCAGCTCGGATTCGGTAGCCCCGGCCGGCCCCGGGTAAAACGCGACGGTGTGCCCGAGGGTGGAGTTGGTGAAGAAGAAGGCAACCCCGACCGGGATCTGCAATGCCTCCCACACCAGGCGGTCCAGTGCGAAGTCGGGAAACGACAGATACCGGTCCGGCACCGCGCGGTAACGCAGGTCGGCTTCGGTGTCGGTGAACAGCAGATAGCAGGCGCGGCAGACGCACATCAGCTGGCGGCCGGCGACATTGACCACGTGCTGGTGCTCGTCGGCGATCGCCTCCGCGCACATCTCGCAGCGCTCGCCCGCTGCCTCGGGTGCTCGCCGGTCGGTCCTGATGCGGGCTAACACGTCATAGGCGCTGGTCATGTCGGAGCCCCTATCGCTTCGTGGCGCAGCGCAACCGATAGCTGTCCGTCGCGGATCAGCAGCGGAATCGGGTCCAGGTGGCCTCCCGATCCATCGGCCACACCAGCTCCGGCATGGATCACGTCGAAATCGGTCTGACAGCGTGGACAGCGCAGCAGTTGGCCGTGCAGTCGCGAACCGGCGAGCGAGTCGTCACACACCGGGCAGCGGTCCCGGTAGGCGAAGGTCTGGTCACCGACACGGCAGGCCAGCACGGTTATCCCGTCGATCGCGAATCCCGCGACCTCGCCGGTGGTCAACTCGGCGAGTTCGGGGACGGGGTGCCAGGTGGTGGGCCCGTGGCCGTTGGAATGCAGGCGCGTCAGAAGCGATTCGGCGGGAATGACATTCGCCGGAGTGGACGTGGCTTCGGCGGTCACCACCTCGATCGAGGAGATCTCCGGTGCGGCCGCACGGACCGCATCCTGCACGGCCAGCTCCAGCGTCACCGCCGACGACGGGCAGCTCTTGCAGCTGCCCTTGAAGGCCAGCCGCACGACATCGCCGCCCACGACCTCGAGCAGGTCGACATCCCCGCCGTGCGAACCCAGGTAGGGCCGCACCCGATCCAGCGCGTCGGACACCCGGCGGCGCACGTCGTGCGGATGCAGACCGTGCACAAGGAGCAGGCTGGCCACCAGGTCGTCGGTGGCCAGCCGCTCGACCAGCCCCCCTTCCGGTCCGGGATCGCCGGCAATCCGCACGATCCGTTCCAACCCGGCACCGTAAAGCCCGACTACCTCGCGAACCAGTTGCTGCGCACGCTCATACGCGGCGGTCCCACCTGTCGCGCACGAATCGAGCAGTGTCTGGATCCGATCGCCCGCTTCACGCCACTGCACGTCATTCGCGGACTTCTCCGGGCGATCCGCCATGTGTCACTCCCCGACGGGTGACTGGGTGGGCGTGTGCAGTCTGTCCAGGGTTTTGCCCTTCCCGAGGTACATGTGCACGCCGCACGGCAAGCATGGATCGAAGCTGCGCACCGTGCGCATGACGTCGATTCCCTTGAAGTTGTCCCGGCCGTTCTCCTCGAAGATCGGCTGCCCCTGCACCGCATCCTCGTACGGACCCGGTGTGCCATAACTGTCGCGCGGGTTGGCATTCCACGGGGTGGGTGGGTACGGGTGATAGTTGGCGATCTTGCCGTCCCTGATCACCATGTGGTGGCTGAGCACACCGCGCACCGCCTCGGTGAAGCCGCATCCGATGGCCTCGTCGGGCACTTCGAACTTCTCCCACGTCTTGGTGCGCCCGGCGCGAATCTCCTCGAGCGCCTTCTCGGCGAAGTGCAGCGCACACGCCGCCGCGTAGGCCTGGAAGTACGTGCGCGCCCGGTCGCGTTCGATCGTGTTGCTGCCGTGCTGAGGGATCTTCCACTCGAATTCGACCGGACCCTTCAGGGCGGTCTTGGGCAGGTTGATCTTGACGCTGCTGCCGGTCGCCTTCACGTAGCCGATGTCGACCAGACCGGCCAGCGCCGTCGACCACAGCCGGGCCAGCGGTCCGCCGCCGGTGTCCAGCGCCAGGTGGTCCTTGCCGTCGAACCAGCGCGGTGACATCACCCAGCTGTACTTGCCGCCCTCTAAGTCCCGCTTCTGCGGGTGCGGGTTGGTGTGCTGATTCCACGGGTGGCGGCGATCCACCGCGTTGCCCAGCGGGTCGGTCTTGACGAACATCTCCTGGTCGGTCCAGTCATCGTAATACGAACTGCCCAAAAGGATCCGGATACCGAGGTTGATGTCGACCAGCGAGTGGGTGACCAGCTTGCCGTCGACGACCACCCCCGGGGTGACGAACATCGCGTTGCCCCAGCGCTCCATGTCCTTGTATTCGAAGTTGCACACCTCAGGGTCCTGGAAGGAGCCCCAGCAGCCGAGCAGGGTGCGGCGCAGCCCGACGTTCTCGTAGCCGGGCAGGGCCTCGTAGAAGAAGTCGAACAGGTCGTCGTGCATGGGCACGACCTTCTTCATGAACTCGACGTAGCGCATCAGCCGGGTCATGTAGTCCGTCATCAGCTGAACGGTCGCGACGGTGCCAACGCCGCCGGGGTACAGCGTGGACGGGTGCACGTGGCGACCCTCCATGAGGCAGAACATCTCTCGTGTCCAGCGGCTGACCACGAGTGCCTCGCGGTAGAACTCGCCGCTGAACGGGTTGAGCGAGCGCATGATGTCGGCGATCGTCTTGTAGCCGTGTGCGTCGGCGTGCGGCGCGGGGGTCTTCTCGGCCAGGGAAAGCACGCTCGGGTTGGTCTCGGAGACCATCTTCTCGCAAAAGTCCACGCCGACCAGGTTCTCCTGGAAGATGTTGTGGTCGAACATGTATTCCGCGGCCTCGCCGAGGTTGACGATCCACTCGCCCAGGTGCGGCGGCTTGACCCCGTAGGCCATGTTCTGCGTGTAGCACGAACAGGTGGCGTGGTTGTCGCCGCAGATGCCGCAGATGCGGCTGGTGATGAAGTGGGCGTCGCGAGGGTCCTTGCCCTTCATGAAGATCGAGTAGCCGCGGAAGATCGACGAGGTGCTGTGACACTCGACTACTTCGCGGTTCTCGAAGTCGATCTTGGTGTAGATGCCCAGGCTGCCCACGATCCGGGTGATGGGATCCCAGGCCATGTCGACCAGTTGGCCGGGTTCCCGCTTGGTTTGGGTGGGATCAGGACTAATGGTTGTCATCGCGCTGCTTCTTCCCGCTTTGGCTGCTGTCAGCGATGGCTGACGCGGCGACGGCTCTTCGAGTTGGAGAAGGGGCACGCCGACCGGGTAGGTGATCTACCAGGTACGGCGCGCTCCAGTGGTGAGTTGGTCGCCGTTGTGGCGCCACCGCGGCTCTTTGTCGACGGTGCGTTCCGTGATACCCCTCAGGCTGCGAATCACGGCCCCGTACAGACCCGATGCGGTGCTCGAGATCTTGCCGCCCGGCGGCTCGTCCATGAACGGCATGAACTTGTCCGGGAAGCCCGGCATCGTGCAACCGATGCAGATTCCACCGACGTTGGGGCAACCCCCGACGCCGTTGATCCACCCGCGCTTGGGCACGTTGCATTTGACAACGGGGCCCCAGCAGCCAAGCTTCACAATGCATTTCGGCGATCCGTACTCGGTCGCGAAGTCGCCCTGCTCGTAGTAGCCGGCCCGGTCGCAACCCTCGTGCACGGTCTTGCCGAACAGCCACTGCGGTCGCAGCGCGTCGTCGAGCGGGATCATCGGCGCCTGACCGGTCGCCATGTAGAGCAGGTAGGTCAGCGTCTCCGACAGGTTGTCGGGATGGATCGGGCAGCCCGGCACGCAGACGATCGGAATGCCCGCCTTGCTCTTCCAGTCCCAGCCGAGGTAGTCCGGAACGCCCATCGCGCCGGTCGGGTTGCCGGCCATCGCATGGATTCCGCCGTAGGTGGCGCAGGTCCCGACCGCCACGATGGCCGTGGCCTTGGGCGCCAACCGGTCGAGCCACTCGCTGGTGGTCATCGGCTGCCCGGTGGCCGGGTCGTTGCCGAAACCGCACCAGTAGCCCTCGTCCTTGATCTTTTCGTTCGGGATGGATCCTTCGACAACGAGGACAAAGGGTTCCAACTCGCCGCGGTCGGCTTTGAAGAACCACTCCAGGAAGTCGTCCGCGCCTCCGTTGGGTCCGCACTCGAAGTCGATCAGGGGCCAGTGCACGGCGACTTGGGGGAGTCCGGGCAGGGCGCCCAAAGCGATCTCCTCGACGCTGGGCTGGGTGGCCGCAGTCAACGCCACCGAATCACCGTCACAACTGAGCCCAGCATTGATCCATAGAACATGAATCAGTGTTTGTTCTGCCTTGACTGCTGCTTCTGTTGGCATGATGCAGCTTTCCGGAGCCGGGCTGGGGCTCCTGCGCCGCCGGAGTCGACCGTCGGCCCACTTGCGCAGCGCTAATTCCCGGGTCTACTCCCGCTATCGTGCGTTGTCAACGGTTCGGCATTACTCGCTAATAGGCACATGCTTCATAGCGCCGAAAAGCCATCTCGCACCTGGCCGATCCGTCGAGACGGTTGAGCGTCGCGGAGCCGGCCGTCCTGCGAATGTTTCGCAGGAGCGCTCCCGCGATCGAGCGTTCGCGAGCGCCATTCAGGGCGCGCCGGCGGCGAAGCGCCGCAGCCAGCCGAACCAGGCACCCATGCCGTCGCCGGTGCGCGCACTGACGGGCAGAATCGTCGCTGCCGCATTCACTTTGCGGATGTGGGCGATGTACGTGTCGACATCCACGTCGAGATGGGGCACCAAGTCGATTTTGTTGAGCAGCACCACGTCCACGGACCGGAACATCACCGGATACTTCAGCGGCTTGTCCTCGCCCTCGGTCACCGAGTAGACCATGGCCTTGGCGTGCTCGCCAACGTCGAACTCCGCCGGGCAGACCAGATTTCCGACGTTCTCGATGATCACCAGGTTTAGCTTGCCGAGATCGAGGCCGGGCAGTGCGCGGTTGATCATGGGCGCGTCGAGGTGGCATTCGCCACCAAATCCGTTGCTGGTATTGAGCAGTGACACCTGGGCGCCGCGGCCGCTGAGCTTTGCCGCGTCCAGGTCGGTGGCGATATCGCCTTCGATCACTCCGAGTGCCAGCTCGCCGGCCAGTTCGTCGAGCGTTGCCTGCAGGATGGTGGTCTTGCCCGATCCCGGAGAGCTCATCAGGTTGAGGGTGCGCACCCCGTTGCGCTCGAAGGCCGCCCGGTTCGCGCCGGCGAGCAGGTCGTTCTCGGCGAAGATCGCCTCCAGCACGTCGACGCGCTGGTTGCCGGTCTGATAGCTGCTGTGGTCGCCATGATCGTGCTCGTGATCAAGGTGATCGTGTTCGTGGGTGTGCACGGTTCCATCGCCGTGCCGATGAAATCTACCCATCGTCAACGCCTTTCACGAGACATCCAATGACGTCACCAAGAATTCGTTGCCGCGCAGCACCTCGACGTCGGAACTGTCACACCGGGGACACCAGATCGACCACGGCGAGGTGATTTCGGATTGCCCGCCGCATGTACGGCACTTCACTTCGGCGTCGACGCACTCGAGTTCCAGTTCGGCGTCCGGCATATCTTCGGCGTCGCGGACCAGCGTCCAGCAGAAGGACAGCGACTCCGGCACCACCTGCCGAAGGGCGCCCACCCGCACCCGCACCACGTCGACGTGCCGACCGTCGGCGTGGTTCTTCACGACACCGGCGATCGCTTCGCACAGCGACAGCTCATGCATTGCCGGTCATCGCCAATGCTCGAGCCGGGCGCAGGCCAACGAGCCCATGGGCACTGTTCTACACCCGAACGGCGGTTTGTGGTCAGCCTTTTGCCGGTCGGCTTACGCGGTCCACCTCTCCTCGATCCGGCCCAAGCGCCAGACGAGCAGGGCCACCGCCCACGTGACGACGAACATGCCGACGACGAAGTAGCCGATGGTGTTGAGGTCCAGCCCGCCGAGCCAGCTCCAGAACGAGCCCCGCCAACCGAACTGGTCGGCGCACAGGACGAGGATTTCGATGCTGCCGATCACCCACGCGACCGCCACCGACAGCGCGGTGATGGTGATGTTGTAGTAGATCTTGCGCACCGGGCTGGAAAAGGCCCACCCGTAGGCGAAATTCATGAACGAGCCGTCGATGGTGTCCAGCAGGCACATGCCCGCGGTGAACAGCACCGGCAGGCACATGATGGCGTACCAGGGCAGCCCGGCGGCGGCGCTGGTGCCGGCCAGCACCAGTAGGGCTATCTCGGTGGCGGTGTCGAACCCCAGACCGAACAACACTCCGACGGGATAGCAATGCCAGGACCTGGTGATCGACTTGGTGAAGCGGCCGAGCAACCGGTTCATCAGCCCGCGGTTGTCCAGATGCCGCGCAAGTTCGGCCGCGTCGGTGTCGGGATCGTATTCGCCGCGCCGTAGCCGCGCGAAGACGCGCAGTATGCCGACCAGGACGATCAGGTTGAGAAGCGCGATCGCGTACAAGAAGACGCCCGAGACGCTGGTGCCGATCAGCCCGGTGTAGCGGTGCAGCGCCGAGGAGTCGTCGCTGACCGGTCCGACGATCGTCTTCACCCCGCACGCGAGCAGCACCGCCAGCCCGAACACCACCGTGGAGTGGCCCAGCGAAAAGAAGAAGCCGACGGCCAGCGGGCGTTGCCCGTCATTCATCAGCTTGCGGGTGGTGTTGTCGATGGCGGCGATATGGTCGGCGTCGAACGCGTGGCGCATGCCCAGGGTGTAGGCGGTCAATCCGATGCCGACGCCAAAAGCTTTGCCGCCCAAGCTGTATTGGCCCGGTGCTACAAAGAGGGCCATGGTGAGCCAGCCAAGCAGGTGCAGCGCGACGATCACCGCCAGCATCGCTGCCAGTCGCCACCACTCCGCCGGAGTCAGGGCGCCGAGAAGCCGCCTCGTCCGTGACGGCCGCCAGTCGATCTCGGTACTGGCCACTGGGGTCCTTCCGGCGCGTCCTTGCGGTATCGGCTGAGAGCAACCGGCACGACTGTAAGTTCCACGGCTCGCCAGATGCAAGTGAGTTGCATGAATCGCGGAGCCTCCGATTGCGGCGAAGACTGGCGATTCGCCCGCTCGGGCGAGACACTGAACCGGTGGCGCCCGAGCCGTCGGCACTGGATGCGTCGGTCACCGAGAGGATCGGCGATTTGCTGCGCGCCCGGGGGCTGCGGCGAATGGCCTCCCGCATCCAGGTGCTGGCGGTGCTCGAGCCCGTCAGCGGTCACCTGCCCGTCGCCGAGATCTACAAGCGGATGCGGGAGTGCCTGCCGTCCGGGACCCAGCCGCCCGACGTGGCGACCGTCTACCGCACGGTGACGACGCTCGTCGATCAAGGCGTGCTGCACGCGTTGACGCTCGACGGCGGTGTGACCACCTACGGGTTGGCCACCGCGCCGCACCACCACGCGGTGTGTACCAACTGCGGCACCATCATCGAGGTTCCCGCTGGGCAGCTGAGTTCTGCGCTCGAACACGCGATGGCGGGCAGTTCCTTCGCGCTGTCGGACGCCGCCGGGCTGACGCTGCACGGCCTGTGTCCGCAATGCCAGGACAAGCCCGCCGCTCGGCCCCGCCGGCGCTGAGGTCAGAGCAGACCCAGTAGCGCGTTCTCCACCACTTCGGGAAGCGCAGGGTGGATCCAGTATTGGCCGCGGGCCATTTGCGGCGCGGTGAGCCCGAAGCTCATCGCCTGGATCAACGGCTGGATGATCGACGAAGCCTGGTGGCCCATGATGTGCGCGCCCAGCAGGCGCCCGGAGCCGCGCTCGGCGACGAGCTTGACGATTCCGGTGGTGTCCTCCGACGCCCAGCCGTAAGCGACGTCGCCGTAGTCCTGGATCTTCACCGAGACCTTGAAACCCTTTGCGATGGATTCGTTTTCGGTCAGCCCGACGGATGCGACCTGCGGATCGGTGAACACCGCCGAGGGCACGTAGCGATGGTCGGTGACGGCCATCGCCTCGGTATCGTCCCAGTCGCATAACAGGTTGTGCTGCACGACGCGGGCTTCGTGGTTGGCCACGTGCTTGAGCTCATACGGCGACGAGACGTCGCCGAGGGCGAAAACCCCACGCGCCGTGGTGCGCTGGTACTGATCCACGGCCACCAGGCCGTCCTCGATGGCGACGCCGGCCTGCTCGAGGTCGAGTTGATCCGCGTTGGACACCCGGCCCGTCGCCACCAACAGGGCGTCGGCGTGCACGGTGCGGCCGTCGTCGAGTTCTACAGCGACCCCCGACCCATCGTTTTCGGCGCCCACCACGTTGCGGTGGGTGTGCAGTTCCCATTTGCTCGACGCGATACGGGTGAAGCGCTCGCCGATGGCGTCATCGAGATGCCGCAGCAGTGTGGAGCCCCTGACCACCAGGGACACGCGCGAGCCCAGCGAGGAGAAGATGTGGGCGAATTCGGCCGCGACGAAACCACCCCCGACGATCATCAGATGCTCTGGCAACTTCGGGATTCGCATGATCGTGTCGCTGGTGTGGTACCGCGCGCCGCACTCGAGGATCGCCGGGGGGACCACGGCCCGGGCCCCCGCGGCGATCACCACCTGGTCCGCCGTGAACTCGTCGCCGGCATCGGTGCGCAACCGGTAGCGCCCGTCGGACTGGACCCGCCCGAACCGGGTGTGCTGCTTGTACACGTCGACGTTGGGTGCGGAGCTGCGGTAGTCCTCACCACCGACCCCGATCGGGTCGATGCGGCCGAAGACACGCGAAACGATGTCGTCCCAGCGCACCCGGTCGATACGCGCGTCGATGCCGAAGCGCGCCGCATCCCGGATCGTCTGGGCGACTTCGGCGGCGTAGACGAACATCTTGGTCGGGATGCACCCGACGTTCAGGCACGTCCCCCCAAAGGTGCCCTCTTCGCAGATCGCCACCCGCTTTTCGTCGAAGCGCTCATCGAGAATGCTGTTGCCAGAACCGGTCCCGATGATCGCAACGTCATAGGTCTCCAAGCCGTCACCCCCTTCGCAGCGACGCCGAGGCATCGGTGTTGGTGCGCAGGTAGCCGTCCAGCCAAAGATCGAGTTCCCGATAGGCGACGGCGCGCGGCCCGGGCAACGACAAGAACACGTCGTGCTTTGCGTCGGCCACCGGGACCACCGCGGTGCGATTGCCGACGCAGCCCGCCCACCGGGCGATCTGGGTGACGTCGAGAACCGCATCGCCACACTGCATGGACGCGGAATCGGCGCTTTCGTGCACGCTGTGATCCGATCGCAGGATCAGGTTGGGCACCCCGACGTCGAGGCCGCGATGCAGCCGGGCCTGGCCGCGGCGGATGGCGTGCAGCCAGCCGAAGGTGATGGGGAAGCCACCCACCGGTTTCCACTGCAGGTTGTAGTCGAATTCGCCGCCGTAGGCGCGGTGCAGGGTGGTGCCGTAGCCACCCTCGCCCGGCGAGCGGGCCACGCCCTTGGACCGCACGCGGGACAGCGCGGCGATCAGCGCCACCGTCACGGAATGCCGGAGGACGGGAGGGCCGGGCAGCTCCAAGAACGGGCTGTTGAGCACCAGGCCGCCGACGCGGGCGTGCGCCGCCGGGTCTCGCCGGCGCAACCGGTCGAGCCACAGCGAGACGATGAGCCCGCCCGCGGAATGCGCGTACACCAGCACCCGGTCGTGCTGTGCGAGACCGGCCAGCGCCCGATCGAGTTCGGCCTCGTAATTCGTGAGGTCGGTGATGAAGTGCGGCGTCTGGCCGTCGCGCCCCGACCGGCCGCACTTGTGGAGGTCCAGCGCGTAGAAGGCGAGGCCGCGGGCCGCGAAATGATCGGCCAACTCGGTGTGGAAGAAGTAGTCGGTGTACCCGTGCACCGCCAGCACCGCCTGCGCGGCGGTCGCCGGTTCGTGGTCCGTCTCGCGCGGTTCGGATCCGCGGCGTATCAGCGTCGCGACGATGTCGCCCTCACCGGTTGGATCGGGCCCGAGCGCAATGGTTCGCTGCTGATAGCCGGGGAGGACGTCGGGCACCCAGCCGGTCACTTCGCCGGTCACCCTGCCAGTCACGAGGCCAGCTTAGAGCTTTTGCTGGGTGCGGGGCGGTGCACGTCGTTCGCGGCCCATTTGCGTCGGGATAACCTGGGGACCGGCCCAGTCAAGGGAAGGACCAGCAAGCCGGTGTCAGCGCTAGCCAGAAACACGTCCACCGACGTCGTGCTGGTAGGCGCGGGCATCATGAGCGCGACCCTGGGAGCGTTGCTGCGGCGGCTGCAGCCGGATTGGTCGATGGCCTTCGTGGAGCGGCTGGACGCCGTCGCCGGCGAGAGCAGCAGCCCCTGGAACAACGCGGGCACCGGGCATTCGGCGCTGTGCGAGCTGAACTACACCCCCCAGCGCGCCGACGGCTCGATCGACATTAGCAAAGCGGTGCGCATCAACGAGCAATTCCAGGTGACCCGCCAATTCTGGGCCTACGCCGTCGAGAACGGGATCCTGACCGATCGACGCTTCCTCACCGCGATCCCGCATGCGAGCTTCGTGCGCGGCGCGCAGCGCGTCGACTATCTACGACGCCGACAGCAGGCCCTGGCGCCCAACCCGCTGTTCGCCGGTGTCGAATTGATCGACGACCCCGCCGACTTCGCCCGCCGGCTACCGTTCATGGCGGCCGGACGCGACTTCTCGGAACCCACGGCGCTCAACTGGGCACCCAACGGCACCGACGTCGACTTCGGCGCCCTGTCACGACAACTCGTCGGCTTCTGCGTGCGCAGCGGCGCGACCGCCCTGTTCGGTCACGAGGTGCGCAACCTGTCGCGTCAGTCCGACGGCACGTGGACACTGTCGATCCGCAACCGGCGCACCGGTGAAAGGCACCGTCTGAACGCCAAATTCGTCTTTGTCGGGGCCGGCGGTGATGCGCTGCCGCTCTTGCAGAAGTCCGGCATCGACGAGGTCAGGGGTTTCGCCGGGTTCCCGATCGGCGGCCGCTTCCTGCGCACCGGCAACGCGGCGCTCACCGCCGCGCACCGGGCCAAGGTGTACGGCGTTCCCGCATCGGGCGCCCCGCCGCTGGGCGCGCTGCATCTGGACCTGCGCTACGTCAACGGCAAGCCGTGGCTGGTGTTCGGCCCGTATGCCGGCTGGTCACCGAAGTTCTTGAAACACGGGCATTTCACGGATCTGCCCCGCTCGGTGAAGCCGGACAACCTGGCCGCACTACTCGGTGTCGGCATCAGCCAGCTGGCGCTGGTCAGATATCTGCTCGGCCAGCTGCGGCTGTCCGAGCCGGATCGCCTTCGCATGCTCCGCGAATTCGCCCCCACCGCAGTCGCTTCGGACTGGGAACTGACGGTGGCCGGCCAGCGCGTGCAGGTGATTCGGCGGGACAAGCGCAAGGGCGGGGTGCTGGACTTCGACACCACCGTGGTGGGCGCCGCCGATGGCAGCATCGCTGGATTGCTCGGCGGTTCCCCGGGAGCGTCGACGGCGGTGCCGATCATGCTCGGTGTGCTGGAACGCTGCTTCGCCCACCGCTTCCCATCGTGGCTACCCACGCTCAAGGAGATGGTTCCGTCGCTGGGAGCGACGCTGTCGGATGAACCGGCGCTGTACGAGGAGGTCTTCTCCTGGGGAACCAAGGCACTGGGGTTGGGCGTCTCATGAGCCAAGGCGACGGCGATGCTGGGCAGAAGAGCGATGCGGGGATATGTCCCTACACCTGGGAGGTATCCCCACCCGCTTGCGGGGGAGAGGAGCCGCGGCAGTGACAGAAGCGCTGCGACGCATTTGGGCCAAAGACCTTGATGCCCAGACACTTTACGAGCTGCTCAAGCTCAGGGTCGAGGTGTTCGTCGTCGAACAGGCGATCCCGTATCCGGAGCTGGACGGGCGTGACCTGCTCGCCGAAACTCGGCACTTCTGGCTGGAAACACCTGACGGCGAAGTGATCTCCACCCTGCGCCTCATGGAGGAGCACGCCGGGGGCGAGAAGGTGTTCCGGATCGGTCGGCTGTGCACCAAGCGCAACGCGCGCGGTCAGGGGCACACCACCCGGTTGCTGCGCGCGGCGCTGGCCGAGGTGGGCGACTACCCCTGCCGGATCAACGCGCAGACCTATCTGGCGGACATGTACGCCCAGCACGGATTCATCCGCGACGGCGACGATTTCCTCGACGACGGCGTTCCGCACGTGCCCATGCTGCGGCCAGGCTCTGGTTTGGGGGCTAAACCGTGAAGCCCTACCCGTTCAGCGCGATCGTCGGGCAGGACCAGCTGCGCCTGGCACTGCTGCTATGCGCCGTGCGTCCGGAGATCGGTGGCGCGCTCATCCGCGGCGAGAAGGGCACCGCCAAGTCGACGGCCGTGCGAGGCCTTGCGGCGTTACTGTCCGAGGCCACCGGCAGCGACGCCGGGTTGGTCGAAATGCCGCTGGGGGCAACCGAAGACCGCGTGATCGGCTCCCTGGACCTGCAGCGGGTGCTGCGCGACGGCGAGCACGCGTTCTCGCCCGGTCTGCTCGCCCGCGCGCACGGGGGCGTGCTCTATGTCGACGAGGTCAACCTGCTACACGATCACCTCGTCGATGTGCTGCTCGATGCCGCGGCGATGGGGCGGGTGCACATCGAACGCGACGGCATCTCGCATTCGCACGAATCCCGGTTCGTGTTGATCGGCACCATGAACCCCGAGGAGGGCGAATTGCGTCCGCAGCTGCTGGACCGGTTCGGGCTCACCGTCGACGTCCACGCGTCGCGCGACGTCGACGTGCGGGTGCAGGTCATCCGGCAGCGGATGGCCTACGAGGCCGACCCGGACGGCTTCGCCGAACGCTATGCCGGCGCCGATGCCGAGCTGGCCCGGCGAATCGCCACCGCGCGTGCGCTCGTCGACGATGTGGTGTTGCCCGACAACGAATTACGGCGCATCGCGGCCCTGTGCGCGGCATTCGACGTCGACGGCATGCGCGCCGATCTGGTGGTGGCCCGCACGGCCGTTGCGCACGCTGCCTGGCGCGGCGCACACGCCGTCGCGGAGGAAGACATCCGGGTGGCCGCGGAACTGGCGCTGCCGCATCGGCGCCGCCGGGATCCGTTCGACGATCCGGGGATCGACCGCGACCAGCTGGACGAGGCGCTGGCGCAAGCCGGTTCGGATCCGGACCCTGGTTCCGATCCGGACCCCGAGCCGCCCGGCGGGGGCGGTCAGTCAGCCCAGCCGGAAGACGATGTACCGCAAGAAAACTCATCGGAGAACGCGACGCGCCAGCAGCCGAAGACCAGGCCCAGCGCGGCGCCGTCGACAACGTTCCGCACCCGCGCGCTGCGCGTTCCAGGTGTCGGGGAGGGGGCGCCCGGACGGCGCTCGCGGGCCCGCAACGCCAGCGGCAGCGTCATCGCCGCCACCGACGGGGACGACATGAGCTGCGCCGGGCACGGACTGCACCTGTTCGCCACCCTGCTCTCGGCCGCCGAGCGCGCCGGTGCCGGGCCGCTGCGACCCCAGCCTGAGGACGTGCGCCGCGCGGTGCGCGAGGGACGCGAAGGCAATCTGGTGATCTTCGTCGTGGACGCGTCGGGTTCGATGGCCGCGCGCGATCGCCTGGCGGCGGTCAGCGGCGCCACCCTGTCATTGCTACGCGACGCTTATCAGCGTCGCGACAAGGTCGCCGTGATCACGTTCCGTCACCAGGGGGCCCGCCTGCTGTTGCCGCCGACATCGTCGGCACACATCGCCGGGCGGCGACTGTCCCGGTTCGACACCGGCGGCAGGACCCCGCTGGCCGAGGGCCTGCTGGCCGCACGTGAACTCATCGTGAGGGAGAAGGCGCGTGACCGGGCACGGCGTTCGCTGGTGGTGGTGCTGACCGACGGCCGGGCGACTGCCGGTCCGGATCCGTTGGGCCGCAGCCGAACCGCGGCGGCCGGGTTGGTCGCCGAAGGTGGCGCCGCGGTCGTCGTCGACTGCGAAACGTCCTTTGTGCGGCTGGGCCTGGCCGAGCAACTGGCCCGCCAACTCGGTGCGCCGGCCATCCGGCTCGAGCAGTTGCACGCGGATTGCCTGACGCGTGTGGTGCGCGACGCGGCCTGAGCGGAAAGGGTAAACGCTGATGCCACAAGGCGTTCCACTGCAAGTTCCCGACGACGGCCTCACCACGCGGGCCCGCCGTCACACGCCCGTTCTGGCCGTGCACACCGGCGCAGGCAAGGGGAAGTCCACGGCGGCATTCGGAATGGCGTTGCGGGCCTGGAACGCCGGGCTGTCCGTAGCGGTGTTCCAATTCGTCAAGAGCGCCAAGTGGAAGGTGGGCGAGGAGGCGGTCTTCGCCCAGCTCCGGCGGCTGCACGACCAGCATCAGATCGGCGGCCCCGTCGAATGGCACAAGATGGGTGCGGGCTGGTCCTGGACCCGCAAGGCGGGCAGCGACGGCGATCACGCGGCGGCGGCGGCCGACGGCTGGGCGGAGATCGCGCGCCGGCTGGCCGATCAGCGTCACGACTTCTACGTCCTGGACGAGTTCACGTATCCGCTCAAGTGGGGTTGGGTGGACGTCGGCGAGGTGGTGGAGTCGCTGTCAGCCCGGCCCGGGTTTCAGCACGTGGTCATCACCGGACGCGACGCGCCGCAGCGCCTCATCGACGCGGCCGACCTGGTGACCGAGATGGCCAAAGTCAAGCATCCGATGGACGCCGGGCGTAAGGGCCAGAAGGGTATCGAGTGGTGAATGTGCCGGCCGTCGTCGTCGCCGCTCCCGCCTCGGGAAGCGGAAAGACCACGGTGGCAACGGGTTTGATTGGTGCCCTGCGGCGCGCGGGCCACACCGTGGCGCCGTTCAAAGTCGGCCCGGACTTCATCGACCCGGGCTACCACGGCCTTGCCGCAGCCCGGCCAGGCCGCAACCTCGACCCGGTCCTCGTGGGGGACGACCTGATTGGCCCGCTGTACGCCCACGGCGCGCGCGGCGCGGACATCGCCGTGGTCGAAGGGGTGATGGGGCTGTTCGACGGACGGATCGGACCCGCCGCCACCATTCCCGCGCCGGGATCGACGGCCCACGTCGCCGGCCTGCTCGGCGCTCCCGTCGTGCTGGTCGTCGACGCGCGCGGTCAAAGCCAGAGCATCGCCGCACTGCTGCACGGCTTTTCGACGTACGACACCGCGACACGCGTCGCCGGTGTGATCCTGAACCGGGTCGGATCGCCCCGGCATGAGCAGGTGCTGCGGCAGGCCTGCGAGCAGGCCGGGGTCCCGGTGCTGGGCGCCATCCCGCGGTCAGCCGAATTAGAGCTGCCGACAAGGTATTTGGGTTTGATCACCGCCGTGGAGTACGGGGAGCGGGCGCGGCTGGCGGTGCAGGCCATGACCACGCTGGTCGCCCGCCACGTCGATTTGGAGGCCGTCGCCGCGGTCGCCGGAGGCCGGGTCGCGCAGCCGCCGTGGGATCCCGCGGCCGCGGTGGGGGAGACGCGCGGGGGGCGCGCCAGCGTCGCCGTGGCGGCCGGAAAGGCATTCAGTTTCGGCTACGCCGAACACGCGGAGCTGCTGAGGGCCGCCGGCGCCGAGGTCGTCGAATTCGATCCGCTCGTCGATGCGTTGCCCGACGGCACCGACGCGCTGTTGTTGCCCGGTGGTTTTCCCGAGCAGTTCACCGCGGAGCTCTCGGCCAATGAGGTCGTGCGCCGTCAGATCAAGGAACTGGCCGCTGCCGGGGCGCCGATCCACGCCGAGTGCGCCGGGCTGATCTATCTGGTCTCCGAACTCGACGGCCATCCGATGTGCGGTGTGCTGGCGGGCCGAGCGCAATTCACGTCGCACCTGTCCCTGGCATATCGCGATGCCGTCGCCGTGGCGGATTCATCGCTGTACGCCGCCGGCCAGCGTGCCGTGGGGCATGAATTCCACCGCACCACAGTGACATTCACCGACGACTATGAACCCGCCTGGATGTACCGGTCCCACGACGCCGACCGGTGTGGCGGCGCCGTGCGCGACGGCGTCGTGCACGCCGGGGTGCACGCGTCATATCTGCACACCCATCCGGCCGCCGCGCCGGAGGCGGTGGCGCGGTTCGTCACACACGCGAGCGCCCGGCTTCGCCGCCCTCGCGATCGCCACTAGGTCGATGGTGTCGACCCGCAGCGCCCGGCTTCGCCGCCCTCGCGATCGCCACTAGGCTTGCCGGGTGACCGAGAGCGCCTACCTCGTTGGGCTGCGGCTGGCCGGCAAAAAGGTCGTCGTGGTCGGTGGCGGCACCGTCGCCCAGCGCCGGCTGCCCTTGCTCATCGCCAGCGGCGCCGACGTTCACGTCATCTCCCGCAGCGCGACCAGGTCCGTCGAGGCGATGACGGGAATCAGCCTGGCACTGCGCGAATACCGAGACGGTGACCTCGACGGAGCCTGGTACGCGATCGCGGCCACCGACGACCCGCAAGTGAACGAGGCGGTGGTCGCCGAGGCCGAACGTCACCGCATCTTCTGCGTCCGGGCCGACATCGCCGTCGAGGGGACCGCGGTGACCCCAGCGTCTTTCGGCTACGCGGGGCTGTCCGTCGGAGTCCTGGCCGGCGGCGACCATCGCCGGTCGGCCGCGATCCGCTCGGCCATCCGCGAGGCGCTGCAGACCGGACTCATCACGCCCGACAGCCCGGTGAGCTCCGACGTCGTCAAGGGCGGCGTCGCTCTGGTCGGCGGCGGGCCGGGCGATCCCGAACTGATCACCGTGCGCGGCAGGCGGCTGCTGGCCCAGGCCGACGTGGTGGTCGCCGACCGTCTCGCGCCGCCGGAACTCCTCGCCGAGCTGCCCCCGCACGTCGAAGTCATCGACGCCGCCAAGATCCCGTACGGGCGGGCCATGGCGCAGGACGCCATCAACGACGTCATGATCGAACGCGCGCGGGCCGGCAGCTTCGTGGTGCGCCTCAAAGGCGGCGACCCGTTCGTGTTCGCGCGCGGATATGAAGAAGTGCTGGCGTGTGTCGAGGCCGGAATCCCGGTGACGGTGGTGCCGGGTGTGACAAGTGCCATAGGCGTGCCGGCTTTGGCGGGTGTTCCGGTCACCCACAGGGCCATAAATCATGAGTTTGTGGTGGTCAGCGGGCATCTGCCGCCCGGCCATCCTGAATCGTTAGTGAATTGGGATGCGCTGGCCGCGATGTCGGGCACGATCGTTTTGCTGATGGCGGTCGAACGCATCGAACTTTTTGCCGAGGCCCTCCTTAAAGGCGGACGACCTGCGGATACTCCGGTGCTGGTGGTTCAGCATGGAACGACCGCTGCCCAACACAGTTTGCGGGCTACCCTGGCCGACACGCCCGAGAAGATCCGCGCCGAGGGTATCCGACCTCCCGCGATCATCGTGATCGGCGCCGTGGCGGCCTTCGGGCTTTAAACGGTTCTTAAGATTACTGTAAGGTAACCCTTTATGACGGCTCTCAACGATGCAGAGCGCGCGGGGCAGATACTCGCCTCGGCGCGCCCCGATCGTCCGGCCCCGGCGAGCGCTGCGCTCCCGGCGGAGACCGCCTCCAAGCCCCCGGCGGAGACCGCCCTGAAGCGCATCAGCAAGTACTACCCGGCGTGGCTGCCCTCGCGACGCTTCATCGCGGCCGTTATCGCCATCGGCGGTATGCAGCTGCTTGCGACGATGGACAGCACCGTCGCCATCGTCGCGCTGCCCAAGATCCAGAACGAGCTGAGCCTCTCCGACGCCGGCCGCAGCTGGGTGATCACCGCCTACGTGCTGACGTTCGGCGGGTTGATGCTGCTGGGCGGTCGCCTCGGCGACACGATCGGACGCAAGCGCACCTTCATCGTGGGTGTCGCGCTGTTCACCATCTCATCAGTGCTGTGCGCGGTCGCCTGGGACGAGGCGACCATGGTCATCGCGCGGCTGTCGCAGGGCGTGGGGTCGGCCATCGCCTCGCCGACCGGTCTGGCTTTGGTCGCGACCACCTTCCCCAAGGGTCCGGCGCGCAATTTCGCGACGGCGGTGTTCGCCGCGATGACGGCGATCGGTTCGGTGATGGGCCTGGTGGTCGGCGGCGCGCTCACCGAGGTGTCCTGGCGGCTCGCGTTCCTGGTGAACGTGCCGATCGGCCTGGTGATGATCTATCTGGCCCGCACCGCGCTGCGCGAGACCAACCGCGAGCGGATGAAACTCGACGCCACCGGCGCCATGCTGGCCACCCTGACGTGCACCGCGGCCGTCTTCGCCTTCTCGATGGGTCCCGAAAAGGGCTGGGTGTCGATCACCACCATCGGGTCGGGCGTGGTGGCGCTGGGAGCCGCGCTCGCGTTCGTCATCGTCGAGCGCACGGCCGAAAATCCCGTCGTCCCGTTCAACCTGTTCCGTGACCGCAACCGGCTGGTCACCTTCACCGCCATCTTCCTGGCGGGCGGGCTGATGTTCAGCCTGACCGTGTGCATCGGTCTGTACGTGCAGGACATCCTCGGTTACAGCGCGCTGCGCGCCGGCATCGGCTTCATCCCGTTCGTCATCGCGATGGGCATCGGTCTCGGCGTCTCCTCGCAGCTGGTGTCGCGGTTCTCGCCGCGGGTGCTGACCATCGGCGGCGGGATCCTGCTGTTCTGGGCGATGCTGTACGGCTGGGCGTTCATGCACCGCGGCGTCGCCTACTTCCCCAACCTGGTGCTGCCCATCGTGGTCGGCGGGATCGGCATCGGCATGGCCGTCGTCCCGCTGACGCTGTCGGCGATCGCCGGCGTGGGCTTCGATCAGATCGGCCCGGTGTCGGCGGTCACGCTGATGCTGCAGAGCCTGGGCGGGCCGCTGGTGCTGGCCGTCATCCAGGCCGTGATTACCTCGCGGACGCTGTATCTGGGCGGCACCACCGGACCGGTGAAGTTCATGAGCGACGCGCAGTTGTCCGCGCTGGACCATGGCTACACCTACGGGCTGCTGTGGGTCGCCGGCGTCGCCGTCATCGTGGGCGGTGCGGCGTTGCTGATCGGCTACACCCCCGACCAGGTTGCGCACGCGCAAGAGGTCAAGGAAGCGATGGACGCCGGAGAGTTGTAGCTCGCGCCGTCGACGGCGGCCGGCTCCATTGGTCCGTGTTCGAGCCCCGTCCGACCTACTTCAGAGGCTGTTTTTCAAGAATCTTGCCGCGTGAAGCTGAGCTAGTCGCCGGATGTCGTGGAAACTTCGTCACTTGCCAGCTGACGCTACGGCCCGCCTGGCTGCCTCGACGAGATGGGAGGCGGCTCTATTCATCTTCTTGCACTCTGCTGGGGATAGTGCTTGATGGGTGTATGCCGCCTTGTTTTTCAAGCCGAGCAGGGTATTGAGGTGCTTTTCGGTTCCCTTGCTGGCCCGCTCCAGCAACGTGATTGCTTCACTGTGGGTGCCGCTGTTCGAGTGCACGCCAAGGCGGATGCAGCAGATAACATCGGAGGCCGCGATGCCGGCGTCGACGAAAAGGTCGCCCGCAGCGTTCGGCATCTCGTCTTGCAGATGCTCGCCGCCTTCCAAGAACTCGACCGCTTTGGACATGCGTCCCGTGATGACAGCGGCGCTGCAGTCCCGTGTCCCGGCCATCAGGACCTCCTCCGGAGCTGCCTATTTAGCCATGCCCGTGTCCCGGCGACAGTCAGGCCCTGCTTGGCAACGTCACTGAGCAGCGGTTCACCAGCGGCAGCCGCGGTCCGAAGATCGTTTTCGGTGTACTCGACAATGCGTCCATCGTTGCCAGTCCAGGCGGTGATCGACCGCGCGAGTTCGGTCACCTGCTGCTCCCATGCTTCCGATTCACCTTCATCGTCAGCGTGTTCGGTTGACGTAGCTCGCACCAGGAACAGATCGATGTCACTGTCGAGTTTCATGAGGCCCGTTGCCGCCGATCCGAACACCGCGGCATACTTGGGCGCCTCTGCCCACCCTTTCAGTTGCATCTCGAGCCGCTCCAGAAATGTCGCAGTCAGCCGTGATAGCCCCTGGATCGGCTCTGCTGCAAGATGTTCGGTGTTAAGGCGGTATGTGTTAGTTCTGCCCACTCGAGCGTGCAGTACGACACCCTGGACGGTCAGGCGGGCGAGGACTTTGCGGATGCCTTCGCCGGACGCGCTAGTAAGGATGCGCTGTATCTGGCTAATCGTGAAAGTCATTTCGCCGAGTGCCAGTACGGCGAGGACGTCACCATCTAACGTTGGCGTCACCGTTGCGAATGGCCGGTTAAGCTGCAACGCAGCGACCTCCCATCTCCAACTAAAGTTTGACTATACCCACTATAGTTTGAGTATCGCGAATAAAATTGGAATCAGGCGTCGACCTTCTGTACAACGAGTGATCACTCGCTGCAGTGAGGCGCTGCGTCGCTGTTCGCCCGCCAGGGGTTGCAGATGGTCTTCGTCGCTGCGTTGGTACACGCAGGAACGGCGGGATTCGATAGGGCGGGCGATATCAAATCCGCGCGGCCACGCATAAGTCGGCTCGCGTCGCCGAGTCCACCGCTAGACCTGAAGGGGGGGCCTGCGACGCCCAACTTCGTTGTGCTGTGCCTAATTGCCCGGGTCCTCAGCGGGCCGGTGCGGCCCGCATCGTCGCCAGGCGCCTAGTCACCGCTAGCTTTGATGGCGCTGACCTGCCACGCCCAACTTCGTTGCGCTCGCAGTCACCGCTAGGCTGGCCCGCTGTGATCACCCGGATGTCCCAGTTGTTTTTGCGCACCTTGCGCGACGATCCCGCCGACGCCGAAGTTGCCAGCCACAAGCTGTTGATCCGGGCGGGCTACATCCGGCCCGTAGCACCCGGGCTGTACAGCTGGCTGCCGCTGGGGTTGCGGGTGCTGCGCCGGATCGAGGGCATCGTCCGCGAGGAGATGAACGCCATTGGCGGGCAAGAGATCTTGTTCCCCGCCCTGCTGCCGCGCGGACCGTATGAGACGACGAACCGGTGGACCGAATACGGCGACTCGGTGTTCCGGCTGCAGGACCGGCGCGGCAACGACTACCTGCTGGGCCCCACCCACGAAGAGCTGTTCACCCTGACCGTCAAGGGCGAATACAGCTCCTACAAAGACTTTCCGGTCCTGCTGTATCAGATCCAGAACAAATATCGTGACGAGGCGCGGCCACGGGCCGGCATCCTGCGGGTCCGCGAGTTCCTGATGAAGGACTCCTACTCGTTCGACGTCGACGACGCCGGACTCAAGGCCGCCTACCACGCGCATCGCGAGGCCTATCAGCGCATCTTCTCGCGCCTGCAGGTGCGCTACGTCATCGTCTCCGCCGTGTCGGGCGCCATGGGCGGCAGCGCATCCGAGGAGTTCCTGGCCGAAAGCGCGGTCGGTGAGGACACCTTCGTGCGGTGCCTGGAGTCCGGGTACGCGGCCAACGTCGAGGCCGTCGTCACCGCCCGCCCAGAACCGAAGTCCGCGGAAGAAGTGGCCGGGCTGCCCGAGGCGGTGGTCCACGACACCGGCGACACCCCGACCATCGCCACCCTGGTGGACTGGGCCAACCAGGCGGACCTGGGGCGCCCCGTCACCGCGGCCGACACGTTGAAGAACGTCCTGCTCAAGGTCCGCCAGCCGGGCGGCGAGTGGGAGCTACTGGCCATCGGGGTGCCGGGGGACCGTGAGGTCGACGACAAGCGGCTGGGCGCGGCGCTGGAACCGGCCGAATATGCGCTGCTCGACGACGCCGACTTCGCCAAGTACCCGTTCCTGGTGAAGGGGTACATCGGTCCGAAAGCGTTGCAAGACAACGGTGTTCGCTACCTGGTCGATCCGCGGGTGGTGGACGGCACCAGCTGGATCACCGGGGCCGACGAAGCCGGGCGGCACGTCGTCGGACTGGTCGCCGGCCGGGACTTCGCCGCCGACGGCACCATCGAGGCCGCCGAGGTCCGCGACGGTGACCCCTCGCCGGACGGCGCTGGCCCCCTGGTCTCGGCGCGCGGTATCGAGGTCGCCCACATCTTCCAGCTCGGCCGCAAATACACCGACGCCTTCACCGCCGATGTGCTCGGCGAGGACGGCAAGCCGGTGCGCCTGACCATGGGCTCCTATGGCCTGGGGGTGTCGCGGATGGTCGCCGTCATCGCCGAGCAGCACCACGACGAGTTGGGCCTGCGGTGGCCGTCTGCGGTCGCACCCTTCGACGTCCATCTGGTGATCGCCAATAAAGACGACCAGGCCCGCACCGGAGCCACCGACCTGGCCGCCGAGCTGGACGGGTTGGGCATCGAAGTGCTGCTCGACGACCGCCAGGCCTCGCCGGGCGTGAAGTTCAAGGACGCCGAACTGCTGGGCGTGCCGTGGATCGTCGTGGTGGGGCGGGGCTGGGCGGACGGCGTGGTGGAGCTGCGCGACCGCTTCGGCGGTCAAACCCGCGAAGTGGCGACCGGCCCGTCGCTGGCCACCGATATCGCGGCGGTCCTGGGCGGCTAGTCGTTCCCGCCGGGGAAGCTCGTCGTGATCGGCCAGGCGCCCAGGACCCGGCTCCACCGAGCGGCCATGACCGCGCTCTGGACCAGGGCCGTCGCGGCGAACGCGCGATCCGCGCCGGTCTCCGCGTGCTCGGCGACCACCCGCCACGCTCCCGCGCCGTCGTTCTCCATCCGTGCGGCCAGCCGCGCCGCGTCGGCCGGACCGCCGACCACCATGGGCAGCTGGTAGCCGGCCGCCGCGACCGGCGCGGTCACCTTGCGGGCGTTCAATATCGCGATGACGTCGTCGCGGCGCTGGCGGTGCTGCGCGAGCGCCTCCACCACCATGTCGTTCACGCTGGGCGGCGAGAGCGCCGAGACGATGCCGTAGCCGTAGATCGTCGAATGCTCGATCGCCAGCGCGTCGCACAGCGCCGTGTTGTCGGCGTCCTTGCCCGAGGTCATATCGACGGACCCCCGGGCACCAGCGCCACCGTGTATGACGCCGTGCACGAAGCGGCGATCGAGGCGAGCAGCCCGGCCCGGTACCCGGGTTCGGTGCCGACCAGGCGACTCGCGCTGTCGGCCGAGGCGCGCAACGCGTCGATCACGTCGGACACCGGCGGCGGGGGCGGGGGCGGCCCGGCCGGTTGAGCCTGGCTCGGGCTGGGCGTTTCGCTCGAGGGCGACGTGGCGAGCTTGCCGGTCGCGCGGGAGATCTCCGCGGACAGCGCCCGAGCATGGGCGGCGCGCTGGCTGGACACCACCCCCAACGCGGCGGCGACCTGTGGCGGGTTGCCGACGGCCGCGGCGGCGGCACCCGCAAGGGCGCTGTCGTGCCGGGCCTGATCGAGCGGCCCCAGCAGTTGCTCGACGGGCGGCGGCTTGGGCGCGGGCTTGCTGCAGGCGGTCACCCCCGCCCCGAGCGCGGCCAAAGCCACACCGCCGGCGAGGACATCTCGTCTGTTGACGAACGGAACTGCGCTAGGCACAAGGACATCCTGCCATCGGGGCGAAGGCGGGCAAGATGCCAGGACGTGATCACGGCGTCAACCTCGAATCCTGGCGTATCGTGGATAGCTGGTTCTCGCAGAGGACAGCCGCTGACAGCAACGGCCGGCACGGATGCTCCTCCGCCGGGACACCGGAAGTCGCCTGCGAAGCCATCGGGGCGCCGACATCCGCCAGATGACCGGACAACTCAAGATGAGGAGCTCGCCGTGACCACCGGGCTACCGTCGCAGACGCAGGTGATCGAGCTACTCGGTGGAGAGTTTGCGCGCGCCGGCTTCGATATCGAAGACGTGGTCATCGACGCCCGGACCCGTCCCCCGCGAATCATGGTGATCGCCGACAGCGACAACGGCCTCGATCTGGACACGGCAGCCACGCTGTCCCGCTCGGCATCGGCGCTGCTCGACGGCCTGGACGCCATATCGGACCACTACGTGCTCGAGGTCTCCTCGCCCGGCGTGGACCGCCCGCTGACCACCCCGAAGCATTTCCGTCGGGCCCGCGGCCGCAAGGTCGACGTGGTTTTGTCGGACGGATCGAAGCTGACCGGCCGGGTCGGTGCGACAACCGAGGGCACGGTCGCGCTGGTGGTGCGCGCCGGCCGGGACTGGGCAGTGCGCGAGATCCCACTCGGAGACATTGCGAAAGCTGTTGTCCAGGTAGAGTTTTCGCCTCCGAACCAAGCGGAGCTGGAACTGGCGAGTATGGGTCAGGCCCGGAGGACGGAGACCGGAGCATGAACATCGACATGGCCGCGCTGCACGCCATCGAGGTAGATCGGGGCATCTCGGTCAACGAGCTGCTCGAGACGATCAAATCGGCGCTGCTCACCGCCTACCGGCACACCGAAGGCCACCAGAACGACGCGCGGATCGAGATCGACCGCAAGACGGGTGTCGTGCGGGTGATGGCCCGGGAGACCGACGAAGACGGCAACGTCATCAGTGAATGGGACGACACCCCCGAGGGATTCGGGCGCATCGCCGCCACCACCGCCCGCCAGGTCATGCTGCAGCGTTTCCGCGACGCGGAAAACGAGCGGACCTACGGCGAATTCTCCACCCGCGAGGGGGAGATCGTCGCGGGCGTCATCCAGCGTGACAGCCGGGCAAACGCCCGCGGCCTGGTCGTGGTCCGGATGGGCACCGAGACGAAGGCCTCCGAGGGCGTGATCCCGGCGGCCGAGCAGGTGCCCGGCGAAAGCTACGAGCACGGCAACCGCGTGCGGTGCTACGTGATCGGGGTGACCCGCGGGGCGCGGGAGCCGCTGATCACCCTGTCGCGCACCCACCCGAACCTGGTCCGCAAGCTGTTCTCGCTGGAAGTGCCCGAGATCGCCGACGAATCCGTGGAGATCGTCGCCGTGGCCCGGGAGGCCGGCCACCGTTCCAAGATCGCGGTGAAGTCCAACCTTCCCGGCCTGAACGCCAAGGGCGCCTGCATCGGCCCGATGGGGCAGCGGGTCCGCAACGTGATGAGCGAGCTGTCCGGCGAGAAAATCGACATCATCGACTACGACGACGACCCCGCGCGCTTCGTCGCCAATGCGCTCTCGCCGGCGAAGGTGGTATCGGTCTCGATCATCGACCAGGCGGCGCGCGCTGCCCGCGTGGTGGTACCCGACTTCCAGCTGTCGCTGGCCATCGGCAAGGAGGGCCAGAACGCGCGCCTGGCTGCCCGGCTCACGGGATGGCGCATCGACATCCGCGGGGACTCGCCCGTTGGACATTCGGAGCGCCAGTCCGAACATGGCGCCACCCACGGAATGGCCCACGACCGCTAGCTGCCCGGCCGGCCGCCCCGGCACATCCTCGGGCGGTTCTGACCATCGATTCGGTGACGCTAGACTGAGCCGTGATCCAGCGCGAACTTTCGGCTCCTGAAGCCACGTCGCACCGTCATGCGGGTGGACCCGTACGGACGTGCGTCGGGTGCCGAAAGCGAGAGCTGGCCGTCGAGCTGCTTCGAGTGGTGGCTGTGCCGAGCGGGAACGGCGACTTCGCCGTGATCGTTGACACAGGCAAGAGGCTGCCGGGGCGGGGTGCATGGCTGCATCCCGGGCCGCAGTGCGTGCGACAGGCAATCCGGCGGCGGGCTTTCACCAAAGCGCTGCGCATCACCGGTTCACCGGATACATCCGCGGTGGTCGAGCACATAGAGTTCCTCTGTGCGCCCGAGCGCCCGGCAACAGAACAGGTAGCAAAGAACATGAGCACACCGTGAAGTCCCGATGACAATGCGTCATAGCTGAACCCGAGGCGCGGCCCCACGACTGTCGCCTCATAGACAGGAGATGTAGTGGCAGGTAAGGCCCGCGTACACGAGTTAGCTAAGGAACTCGGTGTCACCAGCAAGGAAGTCCTCGCCCGACTGAATGATCAGGGCGAATTCGTTAAATCGGCATCGTCGACGGTAGAAGCCCCGGTGGCCCGCCGGCTGCGCGAGTCCTTCGGCGGCGGCAAGGCCGCCGAGAAGGCCCCCGCGAAAGCCAGTGCACAAGGGGGAACCAAGGCGCCCGCCGCCAAGGCCCCCGACAAATCGCTCGACAAGGCCCTCGACAACGCCATCGGCAGTGCGGTCGGCAACGGCGAAGCGACGGCGACGCCCGCCCGGCCCGCCGCCCCGGCCGCGTCCGCTGCGACGCCCGCCGAGGCCCCGGCCCGCCCGGGCCCGGCTCCCGCACGGCCGTCCGCGCCGTCGCCGGGGCAGCCGAAGCCGCCCGCGCCCGGGCAGCCGCCCGGCCAGGCGCCGCGCCCCGGTATGACGCCGGGCCCGCGTCCGGGTCCGATGCCCAAGCCCCGCGCCCCGCGCGTCGGCAACAACCCGTTCTCGTCGGCGCAACCCGTCGACCGGCCCATCCCGCGCCCGCAGGCGCCCCGTCCGGGAGCGCCCCGTCCGGGCGCACCGCGGCCCGGCGGTGCTTCCCCGGGCAACATGCCGCCGCGACCCGCCGGCGCCGGTGGGCCTGGTCGCCCGGCCCGGCCCGGTGCCCCGCGTCCCGGCGGTGGCCGTCCTGGTGGTCCCGGCGGTCGTGACGGCGGCGGCGGCAACTACCGCGGCGGCGGTGGCGGCGGAGTCGGTGCCCCGCCCGGAGGCGGCGGCGGATTCCGTGGCCGTCCTGGTGGCGGTGGCGGCGGTGGCCGCCCAGGCCAGCGCGGCGGTGCCGCCGGCGCTTTCGGCCGTCCCGGCGGTGCGCCGCGACGGGGCCGCAAGTCGAAGCGGGCGAAACGCGCCGAATACGAGAACATGCAGGCGCCCGTCGTCGGCGGTGTGCGGTTGCCGCACGGCAACGGCGAGACCATCCGGCTGGCCCGCGGCGCGTCGCTGAGCGACTTCGCCGACAAGATCAACGCCAACCCGGCCTCGCTGGTGCAGGCGCTGTTCAACCTCGGCGAGATGGTCACCGCCACGCAGTCGGTCGGCGACGAGACGCTCGAGCTGCTGGGCAGCGAGATGAATTACGTCGTCCAGGTCGTCAGCCCCGAGGACGAGGACCGCGAGCTGCTGGAGTCCTTCGACCTGTCCTACGGCGAGGACGAGGGCGGCGAGGAGGACCTGCAGACCCGGCCGCCGGTGGTGACCGTCATGGGTCACGTCGACCACGGTAAAACCCGACTGCTGGACACCATCCGGAACGCCAGCGTGCGCGAGGCCGAGGCGGGTGGCATCACCCAGCACATCGGTGCCTACCAGGTGACCGTCGAACACGACGGCGTCGAGCGGCCGATCACGTTCATCGACACCCCGGGCCACGAGGCGTTCACCGCCATGCGTGCCCGCGGCGCGAAGGCCACCGACATCGCCATCCTGGTGGTCGCAGCCGACGACGGCGTCATGCCGCAGACGGTGGAGGCCATCAACCACGCCCAGGCGGCCGACGTGCCGATTGTGGTGGCGGTCAACAAGATTGACGTCGAGGGCGCCGATCCGGCCAAGATCCGCGGGCAGCTCACCGAATACGGTTTGGTGGCAGAGGATTTCGGTGGCGACACCATGTTCGTCGACATCTCCGCCAAGCAGGGCACCAACATCGAGCAGCTGCTCGAGGCGGTGCTGCTGACCGCCGATGCGGCCCTGGACCTGAGGGCCAACCCCGACATGGAGGCCCAGGGTGTGGCGATCGAGGCGCACCTGGACCGCGGTCGAGGTCCGGTCGCCACGGTCCTGGTGCAGCGCGGCACGCTGCGCGTCGGCGACTCCGTCGTCGCCGGCGACGCGTACGGCCGGGTGCGCCGCATGGTCGACGAGCACGGCGACGACGTCGAAGAGGCGCTGCCGTCGCGGCCGGTGCAGGTCATCGGTTTCACCTCGGTGCCGGGCGCCGGCGACAACCTCCTGGTCGTCGACGAGGACCGCATCGCCCGCCAGATCGCCGACAAGCGCAGCGCCCGCAAGCGCAACGCGCTGGCGGCGCGTTCCCGCAAGCGGATCAGCCTGGAGGACCTGGACTCGGCGCTGAAGGAAACCAGCCAGCTGAACCTGATCCTCAAGGGCGACAACGCCGGTACGGTCGAGGCGCTGGAAGAGGCCCTGATGGGCATCCAGATCGACGACGAGGTGGCGCTGCGCGTCATCGACCGCGGTGTCGGTGGCATCACCGAGACCAACGTCAACCTGGCGTCGGCCTCGGACGCGGTGATCATCGGCTTCAACGTGCGTGCCGAGGGCAAGGCCACCGAGCTGGCCAACCGCGAGGGTGTGGAGATCCGCTACTACTCGGTGATCTACCAGGCGATCGACGAGATCGAGAAGGCCCTGCGCGGCATGCTCAAGCCGATCTACGAGGAGAACACGCTGGGCCGCGCCGAGATCCGGGCGATCTTCCGGTCCTCGAAGGTCGGGATCATCGCCGGCTGCATGATCAGCAGCGGCATCGTGCGCCGCAACGCCAAGGCGCGGTTGTTGCGGGACAACATCGTGGTCACCGACAACCTCTCGATCACCTCGCTGCGACGGGAGAAGGACGACGTGACCGAGGTCCGCGAGGGCTTCGAGTGCGGTATGACGCTCGGTTACTCCGACCTCAAGGAAGGCGACATCATCGAGTCCTACGAGTTGGTCCAGAAAGAGCGCACCTGACCACCGCCGACGATGCAGAGCGAAGCGATGAGGAGAAGGCGGTGAATTCATAATGGCCGACCCGGCCCGGGCGCGCCGTTTGGCCAAGCGGATCAACACGATCGTCGCCTCGGCGATCGAGTTCGAGATCAAGGATCCCGGGCTGGAGGGGGTCACCATCGTCGACGCGAAGGTGACCGCCGACCTGCACGATGCGACGGTGTTCTACACGGTGATGGGACGCACGCTGGACGACGAGCCGGACTACGGGGCCGCCGCGGCCGCCCTGGAACGGGCCAAGGGGGCGCTGCGCACCCTGGTCGGTGCCGGCACCGGCGTGCGCTTCACGCCCACGCTGACGTTCACCCGCGACACCACGTCGGACAACGTGCAGCGGATGGACGAGTTGTTGGCGCGTGCGCGTGCTGCGGACGCTGATCTGGCGCGGGTTCGTTCGGGCGCCAAGCCGGCCGGGGAGGCCGATCCTTATCGGGAAAGCGGATCGGGCCTCGAGCCCGGCTTCGACGGGAGTATCCGTGACGACGACCAACGCGAATACTGAACTGGGCGGCTCCAGGGTGGGGGCGCGCATCGACGCCGCGGGTGCGGTCGAACTGCTGTCGGGAGCCGACACCGTCGCGGTGATCGCCCACGTGCATCCCGACGCCGACACCATCGGCGCCGGGCTGGCGCTGGGGCTGGTGCTGGACAAGTGCGGCAAGCGGGTCGAGGTCAGTTTCGCCGAGCCGGCGGGGCTGCCCGAGTCCCTGGCGTCGCTGCCCGGCTGCCGGCTGCTGGTCAGTCCAGACGCGATGGACCGCGACGCCGACTTGGTTGTGACCGTTGACGTTCCGAGCGTCAAGCGGCTGGGCGCGTTGAGCGAGTTGGCCATAGCGGCAGGCGAGGTGTTGGTCATCGACCACCACGCCTCCAACGATGTGTTCGGCACCGCCAATTTCATTGACGTGTCGGCAGATTCGACGACGATGATGATCGCCGACATTCTCGACGCCTGGGGCAAGCCGATCGAATCCGACGTCGCGCACTGCATCTACGCCGGACTCACGACCGATACCGGCTCGTTCCGCTGGGCCAGCGGGCGCGCCCTGCGGCTGGCCGCCCGGCTGGTCGACGCCGGCGTCGACAACGCCGCGATCAGCCGCACGCTGATGGACAGCCACCCGTTCGGATGGCTGCCGCTGCTGTCGCGGGTGCTGGCCTCTGCCCAGCTGCTGCCCGACGTCGCGGGTGGCTTAGGGCTGGTGTATGCCGTTGTCGCGCACGAGGATTGGGTCGGTTCACGCCCAGAGGAAGTCGAGAGCATCGTCGACATCGTGCGCACGACGCAGCAGGCGGAGGTCGCCGCGGTGTTCAAGGAGATCGCTCCGCGACAGTGGTCGGTGTCGATGCGGGCCAAGGCCGCGGTGGACCTGGCGTCGGTCGCGTCCGGGTTCGGCGGGGGCGGGCACCGGCTGGCGGCCGGCTACTCGACCAGCGGATCGATCGACGACGCGGTGGCGTCGCTGCGCACCGCCCTCGGCTAGAACGCCGCTCTAGAAGGCCCAGCTTCCGGAGCGCTGCACGACGAATCCGTGGTCGCCGCTGGTGGTGTCCAGGCAGGCGACGAGGTCGTCAGCGCCCACCGCGCAGGTGACGTTGAGGTAGGTCAACTTCTGCCCCGGCGCCAGCGCCTTGCTGCCCGCCGGCAGCGGGGCCGGATTGCCGTCGCATCCGCCGTAGGACATGCGGGTCAGCTGGTAGCCCGGCCCCTTGAAGTCCACCGAACCCACGACACAGTCGCCGGGCCGTGGGCGGCCGCCGGGGAAGGGGACGTCGTCCATACCGAGCATGTCGCCCTTGCACTTGATGTCCTGCGACGGTTGCGGCACGGGCGGTGGCCCGCCGTAGAAGTCGCAGACCAGGGCGGGGCCGGCGGAGAAACTGACCCGCGGCGGGCTCCCCGGCGCGCCGGTGCCCAGGTAGCCGTCGGCCGGAACGGCGGAGAAGGCGTCGAGGTTGGGAAATCCCGGTGGGGGCAGCGCGCCCGCGTGCGGTGCGAACACCGCGATCGCCGACGCGACCGCCAGCGTCAGGCCGACCAGCAGCCTCACCGCGAATCCGACGACCGCACGCATCAGCTGATCGTATGGGGTGGGCCGGATCGCCGGGGCGGACTGGCGCAGATCTCTCAGCGCACCTGCGAGCGCCCCCGTTGCAGCACGGCCTCCCGGTTGGCGGCGATGTCGTCCCCGCTGGTCCGGAACTGCCGGGCCGCGGTCGCCTCTTGCCACAGCCCCGCGCTGGTCTGCGCGTCGTCGATGCGGTGATAGGACGCCAGCAGCGCCCGCACCGCGTCCTGGTTGTTTCCGACGATCGAGGCCGCCACCGTCCGGGCGGCGGGAAGCAGCTGGTCGTGCGCCACCACCTCGGTCACCAGGCCCGCGCGCAGCGCGTCGCCGGCGGACAGGTAGTCCCCCGTCATGCTCATCCGCCGCGCCAGGCCGACTCCTACCTTCTGCGGCAACCGCACGCTCAGGCCCCAGGTGGGCAGCAGGCCCACCCGTGCGTGCGTGTCCGCGAACCGGGCGTTCTCCGAGGCGATCAGGATGTCGCAGTACAACGCCAACTCCAGCCCGCCGGTCACCGCGGCGCCGTTGATCGCCCCAATCACCGGCTTGGTCAGCGCCGGCCACCGCGGCGAGATGTCTGGAAGCGCCGAGGAGCCACCCAGTTCCTTGAGGTCCAGTCCCGCGCAGAACACCGGGTCGGCGCCGGTGACGATGACGACGTCGACGCCGTTGTCGGTTTCGGCGTCGGCCAATGCGCCGAAGAAGCGGTCCCGCAGAGCCGAAGACAGCGCGTTGCGCGACTGGGGCCGGTTGAGGGTGAGGGTCCGCACTCGTTCGTCGGTGTCGATCAGCAGGATCTCGTCGGTCATCACATCACCGTAGCCAGTCGCCCGGCACGCGCGGGCGTCCGCCTCACCCCCCGCGGATCCGCCGGGGAGCGGCGGGGTCGAGCAGCGCTTATCGTGGACAAGATGTGC
The DNA here is from genome assembly GCF_059812385.1 of Mycobacterium sp. NGS58. Classification (NCBI taxonomy): domain Bacteria; kingdom Bacillati; phylum Actinomycetota; class Actinomycetes; order Mycobacteriales; family Mycobacteriaceae; genus Mycobacterium; species Mycobacterium sp. NGS58. The sequence continues at coordinate 140,936 of NZ_JCALCO010000008.1, read as the reverse complement.
CGGAACATCACCGAACTGCGCGGTCTGCAGCCAGCGGCCACCGCCGAGGAAATCGCGGCGGCGGCCCGGCAGTATGTGCGCAAGGTCAGCGGCATCACCCACCCCTCGGCAGCCAATGCCGATGCGTTCGAGGTGGCGGTTGCCGAGGTCACCGAGACGACGACGCGGTTGCTGGGGCAACTGCCGCCGCGGCGCCAGCCACCCAAGACGGTGCCGCCGCTGCGTCGGCCAGAGGTGGTGGCGCGGATGGCGGACGCGAAATGACCGTCGCGACAAGAACTCCCGCGCTCAAGGAGTGGAGCGCCGCGGTGCATGCCCTGCTGGACGGCCGCCAGCGGGTGTTGCTGCGCAAGGGCGGCATCGGGGAGAAGCGATTCGAACTGGCCGCGCGCGAATTCCTGTTGTTCCCAACGGTCGCGCACAGCCACGCCGAGCGGGTGCGCCCCGAGCATCAGGACCTGCTGGCACCCGCCGCCGCGGACAGCACCGACGAACAGTTGGTGATCCGGGCCGCCGCGAAAGTTGTTGCGGCGGTGCCCGTTGAGCGCCCGGACGGCCTTTCGGCCATCGAGGACCTGCACATCTGGACCGCCGACTCGGTGCGCGCCGACCGGCTCGACTTTCGTCCCAAGCACAAGCTGGCCGTCCTGGTGGTGTCGGTGAGCCCTTTGGCCGAGCCCGTGCGCATGATCCGGACTACCGAATATGGCGGCTGCAAGAGCTGGGTGGAGCTGCCGGTGCAGGCGCCGTTGGGGGCGCCGGTGCACGACGACGCGACGCTGGCCGCGGTCGCCGCCCGGGTCGGCGCCGCCGTCGGCTGACGAGTCAGAACTTGTAGTACGGCGCGAGGTCGTTGGCGCGTTGCACGTTGGTCTGCATGCAATCGACCTCGGGATTGGAGTAGACGGTCGAGTAGTACAGCGCCTGCTGCAGCACCCCGTAGCTGGTCTTGAACACGACCATGCAGGAGTAGAACCAGTAGCTGTTGTGGTAGGTCGGCTTGAGCACCCAGTACTGCGCGGCGCGGTGACCCGCGATCGTCGTCTCGACGGCGTCGGCGGGGAGCGACTGCTCGTAGGTGCGCCAGATGATCGGCTCGACGGCCACCTGATAGTTCCCGGCGTCGAAGTGGCAGCGCAGCCCGTCTTCGTGTTCGGGCGGCGTAAAGCCCAGCCCGAGCCGCTGGATCACGTCGAACGGAATGTCCTCGCACGCGTCGAACGGGCGGGGATCGGTGGTCGCCACGATCGGGCTCTTCATCGTGGTTTCCATCGGCTGGGCGGTCGACCTCAGCATGACGGGCCGATTTCCGGCGCCCGGCCCGGCCGGGGCGGTCAACAACCCCACCGTGCCCCCGATGGCCGCTGTGAGCAGCGCACCCAGCGCCCCCACCAGACGAACATTGGCGAACACGACACCCCCTGACGCCTCAGCGGTCCTTTGGGGGGAGTGTACAAGTCGCGCGGGAGGCGTCACAGGCAAACCAGAACTTGTTCTAACTCGCCCGCCCACCGGCCGGAATGACGCCCGCGAAACGGGCTTGCCCCGGTCGGCTCGTTAGGGTGGTTAATCGTGGCTGGGCATACATCAGGGCAGGAACCGACCAACGGTGGGCAGCCGACGCTGTGGGCGGTGTCCGATCTGCACACCGGTCACCTCGGCAACAAGCCGGTCACCGAGTCGCTGCATCCCTCCCATCCGGACGACTGGCTGATCGTCGCCGGCGATGTCGCCGAGCGCACCGACGAGATTCGCTGGGCGCTTGACCTGCTGCGACGGCGCTTCGCCAAGGTGATCTGGGTGCCGGGCAACCACGAGCTGTGGACGACCACCCGCGACCCCGTGCAGGTCTTCGGCAAGGCGCGCTACGAATACCTGGTCAACATGTGCGACGAGATGGGTGTGGTCACACCCGAGCACCCGTTCCCGGTCTGGACCGAGCGCGGTGGCCCGGCCACGATCGTGCCGATGTTCCTGCTCTACGACTACAGCTTCTTGCCTGAGGGGGCCACGAGCAAAGCCGAAGGCCTGATGATCGCGCGCGACCGCAACGTGGTCGCCACCGACGAGTTCCTGCTCTCCCCGGAGCCGTACGCCACCCGTGAGGCGTGGTGCCGCGAGCGGCTCGAGATCACCCGTGCCCGCCTCGAAGAGCTGGACTGGATGACACCGACCGTCCTGGTGAATCACTTCCCGCTGGTCCGTGACCCGTGCGACGCGCTGTTCTACCCGGAGTTCTCGCTGTGGTGCGGAACCACCAAGACCGCCGACTGGCACACCCGCTACAACGCCGTCTGTTCGGTCTACGGCCACCTGCACATCCCGCGGACCACCTGGTATGACGACGTGCGCTTCGAGGAGGTGTCGGTGGGCTATCCGCGGGAGTGGCGGCGCCGCAGGCCGCCCAGCTGGCTGCGTCAGGTGCTGCCGGATCCGCAGTACGCGCCGGGCGACCTCAACGACTTCGGCGGCCACTTCGAGATCACTCCCGAGATGCGGCGGCAGGCCGCGCAGTTCCGGGAACGGTTGCGCCAGAGGCAATCACGATGACGGGAGACATGCTGGTCTCCGCGGTGCTGCCGGAGGCGGACGGCCTGGCCTACTCGGAGGTGTATTCCGACCCGCCCGATCTCGCGCCGCTGCCCGAAGAGGAGCCGCTGATCGCCAGGTCGGTGGCCAAGCGGCGCAACGAGTTCATCACCGTCCGGCACTGCGCCCGGGTCGCGCTGGGTGAGCTCGGTCTGCCGCCGGTGCCGATCCTGAAGGGCGAGAAGGGAGAACCCTGCTGGCCCGACGGCGTGGTGGGCAGTCTCACGCACTGCACGGGCTATCGGGGCGCGGTGGTGGGCCGCACCGACGCGGTGCGCTCGGTGGGCATCGACGCCGAACCGCACGACGTGCTGCCCGACGGCGTGCTGAACGCGATCACGCTCGAAGAGGAGCGACACGAAATCTCGGCCTTGCCCGCGGGGCTGCACTGGGACCGAATCCTGTTCTGCGCCAAGGAAGCGACCTATAAGGCCTGGTTCCCGCTGACCAAGCGGTGGCTCGGTTTCGAGGACGCGCACGTCGTGTTCGACCTCGACCCGCCCGACGGGGGAACCAGCGGGGTGTTCGTCTCCAAGATCCTGATCGACCCGGAGGCGGTGTCGGGTCCGCCGCTGACCGCGCTGCGGGGTCGTTGGTCGGTCGAGCGCGGTCTGGTGCTCACCGCCATCGTGCTATGAGTGAAAGCCCTAGCGGGCCCGGAATAGTCGTCGTCGACAAGCCGCCCGGGATGACCAGTCACGACGTGGTCGGCCGCTGCCGCCGGATCTTTTCCACCCGCAGGGTGGGGCATGCGGGGACGCTGGACCCGATGGCCACCGGCGTGCTGGTGATCGGCGTCGAGCGCGCCACCAAGATCCTCGGCCTGCTGACCGCGGCCGCCAAGTCGTACACCGCCACCATCCGGCTGGGCCAGACCACATCCACCGACGATGCCGAGGGCGACCTGGTGCACAGCGTCTCGGCGCGGCACCTGACGCACGAGGCGATCGAATCCGCCGTGGGCGGCCTGCGCGGCGACATCGAACAGGTGCCGTCGACGGTCAGCGCGATCAAGATCGACGGCAAGCGCGCCTACCGGCTGGCCCGCGAGGGCCAGGTCGTCGAACTCAAGGCGCGGCCGGTGCGCGTCGACCGCTTCGAGGTGTGCGACATCCGGACCGATGGTGCCGACGTCGTCGACCTGGATGTCGAGGTCGACTGCTCGTCGGGAACCTACATCCGTGCCCTGGCCCGCGATGTCGGCGCCGCCCTCGGGGTGGGCGGGCACCTGACGGCGTTGCGGCGCACCCGCGTCGGGCGCTTCGGGCTCGACGAGGCGTACCCGCTCGACGATCTGGCGGAGTGCCCGCGGCTCAGCTACACCTTGGACGAGGCCTGCCTGTTGATCTTCCCTCGCCGCGACCTGTCCACCGAGCAAGCCGAGGCGACCGGCAACGGCCGGCCCCTGGAGCCGGCGGGCATCGAGGGCGTCTACGCCGCCTGCGACCCCGACGGCCGGGTGATGGCGCTGTTGCGCGACGAGGGCGGGCGCACGAAGTCGGTGGTGGTCATCCGCCCGGCGACGATGCAGGACGGGAGGTCCTGAGGCGGGGGGAGAGGCGGGCCATCGGCGCCGCCCGGCGTCGCTCTGACGGCCCCGGCCGAACGGTTGGTTGGGCTACGTTGCACACTGAGGTACCTAGGCGGCCTACGGAAGGGGCTGAGATGTCCACCAAAACGTTTAACAAGGTTTACGTCGTCGGCGTCGGCATGACGAAGTTCGAGAAGCCGGGCCGCCGTGAGGGCTGGGATTACCCCGACATGGCCAGGGAGTCGGGAACTAATGCGCTGGCGGACGCCGGCATCGACTACCGCGAGGTCCAGCAGGGCTACGTCGGCTACGTCGCCGGTGATTCGACGTCGGGGCAGCGGGCGCTCTACGAGTTGGGCATGACCGGCATCCCCGTCGTCAATGTGAACAACAACTGTTCCACCGGCTCGACGGCGCTGTTCCTGGCGGCGCAGGCCATTCGCGGCGGCATCGTCGACTGCGCGATCGCGCTCGGCTTCGAGAAGATGCAGCCCGGCTCGCTGGGCGGCGGCGCCCAGGACCGCGCATCGCCGATGGGTAAGCACGTCAAGGCGATGGCCGACATCGACGAGTTCGCCATGCCCGTCGCCCCGTGGATGTTCGGCGCCGCCGGGCGCGAACACATGAGGCAATACGGCAGCACCGCAGAGCATTTCGCCAAGATCGGGTACAAGAACCACAAACACTCGGTCAACAACCCGTTCGCCCAGTTCCAGGAGTCCTACACGCTCGACGACATCCTGGCGGCGCGGATGATTTCCGACCCACTGACCAAGCTGCAGTGCTCGCCGACCTCGGACGGTTCGGGTGCGGCGATCCTGGCCTCCGAAGGCTTCGTCGAAAGCCACGGGCTGGCCGGCCAGGCGGTGGAGATCGTCGGCCAGGCCATGACGACCGACTTCGCCTCGACGTTCGACGGCAGCGCGAAAAACCTCATCGGCTACGACATGAACGTCCAAGCCGCACAACAGGTTTACCAGCAGTCCGGGCTCGGGCCGCAGGACTTTCAGGTGATCGAGCTGCACGACTGCTTCTCGGCCAACGAACTGCTGCTGTACGAGGCCCTCGGCCTGTGCGGTCCCGGTGAGGCGCCCAAGCTGATCGACAACAACGACACCACCTACGGCGGTCGGTGGGTGGTCAACCCGTCCGGGGGCCTGATCTCCAAGGGACACCCGCTGGGCGCGACCGGGCTGGCGCAATGCGCGGAGCTGACCTGGCAGCTGCGCGGAACGGCCGACAAGCGTCAGGTCGACAACGTCAGCGCCGCACTGCAACACAACATCGGGCTGGGCGGCGCCGCCGTCGTCACCGCCTACCAGCGCGCCGAGCGTTAACACGCCATGATCGGGTGGTCCGACACCGACCTGATGGTCCAGAACGCCGTTCGGCAGTTCGTGGACAAGGAGATTCGCCCGCATCTGGACGAATTGGAAACCGGCGAGATGTCGCCGTATCCGATCGTGCGAAAGCTGTTCAGCCAGTTCGGCCTCGATGCCTTGGCCGCCGAATCGGTCAAGAAGATGCTGGACCGCGAACGCGCCAAGCGCAACGGCGAGCAGGTCGACGAGGAGCGCGACGAAAAGCCGGATGAATCAAGCGGTTTCGGAGGCGGTGCGCAGGGGTCGATGATCGCGGTGCTGGTATCCGAAATCGCCCGGGTCAGCATCGGGTTGCTCAGCACCGCGTCGGTGAGCCTGGGCCTGGGCGCGGCGACCATCATGAGCCGCGGGACGCTGGCGCAGAAGGAACGCTGGCTGCCCGAGCTGATGACGCTGGAAAAGATTGCGGCGTGGGCGATCACGGAGCCGGACTCGGGCTCGGATGCGTTCGGCGGCATGAAAACCTACGTCAAGCGCGACGGCGGAGACTACATCCTCAACGGGCAGAAGACCTTCATCACCAACGGGCCCTGCGCTGACGTCCTGGTCGTGTACGCCAAACTCGACGAGGGAGACGCGAGCCCGGACAAGCAGGACAAGCGCAACCGGCCGGTACTCGTCTTCGTGCTCGATGCCGGCATGCCGGGACTGACACAGGGCAAGCCGTTCAAGAAGATGGGCATGATGTCCTCGCCGACCGGCGAGCTCTTCTTCGACAACGTGCGGCTGAGCCCGGACCGGCTGCTCGGCGAGAGCGAACAGCCCGCCGACGGCGACGGGCGCGACAGCGCCCGCGCCAACTTCGCCGCCGAGCGGATCGGAATCGCGATGATGGCCCTCGGCATCATCGACGAGTGCCACCGGCTGTGCGTGGATTACGCCAAGAGCCGGACGTTGTGGGGCCGCAACATCGGGCAATTCCAACTGATCCAGCTGAAGCTGGCCAAGATGGAGATCGCCCGGATGAACGTGCAGAACATGGTCTTTCACACCATCGAGCGCCAACAGGCCGGCAAGCCGCTGACACTGGCCGAGGCCTCGGCGATCAAGCTGTACTCGTCGGACGCGGCCACCGAGGTGGCGATGGAGGCCGTACAGCTGTTCGGCGGCAACGGATACATGGCCGAGTACCGAGTGGAGCAGCTGGCCCGCGACGCCAAATCGCTGATGATCTACGCGGGCAGCAACGAGGTTCAGGTCACTCACATCGCCAAGGGTCTGCTGGCCGACTGAGTTCGTTGGACCAACCGCGGCGTCGAACGTGCACTGGGCGCGAAAATTTTGCTGAAATCTCGCAATGAATGCACGCTCGGCACGGGGCACGGGGCACGGGGCACGGGGCACGGGGCACGGGGCACGGGGCGCTATGCGCTATGCGGAAGCGTCAGGCCGTCACCCAGATGGCACGGGCGGCGGGGCTGCCCAGGTCGACCGTCGTCTCGGCGCCGCCGCCGGAATCGATCGCGACCGAGATCATGCCGGCGAATTCGCGCCGGGTCAGCACCCGCAGCCGGGAGTCGAGATTGATGCCGACATCGGTGAAGTAGCGCAACATCTCGGGATCGGCGTCGGAGATGCGCGCCACCGTGCCGGTGTCACCGTCGTCGCACGCCCACAGCTGGCGGGCCGGCGGCGTGGGCACCTGCCCGTCGGAGGCCGGGATCGGGTCACCGTGCGGGTCGCGCTGCGGGAACCCCAGCTTCGCGTCGATGCGGGCCACCAGGCGATCGGACACCGCGTGCTCGAGCACCTCGGCCTCGTCGTGCACCTCGTCCCAGGCGTAGCCGAGCTCGTTGACCAGGAAGGTCTCCAACAGCCGATGCCGGCGCACCATCTCCAGCGCCGCCCGTCGCCCCGCTTCGGTCAACGTCACCGCGCCGTACTTCTCGTGGTCGACGAGGCCTTGTTCGGCGAGCTTGCGGATGGACTCCGAGGCCGTGCTGGCCGACACCCCGATCTTCTCGGCCAGCATCTTGGTGCTGACCTTCTGCGGTGCGTCTTTGGGGGACCACTCCTGGGCATTCCAGATGACCTTGAGGTAGTCCTGGCCGACGGCGGTGATCCCGCCACGCTCTTCGTCAGCCCTCACAACCAGAGAGTTTAGGCAACCCACGCCTGATCCGGCGTGTTCCCCGACACCATGGCGGGGCTCAGCACCTCTCCGATCTCCCGGCGGACCATTCGGCGCCGTAGGCTTGCGGGCGTGCAGCGGTGGCGCGGCCAAGACGAGATACCCACGGACTGGGGCCGGTGTGTCCTCACCATCGGTGTGTTCGACGGCGTGCATCGCGGCCACGCCGAGCTGATAGCACACGCGGTGAAGGCGGCGCGGGCCCGCAATGTGCCGACCGTGTTGATGACGTTCGACCCCCATCCGATGGAAGTGGTCTATCCCGGCAGCCATCCCGCGCAACTGACGACGCTGACGCGGCGCGCCGAACTGGTCGAAGAGCTGGGCATCGACGTCTTTTTGGTGATGCCGTTCACGACCGATTTCATGAAGCTCACGCCGGAGCGTTATGTGCACGAGCTGCTGGTGGAGAACCTGCACGTCGTGGAGGTTGTGGTGGGGGAGAACTTCACCTTCGGCAAGAAGGCGGCCGGCAATGTCGAGACCCTGCGGCGCGCGGGCGACCGCTTCGGGTTCGCCGTGGAGTCGATGTCACTGCTGTCCGAGCATCACAGCAACGAGACCGTGACGTTCTCGTCCACCTACATCCGGTCCTGCGTGGACGCCGGCGACATGGTGGCCGCCACCGAGGCGCTGGGCCGCCCGCACCGCGTCGAAGGCGTCGTGGTCCGCGGCCACGGACGCGGCATCGAGTTGGGGTACCCGACCGCCAATGTGGCGCCGCCGATGTACTCGGCCATCCCGGCCGACGGCGTGTACGCCGCGTGGTTCACCGTGCTCGGCCACGGACCGGCCACCGGCACCGTCGTCCCCGGCGAGCGCTACCAGGCGGCGGTGTCCGTCGGCACGAACCCGACCTTCTCCGGGCGCACCCGCACGGTCGAGGCGTTCGTCCTGGACACCACCGCCGACCTCTATGGCCAGCACGTCGCTCTGGATTTCGTCGCCCGCATCCGCGGTCAGGAAAAGTTCGGCTCCGCCGAGGAACTCGTGGTCGCGATGGGCAAGGACACCGACCGGGCTCGGGCGTTGCTGTCCGCGGGCTGATCGGCGGCGCCGTTTGTGACCGGTGGCTGCGCCGCTGCTAAACTGCCGGACGACATCGGCGCGTGCTGCGGTTCGCGGTGGCCGCGCCTTCAACATTCACCTTCGCGGACCGATTGATGGAGATAGTTCGTGGCGCTGACAGCCGAGCAGAAGAAAGAAATCCTGGGCAACTACGGCCTGCATGGCACCGACACCGGTTCGCCCGAGGCGCAGGTCGCACTGCTGACCAAGCGGATCGCCGACCTGACCGAGCACCTGAAGGTGCACAAGCATGACCACCACTCGCGCCGCGGCCTGCTGCTGCTGGTCGGACGCCGGCGCCGGTTGCTCAAGTACGTCGCACAAATCGACGTCGAGCGGTACCGCTCGCTGGTCGAGCGGCTGGGCCTGCGTCGCTGACGCAAGCCGGGTCAGCACCCGCGAATTCCGAGCAATATCGCGGGCAGAGTTCGCCCGTGTAGAGTGAGGACGTTCTGGGCCGGTTCGGCCCGAGCAAACGGTGCGGTCACGCAGATCCGCGTGTGCCGTTCCAGCGTGTCACTACGCACCCCCGAGGGAGCAGCCCAGTCTGCATCGGGCGGTCTTCGGTAGTGGCTGCCGGGCTCTCCGGATCTGGGGCAGGTCGGCCGCTTCGATCGATGGCCGTAGCCGTATTCAGACTCAGCGCCTCCCGCGGGTGACCCGTGGCCGTCAGGCCTGCGGTTCGCGCGTGGCCACGCGAAAAAGCCGAATAAGAGAGGCCGTACGGACGTCTATGTCTGTCGCTGAAATTGAAGAGGGCGTGTTCGAGGCGACCGCCACCATCGACAACGGGAGCTTCGGCACCCGGACCATCCGTTTCGAGACCGGCCGGTTGGCCCAGCAGGCAGCTGGCGCCGTGGTCGCGTACCTCGATGAGGAGAACATGCTGTTGTCGGCGACCACCGCCAGCAAGAGCCCCAAGGAGCACTTCGACTTCTTCCCGCTGACCGTCGATGTCGAGGAGCGAATGTATGCCGCCGGTCGCATCCCCGGTTCGTTCTTCCGTCGCGAGGGTCGTCCCTCCACCGACGCGATCCTGACCTGCCGGCTCATCGACCGGCCGCTGCGCCCGTCGTTCGTCTCCGGGCTGCGCAACGAGATTCAGGTCGTGGTCACGGTCATGAGCCTGGACCCCAACGACCTGTACGACGTGCTGGCGATCAATGCCGCGTCGGCCTCCACCCAGCTGAGCGGCCTGCCGTTCTCAGGTCCGATCGGGGGCGTGCGGGTCGCGCTCATCGACGGTACCTGGGTGGCGTTCCCGACCGTCGAGCAGCTGGAACGGGCCGTGTTCGACATGGTGGTGGCCGGCCGCAAGGTCGAGGGCTCGGATGGTCCCGACGTCGCGATCATGATGGTCGAGGCCGAGGCCACCGACAAGGTCATCGAGCTCGTCGAGGGCGGCGCCCAGGCGCCGACGGAAACCGTTGTGGCCGAGGGACTCGAGGCGGCCAAGCCGTTCATCGCGGTGCTGTGCACCGCGCAGGAGGAGCTGGCCGGCGCCGCCGCCAAGCCCGTCGGCGAGTACCCGACGTTCCCGGACTACCAGGAAGACGTCTACTACTCGGTGGCCTCGGTGGCCACCGACGAGCTGGCCAAGGCGCTGACCATCGGCGGCAAGGCCGAGCGCGACGCGCGCACCGACGAGCTCAAGGCCGAGGTGGCCGCGCGGCTCGCCGACACCTACGAGGGCCGCGAGAAGGAGGTCAGCGCCGCCTACCGGTCACTGACCAAGAAGCTGGTGCGCCAGCGCATCCTGACCGATCACTTCCGCATCGACGGCCGCGGCATCACCGACATCCGCGCGTTGTCGGCCGAGGTCGCCGTGGTGCCGCGGGCGCACGGCAGCGCGCTGTTCCAGCGCGGTGAGACCCAGATCCTGGGCGTGACCACGCTCGACATGGTCAAGATGGCCCAGCAGATCGACTCGCTGGGACCGGAAACCACGAAGCGCTACATGCATCACTACAACTTCCCGCCGTACTCCACCGGCGAGACCGGCCGCGTGGGCTCGCCCAAGCGGCGCGAGATCGGGCACGGGGCGCTCGCCGAGCGTGCGTTGCTTCCGGTGCTGCCCGGCGTCGAGGAGTTCCCGTACGCGATCCGCCAGGTGTCCGAGGCGCTGGGCTCCAACGGCTCGACGTCGATGGGCTCGGTGTGTGCGTCCACCCTGTCGCTGCTGAATGCCGGTGTGCCCCTGAAGGCTCCGGTGGCAGGCATCGCGATGGGCCTGGTCTCCGATGACGTCGAGGTCGATGGCAAGACCGAGCGCCGCTTCGTCACCCTGACCGACATCCTGGGCGCCGAGGATGCCTTCGGCGACATGGACTTCAAGTGCGCCGGCACCAAGGACTTCGTCACCGCGCTGCAGCTGGACACCAAGCTCGACGGCATTCCGTCGCAGGTGCTGGCGGGCGCGCTGGGGCAGGCCAAGGATGCGCGGCTCACCATCCTGGAGGTCATGGCCGAGGCGATCGACGCGCCCGACGAGATGAGCCCGTACGCACCGCGGGTCACCACCATCAAGGTTCCGGTCGACAAGATCGGTGAGGTCATCGGGCCCAAGGGCAAGGTGATCAACGGCATCACCGAGGAGACCGGCGCGCAGATTTCCATCGAGGACGACGGCACCGTGTTCGTCGGCGCGACCGACGGGCCCTCGGCGCAGGCCGCGATCGACCGCATCAATGCCATCGCGAACCCGCAGCTGCCGACGGTCGGCGAACGGTTCCTCGGAACCGTGGTCAAGACAACGGATTTCGGTGCGTTCGTGTCGCTGCTCCCCGGGCGTGACGGCCTGGTGCACATCTCCAAGCTCGGTAAGGGCAAGCGGATCGCCAAGGTCGAGGACGTGGTGAACGTCGGCGACAAGCTGCGCGTCGAGATCGCCGACATCGACAAGCGCGGCAAGATCTCGCTGGTTCTGGTGGAGGAAGACAACGCGGCTCCCGCCGACGCTCCGGCGGCCGCCCCTGCCGATGCCGCAACGGCGAGCAGCTGACTCGTCGACCGGGACTCGTCCCGGTCGGGCCGGCGCCCTGCGCCGGGGCAAGGCCGCTGAGGCGGAATCGGCACCCCAGGCCGCGCTGCGGCGCACGACGCTGCCGGGCGGCCTGCGGGTGGTCACCGAACACCTGCCGTCGGTGCGTTCCGCATCGGTCGGGGTCTGGGTCGGTGTCGGCTCGCGCGACGAGGGTGCCACCGTGGCCGGGGCCGCGCACTTCCTCGAGCATCTGCTGTTCAAAGCGACTCCCGGGCGCACCGCGGTGGACATCGCGCAGGCGATGGATGCCGTCGGCGGAGAGCTGAACGCGTTCACCGCCAAGGAACACACCTGCTACTACGCGCACGTGCTCGACAGCGACCTGGCCCTGGCCGTCGACCTGGTCGCCGACGTGGTGCTCAACGGGTGCTGTGCGGCCAGCGACGTCGAGCTGGAACGCGACGTGGTCCTCGAAGAGATCGCGATGCGCGACGACGACCCCGAGGATGCGCTCGGTGACATGTTCCTGAGCGCGCTCTTCGGTGACCATCCGGTGGGCCGTCCCGTCATCGGCACCGCGCAGTCGGTGGCGTCGATGACGCGAGGCCAGCTGCACTCGTTCCATGTCCGCCGCTACACGCCGGAGCGGATGGTGGTGGCGGTGGCCGGCAATGTCGACCACGACGAGGTGGTCGCGTTGGTGCGCAGGCACTTCGGGCCGCACCTGGTGCGCGGCCGCGAACCCAAGGCGCCGCGCAAGGGTGCCGGGCGGGTCACCGGCCGCCCCCGTCTGGTGCTGGGCAACCGCGACGCCGAGCAGGCGCACGTGTCGTTGGGCGTCCGCACACCCGGGCGCGGCTGGGAGCATCGCTGGGCGCTGTCGGTGCTCAACACCGCCCTGGGCGGCGGCCTGAGCTCGCGGTTGTTCCAGCAGGTTCGAGAGCTGCGCGGGCTGGCCTACTCGGTGTACTCGACGGTGGACGTCTTCGCCGACAGCGGCGCGCTGTCGGTCTATGCCGCCTGCCAACCCGAACGCTTCGCCGAGGTGATGGCGGTGACCCGCGACGTGCTCGAATCGGTGGCGCGCGACGGCATCAGCGAGTCGGAATGCCGCATCGCCAAGGGATCGTTGCGCGGTGGTCTGGTGCTCGGCCTGGAAGATTCGAGCTCGCGGATGAGCCGGCTGGGCCGCAACGAGCTCAACTACGGCAAACACCGCAGCATCGAGCACACCCTGCATCAAATCGATCGGGTGACCGTCGAGGAGGTCAACGCGGTGGCGCACAAGCTACTCGGGCAGCGCTTCGGGGCCGCGGTACTGGGCCCCTATGCCGCCAAACGGTCACTGCCCCAACAACTTCGGGCGATGGTAGGGTAGCTCAAATGTCTGCCCCCACAGTCGCGCCGTGCCGGCGCTCGCCGTCGACGGGCTAGCCGAATGGTACTGGGCTTCTGGGACATCGCGGTGCCCATCGTGGGCGCACCCATGGCCGGCGGGCCCGGGACTCCCGCGCTGGCGGCCGCGGTGTCCAACGCGGGTGGCCTCGGATTCGTTGCCGGCGGGCACCGCAGCGCCGGGCAGCTCGCCGACGACATCGCCGCGGCGCGCGAGGCCACCACCGGCCCGCTCGGGGTGAACCTGTTTGTGCCTCAGCCCAGCGTCGCCGACTGGGTGGCCTTGCACTATTACGCGGCCGAACTCGAAGAAATCGCCGAGCATTACCAGGTGGAGGTCGGTCATCCGCAGCACGGTGACGACGACGAGTGGGAGCAGAAGCTCGAGGTCGTGGCCGACCTTCGGCCCGAACTGGTGTCCTTCACCTTCGGCGTGCCGCCGCCCGACGTGATCAGGCGGCTGGGCGCGCTGGGCCTGCTGGTGATGGTCACCGTGACGTCGGCCTACGAGGCGGGAATAGCGGTCGCGGCCGGCGCGGACAGCCTGGTGGTCCAGGGCCCCGCCGCCGGCGGGCACCGCGGCACCTTCGCGCCGGACATGGAACCCGCCAACGAGTCCCTGCATCAGCTCATCGACCGCATCCGCAACGCGCACGATGTGCCCATCATCGCGGCGGGCGGACTGGGCACCGCCGACGACGTGGGGGCCGCGCTGCGCAGGGGAGCGGTGGCGGCCCAGGTCGGCACCGCGCTGCTGCTCGCGGACGAGGCGGGCACCAACTCCGCACACCGCGTCGCGATGAAGAATCCGCTGTTCGCCACGACCGTTGTCACGCGCGCGTTCTCGGGCCGTTACGCGCGGGGTCTGGAAAACGACTTCACCCGAACGCTCGATCACGTCGCGCCGCTGGGCTACCCCGAGGTCAACCAGATGACGTCGCCGATCCGGGAAGCGGCAGCCGCCATGGAGGATCCCAACGGCATGCCCCTGTGGGCAGGGACGTCGTTCAAGCACGCGTGCGCGGGCGCCGCGGCCGACATCATCGCCAGTCTCGCGGCCACCGCTTAGCCCGCGCCGCTCAGCCCAGAACGGCCGCCGGGTCGGTGAACGGGAGGCCTAGGTCGGTGGCTACCTGCTCGGACAGCAGCCCGCCGTCGTGCGTCGAAAGGCCTTTAGCCAGAGCATGATCCGAGCGGCACGCCGCCCGCCAGCCGCGATCGGCGAGTGCGAGCACGTACGGCATCGTCGCGTTGGTCAGCGCCACCGTCGACGTCTTGGGCACCGCGCTGGGCATGTTCGCCACGCAGTAGAACACAGTGTCGTGTACCGCGAAGGTGGGCTCGTCATGTGTGGTGGGCCGGGAGTCCTCGAAGCAACCACCCTGGTCGATGGAGATGTCCACCAGCACTGCGCCCGATTTCATCTGTGAGACAAGAGGATTCGAGATCAGATTAGGCGCCTTCGCGCCGGGCAGCAACACCGCGCCGATGAGCAGGTCGGCGCGCTTGACGGTGCCCTCCAGGTCGTAGGCCGACGAGTACCGGGTGCGGACCTGGCCGCCGAACTCCGCGTCGAGCAGCCGAAGCTTGTTGATGTTGACATCGAGCACCGTGACCGACGCCCCCATGCCGCCGGCGACCCGGGCCGCGTTGTAACCGGCCGTCCCCGCGCCCACCACCACGACGTCGGCGGGCTTGACCCCGGGCACACCCCCCATCAGGACGCCGCGTCCGCCGTGGGTGCGCATCAGGTGATAGGCGCCCACCTGAGCGGACAGCCGGCCGGCGACCTCGCTCATCGGGGCCAGCAGCGGCAGTGTGCCGTCGCCGGTCTGGACCGTCTCGTAGGCGATCGACGTCGTTCCGGATGCCAACAGCGCCTCGGTGCACGCCCGCGACGCCGCCAGGTGCAGAAAGGTGAACAGGATCTGGTTGCGCCGCAACAGGTCATATTCGGCAGGCACCGGTTCTTTGACCTTGAGCAGCAGGTCCGCGTCGGCCCAGACCTGGTCGGCCGTCTCGGTCAGCTGGGCGCCCGCCGCCTTGAACTCCGAATCGGTGATCGCCGACCCCTCTCCGGCGCCGGCCTGCACAAACACCTCATGGCCGCGGCGGGTCAGCTCCGCGACACCGGCGGGAGTGATGGCGACCCGAAACTCATTGGCCTTGGTCTCGGTGGGTACGCCGACTCGCATGATCGCCCCTAGGTTGCCGGTTCATGTTCAAGTGTGAAGAAACTTCGCGGGAGCCGCAAAGGCTGGCGGTTCGCTGGCTATGATCGGCGAATGACCGACCCGTGCGTGCAGGCCACCGTGCAGATCGACGCCAGGCCCGACGTGGTGTACCGGCTCATCACCGACCTGCCCACGCTGGCCGAACTGGCCGAGGAGGCGGTCGCGATGGAGTGGCGCAAAGGCGACGCGGTGAGCCCCGGTGCGGTGTTCACCGGCCACAACAAGAACGGCAGTCGCAGCTGGAGCACCAAGTGCACGGTGACCGAGGCGGAACCGGGCCGCCGCTTCGCGTTCGACGTGAGGCACACCGTCTTTCCGATCGCCCGCTGGCAATACGACATCGTCGCGGCCGACGGCGGGTGTGAGGTGACCGAAAGCACCTGGGACCGCAGGCCCGGGTGGTTCCGCAAGGTCGCCGGCAGGGCCACCGGCGTCACCGATCGGGCGGCCGCCAACACCGAGCACATCCGGCTCACGCTGCAGCGCCTCAAGCAGCGCGCCGAGACCGAGTAGCGAACAAACCCGCGGGAGTACCGATGACGCGACGCGATCCCGCCGTAGCCGTCGTCGGAGCCGGCATGTCGGGGTTGTGTGTCGCAATTGCCTTGCTGCGCAGCGGGATTACCGATGTGACCATCTACGAGAAGGCCGACGAGGTGGGCGGCACCTGGCGGGACAACACCTACCCGGGCCTGGTCTGCGACATCCCGTCGCGTATCTACCAATACAGCTTCGCCAGGAAACCCGACTGGTCACACCTGTTCTCGCCCGGCGGCGAAATCCAGGCCTACTTCCGGGACATCGCCGACCGCTACGCGCTGCGGGATCGCATCCGGTTCGGCACCGAGATCGTCCACGCGCGTTTCGACGACGGCCGCTGGGTACTGCGCACCGACGCCGGAGAGGAAACAAGGGTCGACTTTTTGATCTCGGCCACCGGCGTGCTGCATCACCCACGAATGCCGTCGATCCCGGGCCTGGATGACTTCGGCGGCAACGTGTTCCACTCCGCGCGCTGGGACCACGGCGTGGACGTGCGGGGTCGCCGCGTCGCGATCGTCGGCAACGGGTCGACGGGCGTCCAGCTGGTGTGCGGGCTGGCCGGGGTGGCCGGCCACGTCGCGCTGTTCCAGCGCACCGCGCAATGGGTGCTGCGCCTGGCGAATCCGCGCTACAGCGGCTTCACCGGAATCACCCGGCGCAAGATGCCGTGGCTGGACAAGCTGGCGTATCGCATCTACAGCCTGGGGTACGACTACTTCGCGGTGGGACTGACCAAGCCGGGCCTGCGCCGAAAGATCATGGCGGCGCTGTGCCGCGCCAGCCTCTGGGAAATCCGCGATCCCGAGTTGCGGCGGTCGCTGACGCCCGACTACACGCCCGCCTGCAAGCGCCTGGTGATGTCGAATGGCTTCTACCGGGCCATGCAGCGCGACGACGTCGAACTGGTGACGGGCGGCATCGACCATGTGGAACGGCGCGGCATCGTCACCGCCGACGGCGTCCTGCACGACGCGGACATCATCGTGCTGGCCACCGGATTCGACACCCACGCGTTTTTCCGGCCGATGGAGCTGATCGGCCGCGACGGCATCCGCGCCAATGACGTCTGGCGCGACGGGCCCCGGGCCTAC
Source organism: Mycobacterium sp. NGS58 (assembly GCF_059812385.1). Classification (NCBI taxonomy): domain Bacteria; kingdom Bacillati; phylum Actinomycetota; class Actinomycetes; order Mycobacteriales; family Mycobacteriaceae; genus Mycobacterium; species Mycobacterium sp. NGS58. The sequence continues at coordinate 123,989 of NZ_JCALCO010000008.1, read as the reverse complement.
CAAACCGTGGCGCTGTCCGGCTTTCCCAACTTCTTCATGATGCTCGGGCCGCACAGCCCGGTGGGAAACCTGGCGCTGACGACCGTGGCCGAATCGCAGGCCGACCACATCCTGGGCTGGATCGAGCGCTGGCGCCGCCGCGAATTCGACACGGTGGAGCCGACGGCCGCGGCGACCGAGCGCTTCAACGCGAAGCTGCGCGCCGCGATGCCGAACACCGTGTGGACCACCGGCTGTAACAGCTGGTACCTCAACAAGGACGGCGTGCCCGAGGTGTGGCCCCTCACCCCCGCCGAACACCGCCGCATGCTGGCCAATCCCGACCCCGGCCAGTACGAGTTGCGCCGGCACGTGGCGGCGGGCTGAGAACCGTCACGCAAGAACCCAGTACCGGCGGTTTCGCATATCTGCGTCGCGTACCTATACTTGGGACGCGCCCCGTCCACCGCAAGACCGTGAGCGAGGGCTAAACGCCGAGGTAGGGGGCATGATGCTGACCGTCGACAACCAAGCGGCGGGTCCACACGACGCCTCGCTGGACCACGAGCGGCTGGTGCTCGAGGCCCGCGACGTGGACTTCGACTGGGCGCAGCTGCCGTTCCACTACGTCCCCGGTGAACCGTTTGCGACCCACGTCCTCAACGTGCTGCACCTGCTGCTGCCCGCCGGCGAAGAGTTCTTCGTCGAGGTGTTCAAGCAGACGCTGCCCCTGATCAAGGACGACCAGCTGCGGCTCGACGTGCAGGGCTTCATCGGCCAGGAGGCCGTGCATTCCCAGGCGCACGCGAACGTGCTGGCGCACTTCGCCGCGCGCGACATCGACCTGACCCCCTACACCGGCCAGATCAAGTGGCTCTTCGACAGGCTGCTGGGGCCCCGGCCCGATTGGAGCCAGCGCCGCCGGCAGAGCTGGCTCCTCGAGCAGGTTTCGATCGTCTCCGCCATCGAGCACTACACCGCCATCCTCGGGGAGTGGATCCTCGACTCGCCGGCCCACGACAAGATCGGCACCGATCCGGTGATGCTGGACATGCTGCGCTGGCACGGCGCCGAGGAGGTCGAGCACAAGGCGGTGGCCTTCGACACCATGAAGCATCTGCAGGCCGGTTACTGGCGCCAGGTGCGTGCCCAGCTCGTGGTGACGCCCGCGATGCTGCTCCTGTGGATCCGCGGCGTGCGGTTCATGTACTCGCTGGATCCCCAGCTGCCGCGCCACTCCAAGCCGCGCTGGCGGGACTACTTCTCCGCGGCGCGCCGCGGTTTGGTGCCCGGCCCGATGCGCTTCATCCGGGCGGTCGGCAACTACTACCGGCCAAGCTTCCACCCCTCGCAGCTCGGCGGACTGGAACAAGCCGTCGAATACCTGGCCATCTCACCGGCCGCGCGCGCCTCGCACTGATGAGTATCACATCGACTATCACCGCCAGCGACGGCGTCACGCTGGCCGTGCACCGGTATGCCGACATCGACCCGGCGCGGCCGACCATATTGGCAATTCACGGATTCCCGGACAACCACCATGTCTGGGACGGCGTGGCCCACGAGCTGGCCGGCAAGCCCTACAACGTGGTGGCCTACGACGTGCGCGGGGCCGGTGAATCCACCCGTCCCGCAAAAAGATCCGGATACCTCTTCGCGCAGCTGGTCTCCGACATCGGTGCGGTGATCGACAGCCTTGGTGTGGGCCGGGTGCACCTGCTGGCCCACGACTGGGGGTCGATCCAGGCATGGGCCGCGGTCACCGACGACTCGGTGATGGGCAAAGTCGCTTCGTTCACCTCGATCTCGGGCCCGCACCTGAACTATGCCGGCGCATTCCTGCGCTCGGCGCGCACGCCGCGCGCCGTGGCCCAGGTCATCCGACAAGTGATCGCGTCGGGCTACATCGGCTTCTTCCTGTGCCCGGCCGTGCCGGAACTGTCGTTTCGCTCAAGGGCCGGCGTGAAAGTGATTGAGGCACTTGAGCGCATCGGCCGGTCGAGCACGCGCAGCCAGCACCACGACACCCTGCGCTCGGTCACCGACTATGTCTACGGGCTCAACCTGTACCGGCAGAACATGCCGGCGCCGATGCTGGCCCCGGGACGCCGGCTTCCCGAGACCAAGGTCGCCGTCCAGACTTTGGTGCCGCGCCGCGACCTGTTCGTCACGCCCGCGCTGCAACGATTCACCGGAGCGATTCCGAGCGGCGGCAGGGTGATCGAGATCGAAGGCGGGCACTGGGTGGTGACGTCGCGCCCGGACGTCATCGCCCGGCTGACCGCCGAGTGGGTCGACCGCAACGTCGACGGCGCACCCGGCGCTGGGGCGGCCGAGGTGCGCGGCGAACGGCGCGAGGTGTGCGGCAAACTGGCTCTGGTCACGGGCGCCGGCGCAGGGATCGGCCGGGCCACCGCGGTGGAGCTGGCCCGGCACGGCGCCCGCAAGGTCGTGCTCGCCGATCGTGACCTGGCCGCCGCCAAGGAAACCGCCGACGCCGTGCGCGCCGCGTGCGCCGAGGCGGCCGTCTACCAGGTCGACGTCAGCGACGAGGCCGCCATGAATGACTTTGCGGCGCAAGTGCGCAACGAACACGGGGTGGTCGACATCCTGGTGAACAACGCCGGCATCGGGATGGCGGGCCGCTTCCTGGAGACGAGCTCGGCGAACTGGGAAGCCATCATGGGTGTCAATGTCGGCGGCGTCATCTCGGGCAGCAGGGCGTTCGGGGCGCAGATGGTCGAGCGTGGCGAGGGCGGCACGATCATCAACGTGGCGTCGGCGTCGGCCTACCTGCCGTCGAAGTCGATGGTCGCCTACAGCACCACCAAGGCCGCGGTGCTGGCGCTGAGCGAGTCGTTGCGGGCCGACTTCGCCGACGAGGGGATCAGCGTGACGGCGGTGTGCCCGGGATTCGTCAACACCAACATCGCCAAGAACACGATCTACGCGGGAATGAGCGCGGAGCAGCAGGAGCGGGCGCGGGGCAAAGCCGACGCCGCGTACCGGCGCCGCAACTTCACCCCCGAAGCGACCGCCAAGGCCATTGTCAAGTCCGTCAAGACCGCTCCGGCCGTGTTGCCGATCGCCGCGGAGTCGCGCATCGGCTACGCGATGCGGCGCATCAGTCCCGGAGCGATTCGGCTGTTCGCGCGCTTGGACATTCGGCAGAAGTAGGGGGCGGTTGCGGGTGCCGGAGAGCATTTGGTCCAGCAGACCGGCCGATCTGTACGGCCGGCGCGACCACGACCGCTTCGGGTCGTTGCTGTGGGGCGTGCGGGCGGTGTTCGAGGGATTCGCCACGGTGTCGCGGTGGTCGCCCGGGCGGGTGAAGCCGGTGCAGCGGAGGCTGACCGCGGTGGTGACCAAACGCGAGATCGTCGCGCCGGACGTCGTCGCGTTGACCCTGGCCGATCCCGACGGCGGTTTGCTTCCGTCGTGGACGCCGGGCGGCCACATCGACGCGTTGTTGCCCTCGGGCCGGCGCCGGCAGTACTCGTTGTGCGGTGCGCCCGGACGGCGCACCGACTACCGCATCGCCGTGCGCCGGATCGCCGACGGCGGAGGCGGATCCATCGAGATGCACGAGAGCTTCGACGTCGGCGACCCGCTTCAGTTCGAAGGTCCGCGCAACGCGTTCTACCTCGGCACCGCCGAGCGGGAGGTGTTGTTCATCATCGGCGGCATCGGGGTGACGCCCATCCTGCCGATGATCCAGGTGGCCGCGCAGCGCGGTATCGATTGGCGCGCAATCTATACGGGTCGCAGCCGCGAGTACATGCCGCTGCTCGACGAGGTCGTGTCACTGGGGCCGGGCCGGGTGACGGTGTGGGCCGACGACGAGCACGGCCGCTTCGCCACCGTGGCCGAGCTACTCGACGGAGCGGGACCGGCCACCGCGGTTTACGTCTGCGGGCCGAGCGCCATGCTGGAGGCCGTCCGCATCGCCCGCAACGAGCACGCCGGCGCGCCTTTGCATTACGAGCGGTTCAGCCCGGCCCCCGTCGTCGACGGGGTGCCGTTCGAGTTGGAGCTCGCGCGATCACGGCAGGTGCTCGCGGTACCGGCGAATCGGACCGCGCTCGAGGTCATGCTCGACAGGGACCCGACCACCCCGTACTCCTGCCGGCAAGGATTCTGCGGAACGTGCCGGGTCAAAGTGCTTGCCGGACAAGTGGATCACCGCGGCCGCGCCGCGCCGGGGGACGACGGCATGCTGGTGTGTGTCTCGCGGGCCGACGGCGAGCGGATCGTCATCGACGCCTGAGGCGGTAGCCCAGGTGGGGTACCTTCACGCCGGGCCGCGGCTCCCAATCCATGGCGCGCCCGTCGAGGTGAAAGTCGTTCTTCTCGTAGAATCGTCGCGCGACGCCGTTGGCTTCCGCGCACCACAGCACGACGTCACCGCGCGCGTCCGAGTCCAGGACCTTCGCGAGCAGTAGGCCGCCGACGCCGTGGCGTTGGCTTGCCTGCGTGATGTAGAGCGCTTCGAGTTCGACTCGCTCGGGGTCGTCCGGGTCCGGGCCGAAGAGCGTCATGCCGAGGAGCCGCCCGCCGGCCTCGGCGATCCACATCCGCCAACCCGCGCGGCTGAGGTCTCGCGGATAGAGCAGCACGGCCCAGGTCTTCGGCGAGGTGAGCCCGTCGAGCACCGCGTCCGGCACTATCCCGCACCAGGATTGCCGCCACACCGAATAGTGCATCGCGGCCACATCGGCGAAGTCGATTGACGTGGCCTCGCGGATCGTGATGTCGGCCATCACGGCCGGGACTGCTCGAGGTAGGCGGCCAGAGCGTTGGTCAGGCCCCGGCGTGCCATGTCGAGGTCGGCATAGGAACCCAGCTGACGCTCTGAGACCAGCCCGCGCATCGCGCCGGGGATCAGGGCGGCGACCTCGCGGACCCGATCCGGGTCGACGGCGAGACCGGCGAAGGCGTGCTGGCAGGTCTCCAGCCAGCTTTTGCCCCAGGAAAACAGCTCCGCGGCGGTGCGCGGATAAAGCCGCTCGAGCTCGTCCGGGTCCCGCGGCAACGCGGCCCGCAGGTTTTCTATCGCACGTGAATCCGCGGACGCCAGGCCGCGGTAGAGCGTATCTACGATGGCCCCCACACGCTCGCGCAGCGGGGCGTCCGGCGAGACGGGCGTCGACAGCGTCGAGAACGTCTCCGCGCGCCGTTCGGCGGTGCGGTGCAGCACGGCGGCCCAGAACCCGTCGGTGTCGCCGAATTGGTATTGCACCGCGCCCCAGGTGGCGCCGATGTCTTTGGCGATGCGGTTGGCCGACACCGAGCCCGGCTCACCGGAAGCCAGCGATCGCAATGCCGCCTCGAGCATGCTTTCGCGGGTCGCATGGCCCCGCCGGTTCGGGCGCCGACCGTCCACGCCGGCCGCGCTGCTCTGACGGGTCATTCGCCGATCTTATCCATCGGCGCCGGACCGGATACACAGTTTCATAGAGGGTACTTTGATTTTGTGGCGCCGCGGCCTATATTCGTAGCCGAGGGAGGGCAGTTCACATGGCAGGGCTCGATGGCTAAGCCGCCGTTGTCGATGACACCGACCGGCTGGTTCCAGGTCGCCTGGTCCGACGAGATCGGCGTCGGCGACGTGCACAAGATGAAGTACTTCGGCCAGGATATGGTCGCCTGGCGCGCCGAATCCGGCGAACTCACGGTGATGAACGCCTACTGCGAGCACCTGGGCGCGCACCTGGGCTATGGCGGCAAGGTCGTCGGCGAGGTGCTGCAGTGCCCGTTCCACGGTTGGCAGTGGAGCCGGGAAGGCCGCAACGTCTGCATCCCGTACCAGGATCGGCCCAACCGCGGCCGCCGCATTCGCACCTATCCGGTGGTCGAGCGTAACGCGTCGGTGTACATCTGGCACGACCTGGACCGCCGCGAGCCCTACTTCGACGCCCCGGACGTGTTCGCCGCGTTCGAGGACGGCAGCAGCGCGGACGACTACTACCCGCAGCAGCGGCTGTATCGCGAAGCCCTGGAAATGCACCCGCAATACGTGCTCGAGAACGGGGTGGACTTCGCGCACTTCAAGTACGTGCACAGCACCCCGATCGTGCCGGTGTTCACCCGCCACGACTTCGGCGAGCCGGTGTCCTACGTCGACTTCACCATCACCTTCGAAGGCGACGACGGCCAAAAGATCGAGGACGTCAACAGCGGGGTGCAGGCCATCAACGGCGGTCTGGGCATCGCGGTAACCAAGAGCTGGGGCATGATCGACAACCGCACCATCTCGGCGATCACGCCGGTCGACGAGTTCACCTCCGATGTGCGCTTCATGGTCTACATCGGCCGGTCGCCGCACAAGGATCCGGACCGCGCCGCCGGCAGGGCGGACGAATTCGGGCGCGAGGTCATCCGCCAATTCGAGCAGGACATCGAGATCTGGCAGCACCAGCGCTATTCGGACCCGCCGGCGTTGGCCACCGACGAGTACGAAGGCTTCACCGCAATCCGCAAGTGGGCCAAGCAGTTCTATCCCGAGGCGTTCGCAGCGCAGGAAGGCCCAAGGCAATGAGTACAGCACCGGTTCGCGTCTTTCAGGTCGGAAGCGGAAACGTCGGCTCGGAGATGATCAAGCGGATCGCTACCCAGCCCGACATCGAACTTGTTGGCGTGCACTGCTATTCGCCGGAGAAGGTCGGCAAGGACACCGGAGAGTTCGCCGGACTGGCCCCCAACGGGGTCGCGTTTACCGGGACGGTCGAGGAGATCATCGCCGCCAAGCCGGACGTGCTGACGTTCCACGGCGTGTTCCCCGACGAGGACCTGTACTTACAAGTGCTTGAGGCGGGCATCAACATCGTCACCACCGCCGACTGGATCACCGGCTGGCACCGCGACAAGAACCACCCGCATCCGTCGGGCAAGCCGGTCAGCCAGCTGTTGGCCCAGGCCGCCGAGAAGGGCGGCGCCACGTTCTACGGAACCGGGATGAACCCGGGGCTGAACCAGATCCTGGGCGTCGTGTGCTCGGCCGACGTCGCCGACATCGAGAACGTCACCACCATCGAATCGGTCGACGTGTCCTGCCACCACTCCAAGGACACCTGGATCGAGGTGGGTTACGGCCAGCCGGTCGACGATCCCGAAATCCCCTCGAAGCTCGAGAAATACACCCGCGTCTTCGCCGACAGCGTGTACATGATGGCCGACTGCTTCGACCTGCTGCTCGACGAAGTCAAGTTCAGCTACGAGCTGGGCGCATGCACCAAGGACGTCGACCTCGGCTGGTACACGCTGCCCAAGGGTTCGCTGGGCGGTAACTACATCAAGTACCAGGGCATGGTCGACGGCGTGCCGCGGGTCGAGACGCACCTGGAATGGCAGATGACTCCGCACACCGACCCCAGCTGGAACATCAAGGGCTGCTACATCACTCAGATTCAGGGCGACCCCTGCATCTACAACAAGCACATGATCTTCCCCAAGCCCGGCGTCGACCTGTCCAACCCGGACAACTTCGCCTCGATCGGCATGACCGTCACCGGCATGCCCGCGCTGGCTTCCATCAAGTCGGTGGTCGCGGCGCCGCCTGGACTGATCACCAGCGCCGACCTACCGCTGCGCGGATTCGCCGGGCGGTTCCGGAAGTAGGCGAACGGGGGATGGTGAAAGTCGTTGGGGCGCGCGCCGCGGCCTAGCCGAGGCGCCGGTATCCGCTCGGTTCCGCGTTTTTCGTGGCGGCGCTGCGGGTAAACTCGCGTGGTGCGCGCAGGATGTGTAAGTGCCGCAGCCGCGGTCGCCGTGGCGGGTGCCGCATGCTCGTGTCCCACCGGTTCGGCCGACCCCATGTCGGAGAGTCCACCGTTCCCGATCGGTCAGATGGGCGTGCCCGTGCACGTGCGGGCGGCCGGCGGCGCGACCGCGGACATCACCGTCAACAGTGCAACGTGGTTACCGCCGGGTTGTACCTCCCATTTTGCGAGTCCGACGCCTGGCTCCGCATGCAACGTGGTGGAACTGACTATCACCGCGACGTCCCACCCGTTCTTCCAGTTCGACCAGAACCATATGTTCGCCGGATACGGCCGCGGCAATCAGCCATGGACGCATCCCGACGATCCGCCCCAGCCGGCAACGTTAGCGGTCGACTACCGGAGGCTCGACAAGATGCCCCCGCTGATATCGGGTGGCCTTCACGACGGGCAGACCGCGCATGGGTTCGTCGGCTTCGCCATGCCGACGGGAGGCGACCTGTACATCACGATCAACGACCCCGCGCAACCCGCTCCGTACACCGAAGCGGGCCTGATCGTTCACACCTGATCGGCGCGCGAAACCCACGTTCGAGTTGTCATGACTCCACGCACGCCGTGGCGCAGAATCGACCCGGTCTAGGGTGAACACCATGCGGGTAGGAGTGCTGGGAGCCAAGGGCAAGGTCGGATCGGCGATGGTCGCGGGCGTGCAGGCCGCCGAGGATCTGACCCTGTCGGCCGAAGTGGACGCCGGCGATCCGATGGGCCTGCTGACCGAGGGCAACACCGAGGTCGTCATCGACTTCACCCACCCCGACGTCGTGATGGACAATCTGAAGTTCGTCATCGACAACGGAATTCACGCCGTCGTGGGGACCACGGGCTTCACCGCCGAGCGGCTGCGGCAGGTGCAGGACTGGCTTGCCGGCAGCCAGCGCACGTCGGTGTTGATCGCACCGAATTTCGCAATCGGGGCGGTGCTTTCGATGCACTTTGCCAAGCAGGCAGCGCCCTTCTTCGACTCGGCCGAGGTGATCGAGCTGCATCACCCGCATAAGGCCGACGCTCCGTCGGGCACCGCGACGCGGACCGCGAAACTCATCGCAGAATCGCGAATGGGCTTGCCGCCCAACCCCGATGCCACCAGCACGAGCCTGCCGGGCGCGCGTGGCGCCGACGTCGACGGGATTCCGGTGCACTCGGTGCGGCTGGCCGGGCTGGTCGCCCATCAGGAGATCCTGTTCGGTACCGAGGGGGAGACGCTCACCATCCGGCACGACAGCATCGACCGCACGTCTTTCGTGCCCGGTGTGCTGCTCGCCGTGCGTCGGATCAAGGAACACCCAGGCCTGACGGTGGGTCTCGAGGCCCTGCTCAACCTGCAATGAGCGACACGGCCCGGGTGGTGCGCACCCAATTGCTCGTCGCCTTCATGTGCGTCGCGCTGTTGGTGTATTTCGCGCTGCTGGGGCGCGTGGCCGTCGCGATGATCGGCTCCGGCCGCGCGGCCGCTGTCGGCCTCGGGCTGGCTGTGCTGATCCTGCCCGTGATCGGGCTGTGGGCGATGATCGCCACCCTGCGCGCCGGGTTCGCGCACCAGAGGCTGGCTCGGCTGATCGCGGCCGACGGAATGGAACTGGACACCAGCGCGCTGCCACGCAGGCCGTCGGGACGCATCCGGCGCGACGCGGCCGACGAACTGTTCGCCACGGTGCGGACCGAAGTCGAGGACCACCCCGACGACTGGCGGCGCTGGTACCGGCTGGCCCGCGCCTACGACTACGCGGGGGATCGCCGCCGCGCCCGCGAGGCCATGAAGACGGCTGTCACCCTGCAGGGCCGCGCGTGAACGAAACACCGCGCAAGACGCTGCTGATCGTGCACCACACGCCGTCGCCGCACACCCACGAGATGTTCGAGGCCGTGGTCTCCGGCGCGACCGACCCCGACATCGAGGGCGTCGAGGTGCTGCGGCGCCCGGCGCTGACGGTCTCGCCGGCCGAGATGCTGGCCGCCGACGGCTACCTCTTGGGCACCCCCGCAAACCTGGGCTACATCTCGGGTGCCCTCAAGCACGCGTTCGACTGCGCCTACTACCAACTGCTCGACTCGACCCGGGGGCGGCCGTTCGGGCTGTACCTGCACGGCAACGAAGGCACCGAGGGCGCCGAGCGTGCCGTCGACACCATCACCACTGGGTTGGGATGGTCCAAAGCCGCAGCGACCGTGATTGTTTCGGGCAAACCCGGCAAGGAAGAGCTGCAAGCGTGCTGGGAACTCGGGGCGACGGTCGCCGCCCAGCTGATGGAGTGACGCCCGGCTAGGTGTAGGTCGGTTTGAAGGCGTCGGCCGGTTGAGCCAGCGCCAACGCCGAGGTCGTGCCGATCGGTCCGTGCTGGTCGAACAGGGTCGCGGCACCGGTGGCCACCCCGGCCGCGCCGTAGTGGCTCTGGGCGGCCAGGCCGAGGAATTCGCCGTCGGGCAGCCGGCTCGCGGTGACGGTGTAGTCGGCGTTGATGTAGCGCAATCCACCGGTGCCCCAATGGGTGAGCGAACTGGTGATGTCACCGACGAAGGCGAGGCGGGTGAACGGCGTCAGCGGGTGCCCGTGCACCATCGGGCGAAACAGTCGCACCCAGGCGAACTTCTGGGAGTGGGTCTGCTCCCATTCGCCCGCGGCGATTCCCGGACTGCCCTGCAGCGTCGCACCATACCCCCAGATGAGAAACGGCATCTCCGCTGCGAAGCCGTCCGAGGACGTCGGAAGCGGCGGCATCTGGGCCGGCGCTGACCACACCTGCCCCTCGGGATGATCACCGCGGCGCAGGAACAGCGCGCTGGCCCGCGCGACGACGGCGCCGTTCTGGACCAGGCTGCCGTCGACCAGTTTGATGCGCCGGCCCTCGCGCTGCACCGAGGTCTGGATCTGCACCGGCTCCATCAGCGCCGGGCGCAACAAGTCAACCGTGAAGCGGGCGGGCTGCAGGTCCGGATCGACACCGGATTGCTCTATGCCCCAACCCAACAGGCCCCCGACGATCTGGCCACCCATCGCCGAGCCCCACGGGCCCTGCGTCATCTGGCCCGGAACATAGGAGTCGCCGTCTACAGTGAAGAACGCCTCGGGCATGATGGCGGAATCCTCGATCGTCACCGCTATCACGATAGGACACCGGATTAGTAAGGACCGGGCATGCTGTGATCGAAATTCCGCGCGACCGCAACCCGTTTCCGATGACCGGCGTGTCCCGCGGCCGCGACGGCATTCCGCGCTTCGACGAGTTACCCGCCACCCTGCTGGACATGCTCACCGAACAGGTCGACGCCCGCCCGGACGCCGAGGCCCTGGTCGAACTGGGCGGCGGGCGGCTGACATACCGGCAGCTCTGGGATCGTGCGGCGCGAGTCGCCGGCGGGCTGCGCGCGGGCGGCCTGCAGCCGGGCGAGCGCGTCGCGGTGCGTTGCCCCGCCGGGATCGACTGGGCGCTGGCGTTCTGGGGCACCGTGATGGCCGGTGGCGTTGTGGTGGCGGTCAATACGCGGTCGGCTCAACCCGAGGTCGAGTTCGTCCTGTCCGACTCCGGTGCGCGGGTGGATCTGGCGCCCGACGCCGCGCTACCCGACGGGCGGCCCTACGTCACCGAGCAACTCGGCCGCACCGACACGGCCGCCCTGTTCTACACGTCGGGCACCACCGGCCACCCCAAGGGTGTGCCGACCACGCACGAGGCGTTCCTGACCAACACCGAGAACGCGATCCGCTGTCTGCAACAGCCGCGGGATCTCGGCGAAGCAATGCGCACGCTCATCTCGGTGCCGCTGTTTCATGTGACGGGTTGCAACACCCAGCTGCTGGCCGCCGCCCGGCTCGGGGGAGCCTCGGTGATCATGCCCGCGCTGAACCTGGACGCGTTGCTCGCCACGATGGCCGCGGAGCGCGTGTCGGTCATGGTCACGGTCCCGGCCATCTACTCGTTGTTGTTGCGGCACAGTGAGTTTGCCGCGCATGACGTGTCGAACGTGCGGTGGGTGGGCTACGGCGGTGCGCCGATCGCCCCGTCGCTGGTGCGGTCGGTGAAGAAGGCGTTCCCGTACGCCACGGTGTTCAACGGCTACGGCATGACGGAGACGGCGTCGCTGATGACCGTGCTGCCCGACAGCGAGGCCGTCGAGCACGCCGACTCCGTCGGTTACGCGGTCCCGTCGGTGGACCTCGGGGTGGTCCCGTTCGGAGACGACCCGAGTGTGGGGGAGTTGGTGGCGCGGGGCGCCAATGTGACCACCGGCTACTGGAATCGGCCGGAGGCCACCGCCACGACCTTCGCGGACGGTTGGCTGCACACCGGCGACGTGGCGCGCGTCGACGACGCGGGCCGGGTGCACATCGTCGACCGGCTCAAGGACATCATCAACCGCGGTGGCGAGAACGTCTCCAGTGTCGAGGTGGAGGCCGTGCTGCTGGCGGCGCCCCACGTGGCCGACGCCTGCGTGCTCGGGGTCCCCGACGACGTGATGGGGGAGAAGGTGGGGGCGGTGTTGTTCGGCGGCGGCGACGAGATCGACGTGCCGGAGGTGCTCGACCACTGCCGCGGCCAGCTGGCCGATTTCAAAGTCCCCCAATACGTCACGGTGGTTGACGCCGCGCTGCCGCGCAATGCCGGCGGCAAACTGCTCAAGGCCAGACTGCGCGAGCAGGTCCGGTGGGGAGGGCCGCTGCGATGAGCACGAGCCTGCTGGTCGCCAACCGCGGCGAGATCGCCCTTCGAATCATCCGCACCGCAACAGAATTGGGTATGCGCACGATCGCGGTCTATGCCGAGGACGATGCGGAGAGCCCGCATGTGCACGCGGCCGACGAGGCGATCGGCTTACCGGGCGCCGGCCCACGCGCCTACCTGGACCAGTCCGCGGTGCTGGCCGCGGCGAAAGGCTCCGGTGCGGATCTGATTCATCCCGGTTACGGATTCCTCAGTGAGAACGCCGCATTCGCCGACGCATGCGCGACGGGCGGATACGCGTTCGTGGGTCCCGACGCCCGAGTGCTCGAACTGCTGGGCAACAAGACGTCGGCCCGCGGCGCCGCGATCGCCGCCGGGGTGCCGGTGCTGCCGGCGACCGAGGGGCCCAGCAGCATCGAGGACATCAGGGCGTTCTTCGCCGAGCGGGGCGGCGGCATCATGATCAAGGCCCTCGCCGGCGGCGGCGGGCGCGGAATGCGCAAGGTGCACAACGCCGATCAGCTCGACGACGCCTACCAGCGCTGCGCCGCCGAGGCGCAGCTGGGCTTCGGCGATCCCGCGCTGTTCGCCGAGGCGCTGCTCACCGGCGCGCGCCACATCGAGGTGCAGGTCGTCGCCGCGCCGGCCGGGCATCAGACGCACGCACGAGCGGTCGGCGACCGCGACTGCAGTATCCAGCGGCGCTACCAGAAGCTCATCGAAATCGCTCCCGCTCAAGGTCTTTCGGATGACCTGCGCCGGGCGCTGCACCAGGCGGCGGTGCGACTGTGCGCCCGGGTGGGCCTGCGCGGTCTGGCCACGGTCGAATTCCTGGTCACCGGCGAGCAGTTCGTCTTCCTCGAAGTCAACCCACGCATCCAGGTCGAGCACACCGTCACCGAGGAGACCACCGGCCTCGACCTGGTGGCCGTCCAGCTGGCCATCGCCGGCGGCGCATCGTTCTACCAGCTGGGGCTGGCGTCCGGAATCGCCTCCGACGGCCTGGAAGTCATCGGCGAGCCCGCCGCCCGCCACGGCATCGCCATTCAAGCCAGGGTCAACACGGAGACCTTCGGGCCCGACTTCTCCGTCGTTCCCTCGGCCGGCACGCTCACGGTGTTCTCCCCGCCCAGCGGTCCAGGCGTGCGCGTCGACACCTATGGCCGGGCCGGTTTGGCGATAAGCCCCCAGTACGATTCGCTGCTGGCCAAGCTCATCGTCGATGTGCACGGGTCGTCCTGGCGGGCCGCGGTACGCAAGGCCCGCACCGCCCTGGCCGAGTTCGGCATCGAGGGCGTCCACACCAACATCGGATTCCTGCGCGAGCTGCTGGGCGATGATCGGATCGAGTCGGGTTGGGTGACCACGAGTTTCATCGACGAGAAGCTGCCCGCATTAGCCCAGGCGGCGCTGTCTCGCCAGCAAGAGACGCGCGTGGCCGCGGTCGAGCTCTATCCCGGCGAGGACGTTCTGCGCGCGCAGCTGGCCGGCACCGTGATCGAGGTGGCGCCCGAGGGAGCCGAATGCGCCGCGGGCGCCCAGCTGGTCGTCCTCGAGGCGATGAAGATGCAGCACGTGCTCGTCGCGCCGGACGCGCTGCGGACCGTCCGGATCCTGGTCACACCCGGGCAGGTGGTCGGTACCGGAGACCCGCTGCTGGTCTTCACCCGCGCGGCGGGCGCCGGTGATGGCGAGTCCATTTCGGCCGCAACGGATCTCGACCGGCAGCGGCGGGATCTCGACGAGGTGGTGCACCGGCATTCCCTGACCCTCGACGAGGGCCGCGAGGCCGCGGTCACCAAGCGGCACAACCAAGGCCGGCGCACCGCGCGGGAGAACATCGCCGACCTCGTCGATCCCGGCAGCTTCGTCGAATACGGCGCGCTGGTCATTGCCGCGCAGCGCAGCCGGCGCTCGGAGGAGGACCTGATCGCCAACACCCCCGCCGACGGCCTGGTCGCCGGCCTGGCCACCATCGGCGCGGACCGGTTCGGCCGGGCAGCGGCGCAGGCCGTCGTGGTGTCCTATGACTACACGGTGCTGGCCGGCACACAGGGCATGCGCAACCACGCCAAGACCGACCGCGTGTTCGACCTCGCCGCGCGAAAGCGGTTGCCGGTGGTGCTGTTCGCCGAGGGCGGCGGGGGGCGGCCGGGGGACACCGACGTCGGCGGCGCCGCCGGGCTGGACGTCCCGACCTTCCGGATGCTGGCGGGACTGAGCGGGACAGTGCCGCTGGTGTCGGTCGTGTCGGGCCGGTGCTTCGCCGGCAACGCGGCGCTGGCCGGGGTGTGCGACGTCATCATCGCAACGCCGGACGCCAACATCGGGATGGGCGGGCCGGCGATGATCGAGGGCGGCGGGCTCGGGGTGTATCCGCCCGAGGCGATCGGGCCGATCGGCGTGCAGCGCCGCAACGGCGTGGTCAGCCTGGTCGCCCGCGATGAAAAGCATGCGGTCGCACTGGCCAAGCAATACCTGTCGTACTTTCAGGGCCCCGTAAGCGACTGGGCAGCGCCGGACCCGCGGCTGGCCCGGCATGTGGTGCCGCAGAACCGGTTACGCGCCTACGACGTGCACCGGGCGATCGAAGCGATCGTCGACGTCGGATCGGTGCTCGAGCTGCGGGGAGACTACGGCGTGGGCATCGTCACCGCGCTGGTGCGCGTTGAAGGTGTGCCCTACGGGCTCATCGCCAACAGCACCCATCACCTCGGTGGCGCGATCGATGCCGAGGCCGCCGACAAGACCGGCGACTTCCTGACCTTGTGCGAATCGTTCGGGCTGCCGGTGGTCTCGCTGTGCGACACCCCGGGCTTCATGGTCGGGCCCGAGGCGGAGAAGGACGCGGCGGTTCGCCGTTTCGGCCGGATGTTCGTCCTGGGTGCGCGGCTGACGGTGCCCTTGGGAATGATCATCTTGCGCAAGGGATATGGGCTCGGTGCGATGGCGATGGCCGGCGGCTCGTTCCGCGCACCGCAGTTCACCGTCGCCTGGCCGACCGGCGAGATCGGCGGCATGGGCCTGGAAGGCGCGGTGCGGCTTGGGTTCAGCAAGGAGCTGGCCGCAGTCGACGACCCGGCCGAACGGCAAGGCCTGTTCGATCGCCTGGTGGCCGCGGCCTACGAGCACGGCAAGGCGCTGCGATCGGCCACCACGTTCGAGCTGGACGACGTCATAGACCCAGCAGCCTCCCGGGCCTGGATCACCAGGCTCGCGGGAGGCTGACGGGTCTGACGACTATGCGTGGCCGGAACCGCAGCCGACGCCGGGCAGGCAGCCTTGCCCGCCGGGGATGCCGCCCGGGCCCGCGTTCTGCCCGCCGGAGCCGCAGCCGACGCCCGGCACGCAGCCCTGGCCGCCGGGGCCGCCGCCGGGGCCGTTGAACTGGCCGCCGGAGCCGCAGTTTCCGTTCGCGTCGCAGCCGCCGCCACCCGGGTCGTCCTTGAAGGTCACGTGCGTGGGGGCGGGGGAGTTGGCGGCCGGTCCCGCGACGTAGACGTCAGCAGCGGCCGCGGGCGCCGCGGCGATGGCCGCGGCGACGGCACCGGCAACAACTAGCGGTTTCATGAGTGTCAATTTGGATAACATGCGCGTGGCATACCACCTCAACACGTGTCCAAAACATCGTGAATAAAATCCGCAGCAAACCAAGTCTGCGCTGCCGCACGGCGGCTCTCACCGCGACGGAAGGCCTGACACCATGACCTCACAAGATCTGACCGGCCGCACCGCGATCGTCACCGGCGCGTCGCGCGGCATCGGCCTCTCGATAGCCCAGCAGTTGGCGGCGGCGGGGGCCAATGTGGTGCTCACCGCGCGTAAGCAGGAGGCCGCCGACGAGGCCGCAGCCCAGGTGGGGCAGCGGGCGCTCGGGGTGGGCGCCCACGCGGTCGACGAGGAGGCGGCGCGGCGCTGCGTCGAGCTCACGCTTGAGCGCTTCGGCAGCGTCGACATCCTGATCAACAACGCCGGAACCAACCCGGCCTATGGTCCGCTGATCGACCAGGACCATGCCCGCTTCACCAAGATCTTCGACGTCAACCTGTGGGCTCCGCTGCTGTGGACCTCTCTCGTCGTCAAGTCGTGGATGGGCGAGCACGGCGGGGCGATCGTCAACACGGCCTCCATCGGCGGCATGCACCAATCCCCGGCGATGGGCATGTACAACGCCACCAAGGCCGCGCTGATCCACGTCACCAAGCAACTGGCGCTGGAACTCTCGCCGCGCGTCAGGGTCAACGCCATATGCCCGGGTGTGGTACGGACCCGGCTGGCCGAGGCGCTGTGGAAGGACCACGAGGACCCGCTGGCGTCGTCGATCGCGCTCGGGCGCATCGGGGAGCCGATCGACGTGGCCGCGGCCGTGGCGTTCCTGGTGTCCGACGCGGCGAGCTGGATCACCGGCGAGGCCATGGTGATCGACGGTGGCCTGCTGCTCGGCGCCGCACAGGGATTCCAGTCCGCACCGGGCGGCGGCCGGTGACGGCCGCCGATGTGGCCGACCTAGACGCGCGGGTTCAGGCACTGCTCGACGAGCACGATCCGGCCACCAGTGATCCGCGGGATTTCCTTGGCGCGCAATACGATGCGGGCCTGGCCTGGGTGCACCTTCCGCACGGATTCGGCGGGTTGGATCTGCCGCGCACCGCTCAGGAGCGAGTCGATGCAAGGCTGGCCGCCGCCGGTGCACCGGTGGGCGGCACCCGCAAGAATTACATCGGGATGGGCATGGCTGCGCCGACGATCGCGGCGTTCGGCACCGACGAGCAGAAGCGAAAGTTCCTCCGCCCGTTGTTCACCGGTGAGCAGATCTACTGTCAGCTGTTCAGCGAGCCGGGTGCCGGCTCGGATCTCGCCGGCGTGGCCACCCGCGCGGTGCGCGACGGTGACGACTGGATCGTCAACGGGCAGAAGGTGTGGACGTCACAGGCGCAGCACGCCCAGATGGCCATCCTGGTTGCACGGACCGATCCGACCGTGCCCAAACACCATGGTCTGACCTACTTTTTGTGTGACATGACGCAACCGGGCGTCGAGATCCGGCCGCTGCGCCAGATCACCGGCGAGGCGGAATTCAACGAGGTGTTCCTCACCGATGTCCGGGTGCCCGATGCGAATCGGCTCGGCCCTGAGGGCGGTGGCTGGCGGGTCGCCACCACCACCCTCAACAACGAACGCGTCGCCATCGGGTCGCGCGCCGGGGTTCCGCGGGAAGGCGGCCACATCGGCAAGGTCACCGCGGCCTGGCGCGACGAGCCGGCGCTGCGCAACCCCGCGATGCACGACCAGCTGATGCGGCTGTGGGTTGAGGCGGAGGTCCTTCGGCTGGCCGGTGAACGGTTGCGGCAACAGGCGGCCACCGGTCAGCCCGGCCCGGAAGGCGCCGGCATGAAGGTGGCGTTTGCCAAATTGGCACAAGCGATTTCGGGCTTCGAGATCGAGATGCACGGCGAAGCGGCGCTGCTCTACGATGACTGGACCATGCGCAGGCCCGAAACGGTGGACCTGGTCGGCCGCGGCCCCGGCTACCGCTACCTGCGGGCGCGCGGCAATTCGATCGAGGGCGGCACGTCAGAGATACTGCGCAACACCATTTCCGAGCGGATCCTCGGCCTGCCGGGCGAACATCGTGTCGATAAAGAATCCGCGTGGAAGGACCTCCCCCGATGAGCGCGCACACCGCCGACCTGCTGTACTCCGACACCGAGGAGGCATTGCGGGCCGGCGTCCGCCAGCTCTTCGCCGAGCGGTGCCCGCCCGAATCGGTGACGCGCCTCTACGACCCCCAACCACAAGACTTTTCGGGCGTGTGGCGCACCCTGGCCGCCGAACTGGGCGTGGCCGGCCTGCTGGTTCCGGAGTCGCTGGGCGGTGCCGACGCGAGTGTCCGCGAGGCCGCCGTGGTCATGGAGGAGATCGGCCGGGCCGTTGCGCCGGTGCCGTATTTATCCAGCGCGGTCCTCGCCACGATCGCGCTGCTGCGTGCCGGAGACACCGCGACCGTGCCTGCCCTCGCCCAGGGCGAGCTGACGGCGGCACTGGTGGTCCCGCTGTCGAGCGCACCGGGCGACCCGATCACCGGGTTGCGCGCCGGCGCCGACGGTCTGAGTGGGTCGGTCACCAGCGTGGCCGGTGCCGACGCCGCCGATGTGCTGGTGGTGCCGGTCGCCGGGCGCGACGGACTCGAGCTACACACGGTGGCCCGCGACGCCGCGGGCGTGCAGATTTCACCGCTTCTCGCCCTGGATATGACCAGACCCCTTGCCGCCGTGTCCTTTTCGGGATCTCCGTCGTCCCTTGTCGGCGCCGGCGACGAGCCGGTCACAGAAGCCATCCGGACCGGCGCGGCGCTGCTGGCCTCCGAGCAACTCGGTGTCGCCCAATGGTGCTTCGAAACGACGCTGGAATACGTCAGGCAACGCAGGCAGTTCGGCCGCACGATCGGCTCCTACCAGGCGATCAAGCACCGGTTGGCGGATCTGTGGTTCGAGGTCGGCGCGGCGACCGCCGCGGCGCGGTATGCGGCCGACACCTGCGCCCTGGGCGCGCAAGACGCGGACGCGGCCGCGGCGATCGCCCAGGCCTACTGCGGTGAGGTCGCCGTGCATGCCGCCGAGGAGTGCGTACAGCTGCACGGCGGGATCGGAATGACCTGGGAATATCCCGCGCACCTGTACCTCAAGCGGGCCAAGAGCGACCAGTTGGCATTCGGCACCGCCTACCGTCACCGCGCCCGACTGGCCGAACTGGTGGATCTGCCCGCGTTCTGACGTTCGCGGCGCCTGCGGCTTCGCGCGCGCGAGGCCATCGAGGCGGTACGCATGCTGGGCCATCGCGCCGTGGTCTCCCGCGGCTGGGCCGGACTGGGCCCGATCGACGACCGGCACGACTGCTTCGCCGTCGACCGCGCTCACGGCGGTGGTCATCGCCTCCCAATGCCGCTCGGCCGCGGCGGCGTCATAGGGCGCGTTGTCCGGAACCGCGAATCCGTGACCGGCCGGATACCACTCGATGGTGTGCTCGACACCGGCCGCCGTCAGCGCTTTGTCGAGCTGTTCGGCGTGATCGGCCGTGAACGACGCGTCGTCCTTGGCGCCGCCCACGTACACCGTGGCGCGCATCCGGTCGGCGAGCAGGTGCGGGCTGTCGTCGGTGTCGGTCACCAGACCGCCGCCGTGGAAGGACGCCGCCGCGGCCACCCGGTCGGGCACCCGCCCGGCCACCATGAGCGCCGTCCGGCCGCCCATGCAATAACCGCACACCCCGAATCGCTCGCCGGCCACCTCGGGGCGCGCCGCCAGATAGTCGAAGAACGCGCCGGCGTCCGCGGCCATCCGGTCCGGGGTGACGCTGCCGATCATCGAGAACAGGCGTCCGCGTTCTTTCGGGTCGCTGAAGACCGTCGCCATGTCGAACGGCGCCCAGTCCGCGGTGCGGTAGTAGACATCGGGAAGCAGCACGGCGTAACCGAACCCGGCCAGCTTGGCGGCCATCTGCTCGAACGTGTCGCGCACGCCGCCGGCGTCGGGATACATGACCACCGCGGGCCACGGGACTTGGGATTCCGTGCCGTCGGGGGTGAACAGGTGCACCGTGCAGGTGCCATCGGATGTGGTGACGACGTCGATGATGTTCGGCATGGCACCCGTTCTACTCCGCGCGCCTAGACCCAAATTCATCGGCGCCGACCCGCCGCGCCCGGCCGCGCCGCGCTTGCGATCGCCGCTAAGCTGGCGGCGTGCCGATCCCGACCCCCTACGAGGACTTGCTCCGCTTGGTGCTCGATCAGGGAACGGTCAAAGCCGACCGCACCGGCACCGGGACCCGCAGCCTGTTCGGCCGGCAATTGCGCTACGACCTGTCGGCCGGGTTCCCGCTGCTCACCACCAAAAAGGTGCACCTGAAATCGGTGATCTACGAATTGCTGTGGTTCCTGCGCGGCGATTCGAACGTCGCGTGGCTGCACGAGCACGGAGTCACCATCTGGGACGAATGGGCAAGCAGCACAGGCGATCTCGGGCCGATCTACGGTGTGCAGTGGCGGTCCTGGCCGACGCCGTCGGGCGAGCACATCGATCAGATCAGTGCGGCCCTGGACCTGTTGCGCACCGATCCCGACTCGCGGCGCATCATCGTGTCGGCCTGGAACGTCGGCGAAATCCCGCAGATGGCGTTGCCGCCGTGTCACGCGTTTTTCCAGTTCTACGTGGCCGACGGGCGGCTCAGTTGCCAGCTCTACCAGCGCAGCGCCGACCTGTTCCTGGGTGTGCCGTTCAACATCGCCAGCTACGCGCTGCTGACGCACATGATGGCCGCCCAGTCCGGCCTCGCCGTCGGCGACTTCGTGTGGACGGGTGGGGACTGCCACATCTACGACAACCATGTGGAGCAGGTGCGGCTGCAGCTTAGCCGCGACCCCCGGCCATACCCGGAACTCGTTCTGGGCCCGCGGGATTCGATTTTCGATTACACCTACGACGACGTTGTCGTGAAAAACTACGACCCCCATCCGGCGATCAAAGCCCCAGTCGCAGTATGAAGCGCGCCGGCGGCGTCGCCGGCTCGGGCGGCCTGCAAGCCGGGATCAAGGAGTAGCGCGTATGACCGAGGTGGGCCTGGTGTGGGCTCAGTCGACCTCCGGCGTCATCGGCCGCGGCGGCGACATCCCCTGGAAAGTGCCGGAAGATCTCTTGCGGTTCAAAGAGGTGACCCTGGGGCACCCGGTGATCATGGGCCGTCGGACATGGGAGTCGTTGCCGGCGAGAGTGCGCCCCCTGCCGGGGCGGCGCAATGTGGTGCTGTCCCGCGACACCGGTTTCGCCGCCGACGGGGCGCGGGTGGCCCGCACCCTGGACGAAGCCCTTGCCCGCGGCGGCGGGCCCGAGACGTGGGTCATCGGCGGCGAACAGATTTATTTGCTGGCGCTGCCGTACGCCACCCGCTGCGAGGTCACGGAGATCGAAATCGATTTGCGACGCGACGACGACGATGCGCTGGCGCCGACGCTGGACGACACTTGGCTGGGTGAAACGGGGGAGTGGCAGGCCAGCCGCTCGGGACTGCGGTATCGCTTCCACAGCTACCGTCGGCCCGCCGCGCACCCGTTCGCGCCCACGGCCTGACCTGACATACTCGGACCCGGTCGGACCGGGCAACCACGCGTTTGGAGAGATAGGGGGAATTAGCAGTGACACCCGAACCCAGGACGTTCTCTCGAAAATTCATGGGCTACGACTCGACCGCCGTCGATGCCCACGTCGAGATGCTGACCACCAAGCAGCAGCTGCTGCTCGCCGACGTCGAGAGCCTGCGGGCCCGACTGCAGGAATCCGGCGACCAAACGGCCGCGCTGCGCAAGGAGGTCGCCGCACTGACCGACACGTCGCCGTCGCCGCACGCGGTGCAGCAGCGGTTGGCGAAGATGCTCAGCCGCGCGGTCGACGAGGTGGCCGAGATGCAGGCCGAGGCGCGAGCCGAGGCGGATGCGCTGATCGCGGCGGCCGAGGCGGAGGCCGAAGAAACGCAGCGGAAGCGCGAGCAGATGTTGTCCGACATGGCCGCGCAGCGGGAGGCCATGGAAGCCGAGTATCAGGAGACTAAGGAAAAGCTCGAAGCCGAGCTGACCAGCCTGCGCGAAGACGCCCAGCAGGCGCGTGAGCAGCTTCTGGCCGAGGCCAGGGAGAGGGCCGACCGGGATCGTGACGAGGCTCGGCGGGCCGTGGACGAGGCGAGTCGGCAACGGATCCGGATTCTCGAGCAACTGATGGGCGTCTACCGCGACCTGAAAACGGTTCCGGACGCTCTCGAGGCCGCATACGACGAACAAAAGAACGCGCCTGAGACGGTGCGGTTGGACGAGAAGGTCAGCGCGGGCTCAGCGTCGTAACGCAGGACGTCGGACACGACCGGTATTCTCTGCGCCGTGTCGTCCCGCAGGCTATCGGCCGCCCAAGCCCGGCGGATAGCCGTTGCGGCCCAAGGATTTAGCGAGCCCCGGCCCACCGGCCAGATCACGCGGGCGCACCTGAAACGGCTGATTTCCAGGATTCAAGTGCTGCAACTGGATTCGGTCTCGGTGGCGGTGCGCGCACACTATGCTCCGGTGTTCAGCCGGCTCGGCCCCTACGACCGTGACGTACTCGACCGCGTCGCCTGGGGTCCCCGCTCGTCGCGGCTGCTGGCGGAGTACTGGGCGCATGAGGCCGCGCTGATGGCCGTCGAGGACTGGCCGCTGTTGCGCTGGCGGATGCGCCAGTACCGGCACGGCCGGTGGGGCACCCACATCGTCAAGGCCAACCCGCGGCTCGCCGACGAGATCATCGCGGCCGTCGGCGAGCTCGGACCCAGCACGGCGGGGCAGATCGAAGCGCATCTGGCCGCCGAGCCGCGCAGGAAAAAGGGCACGTGGTGGACGCGCAGCGACACCAAGTGGGTGGCCGAGGCGCTGTTCTCCGCCGGGGTGCTCACCACCGCCACCCGGGTGGGCTTCGCCCGCCACTACGACCTGGTGGAACGGGTGCTGCCGGCCGCCGTGCTGGCCCGCGAGGTCGACGATCACGAGGCGATCCGCGAGCTCACGCTGCGGGCGGCCACCGCGCTGGGCGTGGGAACCGAGGCCGACATCCGCGACTACTTTCGGCTGTCGGGCCAGCAGGTCAAGCCGGCGATCGCCGCATTGGTGGCCGCCGGCGACATCGAGCCGGTCGACGTCGACGGCTGGTCCGCACCGGCCTATCTGCGGGCGGGGCGCGCGGTGCCCCGCGCCGACCGCGGCACCGCGTTGCTGTGCCCGTTCGACCCACTCATCTTCTTCCGCCCGCGCGTCGAGCGGCTATTCGAATTCCATTACCGCATAGAGATTTACACCCCGGCCCGCAAGCGGCAATACGGCTACTACGTATGGCCGCTGCTGATGGACGGACGATTGGTGGCGCGGGTCGACCTCAAGGCCGACCGCGCCGAAAACTCGCTGCAGGTCCTCGGTGCGTTCGGCGAGCCCGATGCGCCCAAGTCCCGCGTCGCCGCGGCACTGGCCGGTGAACTGCAGTCCATGGCGTCGTGGCTGGGCCTGGGCGGATTCCGTGTCGATGGTCGCGGTGATCTGTCCGGCGAGCTGGGCGCGGCGGCCAAGCGGGTCAGCTGATGCCCGCGGCGGCGTCCACTTGCGGCGCTGCCGTTGCCGGTCTCCGGGAAGGAGCGGGTCACCGACGCCGATCCGGCCGGCACGCCTTAAGGTGAGCGCCGTGGCCGAGATCGCGCCGCTGCGCGTGCAACTGATCGCCAAGACCGACTTCTTGGCGCCCCCCGACGTGCCGTGGGCCACCGACGCCGACGGCGGCCCCGCGCTGGTCGAGTTCGCCGGCCGGGCCTGCTACCAGAGCTGGTCGAAACCCAACCCCAAAACCGCGACCAACGCCGGCTACATCAAGCACATCATCGACGTCGGCCACTTCTCGGTGCTCGAACACGCCAGCGTGTCGTTCTACATCACCGGCATCTCGCGGTCGTGCACCCACGAGCTGATTCGGCATCGGCATTTCTCCTATTCGCAGCTGTCGCAGCGCTACGTCCCCGAGAAGGCATCGCACGTCGTGGTGCCGCCGGGCATGGAAGCGGATCCGGAGCTCCAGCAGATCCTGGCCGCCGCCGCGGACGCCAGCCGCGCCACCTACACCGAGTTGCTGACGAAGCTGGAGGCGAAGTTCGCGGATCAACCCAACGCGGTGTTGCGTCGCAAGCAGGCCCGCCAGGCCGCCCGCGCCGTGCTGCCCAACGCGACCGAGACCCGCATCGTCGTGACCGGCAATTACCGAGCGTGGCGCCACTTCATCGCGATGCGCGCCAGCGAGCACGCCGATGTGGAAATCCGGCGGGTCGCCATCGAGTGCCTGCGCCAGCTGACGGGTGTGGCGCCGGCGGTGTTCGCCGACTTCGAAATCTCCACCCTGGCCGACGGCACGGAGGTCGCGACCAGCCCATTGGCGACCGAAGCCTGATGCGCGGGCACGCGGCATCGCGCGGCCACGTGGATGCTAATTACCTTGCCGGGGCCAGGTAACCTGAACACCGTGAGCACGGTCGGATTCGACGCCAAAGCGCGGTTGGGGACATTGCTGACCGCCATGGTCACACCGTTCCGCCGCGACAGCTCCGTCGACACCGACGCGGCCGCACAGCTGGCCAATCACCTGATCGACGCGGGCTGTGACGGGCTGGTGATCTCCGGCACCACCGGCGAATCCCCGACGACGACGGACGACGAGAAGCGCGAGCTGCTGCGCGTCGTGCTGGAAGCGGTGGGCGACCGGGCCCGCGTCATCGCCGGCGCGGGCACCTATGACACCGCCCACAGCGTCCGGCTGGCCAAGGCCTGCGCGGCGGAGGGCGCCCACGGGCTGCTGGTGGTTACGCCGTACTACTCGAAGCCACCCCAGAGCGGGCTGATCGCCCACTTCACCGCCGTCGCCGACGCGACCGGCCTGCCGGTGCTGCTCTACGACATCCCACCGCGTTCGGTGATACCGATCCAGCCCGAGACCATCCGTGTGCTGGCCGCCCACCCGAACATCGTCGGAATCAAGGATGCGAAGGCCGACCTGCACAGCGGCGGCCAGATCATCGCCGAGACCGGCCTGGCCTATTACTCGGGCGACGATGCGCTGAACCTGCCGTGGCTGGCCATGGGCGCCACCGGATTCATCAGCGTGATTTCTCATGTGGCGGCCGGACAACTGCGGGAGATGTTGTCCGCCTTCGGCTCCGGGGACATCGCCACCGCCCGCAAGATCAACGCCTCCGTCTCTCCGCTGTGCGACGCGATGACCCGCCTGGGCGGGGTGACCCTGTCCAAGGCCGGCCTGCGTCTGCAAGGTATCGATGTCGGCGATCCGCGGTTGCCGCAAATGCCCGCGACCCCTGAGCAACTCGACGCGTTGGCCGCCGACATGCGAGCGGCCTCGGTGCTGCGGTGACCCGAGGAGTTTCCGAGAAGTGGATGTAGACCTCGCCCCGCCAGGCCCTTTGGCCACGGGAGGGTTGCGGGTCACGGCTCTCGGTGGCATCAGCGAAATCGGCCGCAACATGACGATTTTCGAGCACCTGGGCCGGCTGTTGATCATCGACTGCGGCGTGATGTTCCCCACCCACGACGAGCCTGGGGTGGATCTGATCCTGCCGGATCTGCGCCACATCTCCGACCGGCTCGACGACATCGAGGCGCTGGTGCTCACCCACGCCCACGAGGACCACATCGGCGGCATTCCGTTCCTGCTCAAGCTGCGCCCCGACATCCCGGTGGTCGGTTCGAAGTTCACGCTGGCGCTGGTCGCCGCGAAGTGCCGTGAGCACCGGATAAAGCCGGTGTTCGTCGAGGTGGCCGAGGGGCAGAAGAGCAGTCACGGCGTGTTCGAATGCCAGTACTTCGCCGTGAACCACTCGATTCCCGACGCGCTGGCGATCGCCGTGCACACGGGAGCGGGGACGATCCTGCACACCGGTGACATCAAGCTCGACCAGCTCCCCCTGGACGGCCGCCCGACCGACCTGCCCGGCATGTCCCGTCTCGGCGACGCCGGGGTGGACCTGTTTCTCTGCGACTCAACCAATTCCGAGCATCCCGGTGTGGGGCCGTCGGAAAGCGAAGTGGGCCCGACGCTGCACCGGTTGATCCGCGGTGCCGACGGCCGGGTCATCGTGGCGTGCTTCGCCTCCAACGTGGATCGGGTGCAGCAAATCATCGATGCGGCAGTCGCTTTGGGCCGGCGGGTATCGTTCGTCGGCCGATCCATGGTGCGCAACATGGGGATCGCCCGGGAACTCGGCTTCCTGCGGGTGGCCGATTCGGACGTGATCGACATCGGCGCGGCCGAGATGATGCCGGCCGAGAAGGTGGTGCTGATCACGACCGGCACCCAGGGCGAACCGATGTCGGCGTTGTCGCGGATGTCGCGCGGCGAGCACCGCAGCATCACGCTGACCGCGGGTGACCTGGTGGTGCTGGCGTCGTCGCTGATCCCGGGCAACGAGGAGGCGGTCTACGGCGTCATCGACGAGCTCGCCAAGATCGGTGCCCGCGTCGTCACCAATGCCCAAGCCCGCGTGCATGTCTCGGGCCACGCGTACGCCGGGGAACTGTTGTTCCTGTACAACGGGATTCGGCCACGCCACGTCATGCCCGTGCACGGGACCTGGCGCATGCTGCGCGCCAACGCCAAACTGGCGGCCCGCACCGGTGTGCCGGAGGAGTCGATTCTGCTGGCCGAGAACGGGGTGAGCGTCGACCTGGTCGCCGGCACGGCCTCGATCGCGGGCGCGGTGCCGGTCGGCAAGATGTTCGTCGACGGCCTGATCAACGGCGACGTCGGCGACATCACTCTGGGCGAGCGGCTCATCCTGTCGTCGGGTTTCGTGGCGGTGACCGTGGTGGTCGCGCGCGGCACCGGGCGTCCGGTCGCCCCGCCGCAGCTGCATTCGCGCGGATTCTCCGAGGACCCCAAGGCGCTGGAGCCCGCCGTGCGCAGGGTGGAGGCCGAGCTGGAAGCGCTACTGGCCGAGAACATCACCGATCCGAGCCGCATCGCCCAGGGCGTGCGGCGCACCGTCGGCAAATGGGTGGGCGAAACCTACCGAAGGCAGCCGATGATCGTGCCGACCGTCATCGAGGTCTGACCCGGTCCGCTAGATCTTTTCGGCGTAGGCCGACCACTCCAGTTGCGACGCTTTGAGTTTGCGGCCGGTGGGCTCGACATAACGCTCGACGAGCTCGTCGGGACCGGCCTGCTCCACCAGCCGCCAGCCGTACTCGCCGAGGAACGCCGCGACGTCGTCGGGCTGTAAGCCGAAGTGCCACAGCTGCCGCCGCTGGCGCACGTTGCGATACAGCGTTCGGGTGCCATACCGGTTGGTGCCGTCGATGAAATCCCTGCGGACGTAGGTGAACACCAAACGGCTGCCGGGCGCGGTCGCGCGCAGCCCGTCCAGCGTGCGCCGGACGGTCGCCTCGGTGAGGTACTGGGTGACGCCTTCGCAGATGAAGAACACCCGGTAGTCGGTGCGATAACCGTGCTCGGCGAGCGAGGTGAGCAGGTCGTCATGCTCGAGGTTCAACGCCACCGATCGAACCGACAGAGGCGGCTCGCCGAGCACCCGGCGGACGGCCTTGAGTTTCCTCGCGACGTTCACCGGCAGATCGACCTCGAACACCGGTATGCGGACCCGCCGCGTCAACTGGTAGGCGCGGGTATCCAGGCCGGCCCCGAGGATGACGACGGCGTTGATGTCGTCGAGTGATTCCTTGAGCTTGTCGGTGATGAAACGCTTGCGGCAGGCCAGATTGGCCCACAATCCCGGACCGGTGAACTCCGAGCCGCGGATCATCATGCGGCGAACCGGGGCGAACCGGGTCGCCCCGACGAGCCACCGCAGGGGCGCGGGCAGGAAGAGTTCGGCGAAGTCGTCGTCGACCAGGCGGCGGCCGGGCGGCTCGTTCTGTTCGACGGCGGCCAGCACCATCGGGCCAAATGCTGTCTGCGCAACCAGGTTTCGTGCCATGACGGTTACTTGTTCAAGAATCCCGCGTCGACGGGCAACGTCACCCCGGTGATGTAGCGCGCCTGGTCGGACACCAGCCACGCCACCGCGTTGGCGATGTCCTCGACGTCCAGCACCTCCACCGGCATGGCGTTGCCCATGGCGCCCGGCGTGTCCGTCGCGGCGGCCATCTTGGCGAGCCACTCCCGGGTGAATTCGTTGTTGATCATCGGAGTCTCTACGCCGGACGGGTGAATCGAATTGACCCGAATCATCTGTCCCGCAAGCAGATTTGCGTAGACGCGCATCAGCCCGACCACCCCGTGCTTGGCGGCGGCGTAGCCGACCGAACCGGCGTCCGGGCTGCCGACCCCGGCCAGTCCGGCGCTCGAACTGATCAGCACGATCGACCCGCCGGTGCCCTGCTTGACCATCGTCGGTATCGCGACCTTGATGGTGTGGTAGACGCCGGTGAGGTTGACGTTGATGACGTCGTGCCAGCCGTCGTCACCGGATTGCATGGGGGCGATCCCGGCGTTGGCTACCACGATGTCCAGTCGGCCGAACTCGTCCAGTCCCGCCTGCAACGCGGCAGCCAGCGATTCGCGGTCGCGGACGTCGCCGCGGGCGGCCACGATGCGCGCGCCGGTGTCCTGCACCAGCTTCACGGTGGCGGCCAAGTCCTCGGGCGTGGCCAGCGAGTAGGGGACGCTGGCGATCTGGTCGCACAGGTCGACGGCGATGATGTCGGCGCCGTCGGCGGCCAGGCGCACCGCGTGCGCGCGGCCCTGCCCGCGTGCGGCGCCGGTGATGAAGGCGACTTTGCCCTTCAGCGGGCCTTCTGGCGAACGGGTCATCAGGGCCGCAGCTGTCCTTTGGCCGGGTCGCCCGCCGATACCGGCTGCAGCATCTTGATGTCGGGGGCCCCGACCAGGTGCTCGCCGGCCGCGGTGAACATCTTGGTGACCGCCGGCGCGGTGCTGTGCGCCTTGAGCGCCTCGGCGTCGGCCCACTGCTCGACGAAGACGAAGGTCTCGTCCGACTGGTGCAACGCGTACAGCTGGCAGCCCGGCTCGTCGTGCACTTCTTCGACTGCCCGCGTGAGAATGTCGCGAACGGTGTCGATCGACTCAGGTTTCACAGTCATGGTGGCGACGACGACAACGGGCATTGATGGGCCTCCTGGGGCGCTGTGGGGGTGGGTGACGAGGACGACTTCAAGCAACCGAATGTCACCCTACTCACGCGATTTGGCGCCCGGGTCGCACCATGCCTGACCCGGCCCCACGGTTACCAGTGTGGCGGGTGGTGTAGATGATGCCGTTGCGACTACTCTTGCCGTCATGCCCAGTAAGACCGCCGCCCGCTCCCGAAGCCGAACGAGCAGGTCAAAGGCCAATTCCCGCGCCAGTGGGTCCCGGGGTGCGCGTCCGGCGGCACCCCGCAAGAAGGCCGGCAAGCCCGCGAGGCGGCGCCATCAGGCGCCGCTGGTCGGGGCGGGGCTGACCTGCGGTCGCGCCGTGCGCGCCATCTGGTTGATGGCCGCCCGGGGGACCGGCGGCGCAGCCCGATCGATCGGGCGAGCCCACGACATCGATCCCGGGCATCGCCGCGACGGCATAGCGCTGCTGTTGCTGGGCTTTTCCGTAGTGGTCGCGGCGAGCTCGTGGTTCCACGCCGCCGGACCGGTCGGCACGTGGGTCGACACGCTGCTGCGGACCTTCATCGGCGCGGGCGTGCTGGCCCTGCCGGTCGCCACCGCCGCGGTGGCGGTGACCCTGATGCGCACCGAGCCCAACCCGGATGTGCGGCCCCGGCTGATCCTGGGTACCAGCTTGATCACGCTGTCGGTCCTCGGTTTGCGCCACTTGTGGTCCGGCTCGCCGGGAGACCCGGAAGCGCGCCGCCGCGCGGCCGGTTTCATCGGCTTCGCCATCGGCGGGCCGCTGTCGGACGGGCTCACGCCCTGGATCGCCGCGCCGTTGTTGTTCATCGGGTTCATGTTCGGGCTGTTGCTGCTGACCGGAACCACCATCCGGGAGGTGCCCGACGTGGTTCGCGCCATGTTCGGCACCCGACTGGTCGGCGACGACGAGCCGTACGACTATGCGGACGAGTTCGACGACGACGCCGAAGCGGGCCGTGACGACTACTACGACGACGCGTCCTCCGTCCCCGGGCCGCCGGCGTGGTCGCCGGACGACGACGCCCAGGCCGCGCTGCAGGACGACATTCCGACCGTGCCCGAACCCGCCGTCCAGCCTGCCGTGGCGGCCTCGCGGGGCCGCAAGCGTGGGCGGCCGGCGGGCAAGCACGACACCGTGGAACTGGACCGCATCGTCGAGGGCCCCTACACGCTGCCCTCGCTCAGCCTGCTGGTGGCGGGCGATCCGCCCAAGAAGCGCAGCGCCGCCAACAACGTCATGGCCGACGCCATCACCGAGGTGCTCACCCAGTTCAAGGTCGACGCCGCCGTGACCGGCTGCACCCGCGGCCCGACGGTCACCCGGTACGAAGTTGAGCTGGGACCGGGCGTGAAGGTCGAGAAGATCACCGCCCTGCAGAAGAACATCGCGTACGCGGTGGCCACCGAGAGCGTGCGCATGCTGGCCCCGATTCCCGGCAAGTCGGCCGTGGGCATCGAGGTGCCCAACACCGACCGCGAAATGGTGCGGCTGGCCGACGTGCTCACCGCCCCATCGACCCGGCGCGACCACCACCCGCTGATCATCGGGCTGGGCAAGGACATCGAGGGCGACTTCATCTCGGCCAACCTGGCCAAGATGCCGCACCTGCTGGTGGCCGGTTCCACCGGATCCGGCAAGTCCAGCTTCGTCAATTCGATGCTGGTATCGCTGCTGGCGCGCGCCACCCCGGAGGAGGTCAGGATGATCCTGATCGACCCCAAGATGGTGGAACTCACGCCGTATGAAGGCATTCCGCACCTGATCACCCCGATCATCACCCAGCCCAAGAAGGCGGCGGCGGCGCTGGCGTGGCTGGTCGAGGAGATGGAGCAGCGCTACCAGGACATGCAGGCATCCCGGGTGCGGCACATCGACGACTTCAACGAGAAGGTCCGCTCCGGCGTCATCACGGCGCCGCTGGGCAGCCAGCGCGAATACCGGCCGTACCCGTATGTGGTGGCGATCGTCGACGAGCTGGCCGACCTGATGATGACCGCGCCGCGCGATGTCGAGGACGCCATCGTCCGCATCACCCAAAAGGCCCGTGCCGCAGGCATCCACCTGGTGCTGGCCACCCAGCGCCCGTCGGTGGACGTGGTCACCGGTCTGATCAAGACCAACGTGCCCTCCCGGCTGGCGTTCGCCACGTCGTCGCTGACCGACAGCCGCGTCATCCTGGACCAGGCCGGCGCCGAAAAGCTGATCGGCATGGGCGACGGCCTGTTCCTGCCGATGGGGGCGAACAAGCCGATCCGGCTGCAGGGCGCCTTCATCACCGACGAGGAGATCCACGCCGTCGTCACCGCCTGCAAGGACCAGGCCGAACCCGAGTACACCGAGGGCGTCACCACCGCCATGCCCACCGGGGAACGCACCGACGTCGACCCCGACATCGGCGACGACATGGACGTCTTCCTGCAGGCCGTCGAGCTGGTGGTGTCCAGCCAGTTCGGCTCCACGTCGATGCTGCAGCGCAAGCTGCGCGTTGGGTTCGCCAAGGCCGGCCGGCTGATGGACCTGATGGAGACCCGAGGCATCGTCGGCCCCTCGGAGGGTTCCAAAGCGCGCGAGGTGCTGATCAAGCCCGACGAACTGGCCGGAACGCTGGCGTTGATCCGCGGCGGCAGCGACGCCGACGGGAGCGACCCCGAGGACTGACTAGAGCCTCAACAGCATCCGCGAGTTGCCGAGGATATTCGGCTTGACGTAGCTGAGGTCCAGGAATTCGGCGACACCGATGTCGTAGGAGCGGCACATCTCCTCGAACACCTCGGCGGTCACCGGCGTGCCCTCGATCTCGGTGAATCCGTGCCTGGCAAAGAACTCGGTTTCGAACGTCAACACGAACAGCCGCTTCAACTGCAGCTCACGGGCTACGTCCAACAGCCGGTCGACGATCGCGTGGCCGATGCCATGGCCGGTCAGCGCCGGGCTGACCGCGACGGTGCGCACCTCGCCGAGGTCCGACCACAGCACGTGCAGCGCCCCGCAACCGACCACCTCGCCCTCGTGTTCGGCCACCCAGAATTCCTGCACGGACTCGTACAACGTCACGAGGTTCTTCTCCAGCAGGATCTTTCCCGCATAGGTGTCGACCAAGTGCTTGATGGCCGGAACGTCGGACGTTCGCGCGCGCCGAATCACCGCCTGATGGCGCTGGGGACTTCTGCTCACGGCTAACAGTATCGACATCGCGGACGGCTGTGCTGGTCAACCGTTATTCTGTTGCCGTGTCGGGGCAGCCGCAGACGGGTCCGGTGGCAGGCCGCGCAAACATCGCCAACCTCGCCAATACGCTGACCCTGCTGCGGCTCGTCCTGGTGCCGATCTTCCTGCTCGCGCTGTTCGCCGGGGACGGCCACCAAAACGGTTTCCGGGTGGTGGCTTTCGTCATCTTCGCGGCCGCCTGCATCACCGATCGGCTCGACGGCCTGCTGGCTCGCAACTACGGCATGGCGACCGAATTCGGCGCATTTGTCGATCCGATCGCGGACAAGACGCTGGTGGGGTCGGCGCTGATCGGGCTGTCGATGCTCGGTGAACTGCCGTGGTGGGTCACGGTGCTGATCCTGGTCCGCGAATTCGGGGTCACCGTGCTGCGGCTGGCGGTCATTCGCCGCGGCGTCATACCTGCGAGTTGGGGTGGCAAAGTCAAGACCGTGGTGCAGGTGCTGGCCATCGGATTGTTCGTGCTGCCCCTGGCGGGGTCGTTCCGGGTGGCCGCGGCGGTGGTGATGGGCGCGGCGATCGTGCTGACCGTCATCACGGGTATCGACTACGTCGTCTCGACCGTCCGGGAAGTACGCCGCACGCCCCGCTGATTCCGGCGGCACCGATCGGGAACCAGACCACCGCCGGCCGCGTTCACCTAGTGAGCACCTGCCGGAGGCAAGCTGAGTACGTGCCGCGCAGGGCCGACTGGACGAAGGAGGGCGGGATGCCGCCATTGGTGCGCGAGGTCATCGGCGACGTACTGCGTGAGGCCCGTACGACACAAGGCAGGACACTGCGTGAGGTGTCCGATTCGGCGCGGGTGAGCCTGGGATACCTGTCCGAGGTGGAGCGCGGCCGCAAGGAGCCGTCCAGCGAGCTGCTGAACGCGATCTGCGACGCGCTGGACGTCCCGCTGTCGTCGGTTCTCACCCACGCCGGCGAGCGGATGGCCAGCGAGGAGCGGGCCGCCGTCGGCGCACCCGTGGACGGGGCGGCCAGCACCAGCATCAAGGTCGTCATTCCGCCGGTAGCGTCGCTGGCGCTGGCCTGAGCGCCGGGCAGCGATCCCACGTAAGGGGTGGGGCGATCGGCGCCGACCCGTTAAATTGAGCGACAGGCGCAGAGCCCGTTCAGGCCCATCCGGGTCCTCAAGAAGCGAAGGTGGAGCTATCTCATGGCCAATCCGTTCGTCAAGGCGTGGAAATACCTCGCGGCGCTGTTCAACGCCAAGATCGACGAGCATGCAGACCCCAAAGTCCAGATCCAGCAGGCCATCGAGGAAGCGCAACGCACGCATCAGGCGCTGACCCAGCAGGCCGCGCAGGTGATCGGCAATCAGCGGCAACTGGAGATGCGGCTGAATCGTCAGCTGGCGGATGTGGAGAAGCTGCAGGTCAACGTTCGTCAGGCCTTGACGCTGGCCGATCAGGCGACCGCGTCCGGTGACGCCGCGAAGGCCACCGAGTACAACAACGCCGCCGAGGCGTTCGCCGCCCAGCTGGTGACCGCCGAGCAGAGCGTCGAAGACCTCAAGACGCTGCACGACCAGGCGCTGGGCGCGGCCGCGCAGGCCAAGAAGGCGGTCGAGCAGAACGCCATGGTGCTGCAGCAGAAGATCGCCGAGCGCACCAAGCTGCTCAGCCAGCTCGAGCAGGCGAAGATGCAGGAGCAGGTGAGCGCGTCGCTGCAGTCGATGAGCGACATCGCCGCCCCGGGCAACGTCCCCAGCCTCGACGAGGTGCGCGACAAGATCGAGCGGCGGTATGCCAACGCGATCGGGGCCGCCGAGCTCGCGCAGGGTTCGGTGCAGGGCCGGATGCTCGAGGTCGAGCAGGCCGGCGTCCAGATGGCCGGCCATTCCCGGCTGGAACAGATCCGCGCCTCGATGCGTGGCGAGGCCCTGCCGACCGGTGGGACGCCGGCCGCGGGGACAACGCCCCCCACCCCGGCGCCCGCCGAAAGCGCGGGCGGCTCGGTCACCGAGAAGCCGCTTGGCCAGTAGTCGAAGCGTCGTTGCGGTGAAAGCGGCACAGCCAGGACCGTGGCGCGCGCTGCTGCACCGCGGGCTGGCCACCGCGGCCGACGTCTCCGACATGGTGGCCCGCAGGATCAGCGCGGTCGCGGATCCGCGCGCACGCCAGCTGCGCCGCCGCCGCCGCGCGCTTCGGTGGGGCCTGATCTTCAGCGCCGGCTGCGTGTTCTGGGCGGCGGTGACGATGCTCCTCGCGGCCTGGGGCTGGTTCGCATTGCTGCTGGAAATCACCGGCGGCGTCGCGGTTTTCATGGCCATCCCGGCGACGCTGTTGCTGCTTCGCTATCGCTGGCTGCGGTCCGAGCCGTTGCCGACCCCCCGGACGGCCGGCGTGCGCAGGCTGCCGCCACCGGGTTCGGCGGCGCGCCCGGCGATGTACGCGCTGGGCGCCTCGGAGCGAGGATTTACCTCATTGCTGGCGGTGATCGAGCGGGGCGCGATGTTGCCCGCCGCCGAGATCCACGACCTGACCGCGGCCGCCACCAGGACCTCGGCGGCCATGGCATCCACCGCCGCGCAGGTGGTCTCGATGGAGCGGGCGGCGCAGGCCAGCGAGGAATCACGGTCGTATCTGGTGCCCACCATCAACGCGTTCACTGCGCAGCTCAGCGCCGGCGTCCGTCAATACAACGAAATGGTAACCGCGGCAGCGCAATTGGTGTCCTCGGCGAACGGCGACGGATCGGCCGCGTCGCAGCAGTATCGCGCCGAGCTGGCGGGCGCAACGGACCGGCTGGTCGGCTGGGCACAGGCGTTCGACGAACTCGGCGGATTGCGCGGGACGGGCTAGCTTCCCCGGCTCACCGGCGTGGCCCGCGGATCACGTTGCTAGAACGATGCTTTGAGCGACGGCAGCAGCAGCGCCGCCAGACCGCGTGCGGTGGCCTTGAGCATGTCGAAGAAGTCGAAGTAGTCCCGCCACAACGTGATTCGCCCGTTCTGGACCTCGAACACGCCGCACACCCAGAACTGTAGCCGCAGCGGGCCGAAGATCAGCGCGTCGGTGCGTTCGGTGAGCACCGCGCCGCCGTCGGCCGCGATGCGGTGGATCTTCACCTCGAAGGCGGCGCGCCCCTCCATCTGGCGAAACAGCTTCATGGCCCTGGCCCGGCCACGGATGGTGGGCAGGCCGACGTTTTCGTAGACGAGGTCCTCGGCCAGCGCGGCGTCGGCGGCGTCGTAATCCGCGTCCTGCAGGGCGTAAAGGAATCCTTCGACCGTACGGATGTTCGCAACGGTTGTGCCAGTTAGCTCGGTCATCTTGCCAGCGTAGGCGCGTGGCGATCGGGCGCTGTGGCAGGGTGAGCACGATGCGTGTCGCCGTGGTCGCCGGGCCCGATCCCGGGCATTCGTTCCCCGCGATTGCGTTGTGCCGGCGCTTCGCCGCAGCCGGCGATGAGCCCACGCTGTTCACCGGCGCCGAATGGCTCGACACCGCCCGCCGCGCCGGCATCGGCGCCGTCGCGCTGGACGGGCTGGCGGCCACCGACGACGACGTCGACGCCGGGGCCAGAATTCACCGGCGCGCCGCGCGAATGGCCGTGCTCAACGTGCCCGCGCTGCGCGGACTGGCGCCCGACCTGGTGGTGTCGGACGTCATCACCGCCGGCGGCGGCATGGCCGCCGAACTGCTGGGCATCCCGTGGATCGAACTCAACCCGCATCCGCTGTACCTGCCGTCGAAAGGACTGCCGCCGATCGGCAGCGGGCTGGCACCGGGCACCGGCATCAGAGGCCGGCTGCGCGACGCCACGATGCGCGCGCTGACGGCGCGATCCGTGCGCACGGGCCTGCAGCAGCGCGCCAACTCGCGCGTCGAGATCGGGCTGCCGGCACGCGATTTCGGGCCGTTGCGGCGGCTGATCGCGACGCTGCCAGCGTTGGAAGTGCCCCGCCCGGACTGGCCCGCCGAGGCCGTCGTCGTCGGGCCGCTGCATTTCGAGCCGACCGACCGGATCCTCGAGGTCCCGGCCGGCTCCGGGCCGGTGGTGGTCATTGCGCCGTCGACCGCCGTGATCGGGACGGAAGGCCTTGCCGAGGTCGCATTGGGGTGTTTGACGCCGGGGGAGACCCTGCCGGCGGGATCGCGCCTGCTGGTGTCGCGGCTGGACGGACCGGAACTGAGGGTGCCGCCGTGGGCGAAGGTCGGACTGGGACGTCAGGACGAGTTGTTGACGCATGCCGATTTGGTGATCTGCGGCGGCGGCCACGGCATGGTGGCCAAGACGCTGCTGGCCGGGGTGCCGCTGGTGGTGGTGCCCGGCGGCGGCGACCAGTGGGAGATCGCCAACCGTGTGCTGCGCCAGGGCAGCGCGCGGCTGATCCGGCCGCTGACCGCCGACGCGCTGGTGGCCGCCGTCAACGAGGTGCTGTCGTCGCCGGGCTACCGGGCGGCGGCGCAGACGGCGGCCGCCGGCATCGCCGACGTCGCCGATCCGGTCCGGGTGTGCCGCGACGCGCTCGCGGTGGCCGGATGATCCGCTGCGCGCCGTCCCGGCCGACCTATGCTTCGACGGGAGGCACCCGATGAGGATCATCACCACGATCGCCGGCGCCCTGCTGGCGGGCTCGCTGGCCGGCGCGGCGGTAGCGCACGCCGACAGCCCCGAGGAACAACAGGCGTGCCAGTTGATGGACGATCCGGCCGCCGCCCAACAGGGACTCGCGCCGGCCGAATACGCCTTCATGCAGCTGCGCGCCACCATGTCGGCCCAACGCGCGCGCGACGTCATGTCCATTGCGGTGCAAGAGGACTGCCCGAACCACATCATCGACCTGCCCGCCAGCTGGAGGTAGCGGCTTCGAGCTCAGGTGTCTCATGCGCGCGGGCTGGGTATGTTGACTGGCGTGCGGCTAACGGAGTTTCACGAGCGGGTCGTCCTGCGCTTCGGCACCACCTACGGGTCCTCGGTGCTGGTGGATCACGTGCTGAGCGGCTTCGACGGACGCACGGCCGCGCAAGCCATCGAGGCCGGCATCGAGCCCCGCGACGTCTGGCGGGCGTTGTGCGTGGACTTCGACGTGCCCCGGGAACAGTGGTGAGCGCGGGGCGCTATTCGTATGCCGGGTAGGTGTTCTGCCGCAACACCGTGGCGAGGTGCACGGCGTTGCCGACCGCATTGCCGGTAGCGGATGCAAACGGCGTCCGGCACCGGGCTCTTCTTCAACGAGTCTTCAACGAGCAGACCAGAGCGATGGCGCGCAAGGATTGCGTAGCGGCTGAGGACATGCCGGTCACTTACCCTGATGCGGCGAGGCCAAACGACGCCCACATCGTCCGATCGGCCCTACCGCCGTGTCCGATGCAGTCCGCAGTCGCCGCACAACGAGCCCCCGGGCAGACGGTAAAAGAGGCAGCAGCTGCGACGCCGGAATGCCAGCTGCCGCCCGGTGAGAACACCGGATCCGGCCATCATTCCGGTGTCCAGCAACAACCGGGTCGTCCGCACAACCGACGGCCGCAGGTCGGGCCGCGCCGTGAGCAGGGCCTGCGCGGCTCCGACGAGCGCGGAGGCGACGTTCCCGGCGACCAGGGCGGGCGCCAGCTTGACCGGTAGGCCGGCGGCGAGCGGCAGCATGTGGTCGGTCACGACGATGCGATACAGCACTTCGGGCGCGGGCAAGGCGATGGGTTCCCCGGCGGGTTGGGGCAGCCGCAGCTGTGCGCCGCCCTTTGCGCGTTGCAGGTCGTCGAGGTCGGGCAGTACGCCGTGACCGATCGAGCATGCGAGCACCGGTGACCACAGCCGGGTGGCGTGCCCCAGGTGAACCAGCGAGGCGCCGATCCGCAGATCACTCGTGCGGTAGCGCCGTGCGGTGGCGTCGATCAGGTCGGCGCAGCCGTCGGCGTAGGACGGCCCGACCGGACGCCATCCCGCCGGGTCGCCACCCACGGTCAACGCGAAAAAGCCACCGTAGGAAGCTATTTCGGCTAGCTCGGTGGAAATGTCCACTTTGGTGCGACCCCCTCTTGGGGAAATCCGGCCCCGTCGTCGTGCGCCCCGGCCGTCATGGGGAGGCGCCGACGGCGAGTACCCGGCTCTCTCGGGTGCAAGAAGATCACAGTGGCGGGACCGCATCGGGCTCGCACCGATTTCTGTCGGCGCGCCCTTTCGGTAGCCGATGCTGCCACAGAGGTGGCGTGCGCGGCGTGTCGGACTTGAATCGAACACCTGTTCGGCTACTGTGGTGAACGTTCGGCCAGTCAACTTGTCGGTGGCTTTCTCTAATGTCACCGACAACCGACCGATACCGGTCAGACGAACACCGACTATAGGAGAGGCACCATGGCGCAAGCCCCCGACCGCGAGAAGGCTCTCGAACTGGCGATGGCCCAGATCGAAAAGAGCTACGGCAAAGGCTCAGTGATGCGTCTCGGCGACGAGACGCGTCAGCCGATCTCGATCATCCCGACCGGATCCATCGCCCTGGACGTGGCCTTGGGCATCGGCGGGCTGCCCCGCGGCCGGGTCGTGGAGATCTACGGCCCGGAATCCTCGGGTAAGACCACCGTCGCCCTGCACGCGGTGGCCAACGCACAGGCCGCCGGCGGCGTCGCCGCCTTCATCGACGCCGAGCACGCCCTGGACCCGGAGTACGCCAAGAAGCTCGGCGTGGACACCGATTCCCTGCTGGTCAGCCAGCCTGACACGGGGGAGCAGGCCCTCGAGATCGCCGACATGCTGATCCGCTCCGGCGCCCTGGACATCCTGGTCATCGACTCGGTGGCCGCGCTGGTGCCGCGCGCCGAGCTCGAAGGCGAGATGGGCGACAGCCACGTCGGGCTCCAGGCCCGGCTGATGAGCCAGGCCCTGCGGAAAATGACTGGCGCACTCAACAATTCGGGCACCACCGCGATCTTCATCAACCAGCTACGCGAGAAGATCGGGGTGATGTTCGGCAGCCCCGAAACCACCACGGGTGGAAAGGCTTTGAAGTTCTACGCGTCGGTGCGCATGGACGTACGCCGGATCGAGACGCTCAAGGACGGCACCAACGCGGTCGGTAACCGCACCCGGGTCAAGATCGTCAAGAACAAGGTGGCGCCGCCCTTCAAGCAGGCCGAGTTCGACATCCTCTACGGCCACGGGATCAGCCGGGAGGGCTCGCTGATCGACATGGGTGTGGAGCAGGGCTTCATTCGCAAGTCCGGTTCCTGGTTCACCTATGAGGGTGAGCAGCTCGGCCAGGGTAAGGAGAACGCCCGCACCTTCTTGATGGAAAACGACGAAGTCGCCAACGAGATCGAGAAGAAGATCAAGGAAAAGCTCGGCATTGGCGCGGTCGTGACCGATGACGAAGTCCTGCCCGCCCCCGTCGATTTCTGAGCCCTCCCGCGAGGAGCAGGCGCGGGCGCTGTGCCTGCGCCTGCTCACCGCGAGAGCGCGCACCCGGGCCGAACTCCACGGCCAGCTGGCCAAACGCGGCTACCCCGGCGACGTCAGTGAGCGGGTGCTCGGCCGGTTGGCCTCCGTCGGCTTGATCGACGACGTCGACTTCGCCCAGCAGTGGGTGCAGTCCCGCCGGGCGAACGCCGGGAAAAGCAAGCGCGCGTTGGCCGCCGAGCTGCAGACGAAGGGTGTCGACGACGACGTGATCACCTCCGTGCTGGCCGAGATCGACTCCGGCGCCGAACGGGACCGGGCCGAGCGGTTGGTCCGGTCCAAGCTGCGCCGGGAGACGCTTGACGGTGACGACGCGCGGGTGACCCGCAGGCTGGTGGGACTGCTGGCGCGCCGCGGCTACAGCCAGAACTTGGCGTGCGAGGTTGTTTTCGCCGAGTTGGCCGCCGAGCGGGACCGCCGCCGGGTGTAGGCCCTTTGACGTGCGGTTTCCCGTGCGCCTACCCGTCGCCGTACCATGGCCCCGTGACTTCGATGGTGGCGCAGGGCGCGGTGCCCGCAGACGCGGCGGCTTACGCCGTGCCGCCGCGCACCTACCAAGTCCGCACCTATGGCTGTCAGATGAACGTCCACGACTCAGAGCGGTTGGCAGGCCTGCTGGAAGCGGCCGGATATCACCGGGCCGCCGAGGGTTCGGACTTTGGAGACGCCGACGTGGTGGTGTTCAACACCTGCGCGGTGCGGGAGAACGCCGACAACAAGCTGTACGGCAACCTCAGCCACCTGGCTCCGCGCAAGCGGGGCAATCCCGAGATGCAGATCGCCGTCGGCGGCTGCCTGGCCCAAAAGGACCGGGACGCGTTGCTGCGCAAGGCCCCCTGGGTCGATGTCATCTTCGGCACCCACAACATCGGGTCGCTGCCCACGCTGCTGGAGCGCGCCCGGCACAACAAGGTCGCCCAGGTCGAAATCGCCGAGGCGCTGCAGGAGTTCCCGTCGTCATTGCCCAGCGCACGCGAATCCGCCTACGCCGCTTGGGTTTCCATCTCGGTCGGGTGCAACAACAGCTGCACGTTCTGCATCGTCCCGTCGTTGCGGGGCAAAGAGGTCGACCGCAGTCCGGATGACATCCTGGCCGAGGTCCGCTCGCTGGTCGACGACGGCGTGGTCGAGGTCACGCTGCTGGGCCAGAACGTCAACGCCTATGGCGTGTCCTTCGCCGACCGGGCCCTGCGCCGCGACCGTGGCGCCTTTGCTCGCCTACTGCGGGCGTGCGGCGACATCGACGGGCTGGAACGGGTGCGGTTCACCTCGCCGCATCCGGCCGAATTCACCGACGACGTCATCGAGGCGATGGCGCAGACGCCGAATGTCTGCCCAGCCCTGCACATGCCGCTGCAGTCCGGATCGGACCGGGT
This sequence comes from Mycobacterium sp. NGS58, assembly GCF_059812385.1. Taxonomy (NCBI): domain Bacteria; kingdom Bacillati; phylum Actinomycetota; class Actinomycetes; order Mycobacteriales; family Mycobacteriaceae; genus Mycobacterium; species Mycobacterium sp. NGS58. Next base: position 82,848 of record NZ_JCALCO010000008.1, on the reverse strand, counting down.
GCTGCGCGCGATGCGACGGTCCTACCGCGCCGAGCGCTACCTCGGCATCATCGACCGCGTCCGGGCCGCCATGCCGCACGCCGCCATCACCACGGACCTGATCGTCGGATTCCCCGGAGAGACCGAAGAGGACTTCGCCGCCACGCTCGACGTGGTGCGCCGTGCCCGGTTCTCGGCCGCGTTCACCTTCCAGTACTCCAAGCGGCCCGGCACCCCCGCCGCCGACCTCGACGGGCAGATACCGAAAGCCGTTGTGCAGGAACGGTATGAGCGGCTGATCGAACTGCAGGAGGCGATCTCGCTGGAGGGCAACCAGGCCCTGATCGGACAGACCGTCGAACTGCTGGTCGCCACGGGCGAAGGGCGCAAGGACAGCCGAACCGCGCGGATGACCGGGCGGGCCCGTGACGGCCGGCTGGTGCACTTCGCCGTCGACACGCCCCCCGACGCCCCGGTGCGGCCCGGGGACGTCATCACCACGGTGGTCACCGGGGCCGCGCCGCACCACCTGATCGCCGACGCGGGGGTCGTCACGCATCGCCGCACCCGGGCGGGTGATGCGCAGGCCGCCAAACAACGCCCTGGCGGCGTCGGCCTCGGCATGCCCGCCGTCGGGCCGCCCGTCGGCCCACCCGAACCCCTTGGATGTGCACTGTGAAAAAAGAAATGGACAACGACGACATACAGCTCGGCGCCCTGCGGACCGAGATCGAGGCCGCAGAACGTCGGGTGGCCCGAGGAATCGACCCCGGCCCACGAGCCTTTTTCGTGTCGATCCTGGTGTTCGTGCTGCTCGCGTCCTTCGTCCTGCCGCACACCGGCGACGTGCGCGGCTGGGATGTGTTATTCGGTAGCCACCACGCCGGCGCGGCCGCCGTGGCCCTGCCGTCGCGCGTGTTCGCATGGCTGGCACTGGTGTTCGGCGTGGGCTTCTCGATGCTGGCGCTGGTGACGCGGCGCTGGGCGCTGGCCTGGGTGGCGTTGGCGGGCACCGCCATTGCGGGCGCCGCGGGCATGCTGGCGATCTGGTCGCGTCAGACCGTTTCCGCGGGGCACCCGGGACCCGGCTGGGGCCTGATCGTCGCTTGGCTCACCGTGCTCGTGCTCATCTACCACTGGGCACGCGTGGTCTGGTCGCGCACCATCGTGCAGCTCGCCGCCGAGGAGCAGCGGCGCCGCGTCGCGGCGGCGCAGCAGTCGATCACCCTGCTCGACGGCCTGGACAACCCGGCCACGCCCGCAGCCCCGGAGACCCGCGACGATCCCGGCGCCGACAAAGGGGCCTGACCTCCGCTAGGGCTTGCGGGTCAGGGCGTCGACGGCCGCCTGCGCCCACTGCCGCCACTGCTCGGCGTTGGCCTTGGCCTCTTCGGCCTCCTTGGTCCGCCCCGCCACCGCGGCCTTCTGAGCCTGCTGTTCGTATTGCTCCGCGCGGGCCTGGAATTGCTCGGCCCGAGCCTGCGCCTGCGGGTCAGACCAGCCCGTGTCCCCGGCGTCGCGCACCTTCTTCTCCACCGCACGCAGCCGCCGCTCCAACTCGGCGGACCGCTCGCGCGGGACTTTGCCGATCGCGTCCCACTTCTCGGTGATCGTGCGCAGCGCCGCGCGGGCGGCGTCGTGGTTGCTGGTGTCGAGCTTCTCCGCCTCGGCCAGCAAGGCCTCCTTGGCGGTCGCATTAGCCCGGAACTCGGCGTCCTTTTCCGCCGTCACCGCGTTACGCGCGGTGAAGAACACGTCCTGGGCGGCCTTGAAACGCCGCCACAGCGCGTCGTCGACCTCCCGGGTCGCCCGCCCGGCCGCCTTCCACTCGGTGAGCAGCTTGCGGAATTCGGCGCTGGTCGCGGTCCAGTCGGTCGAGTCGGACAGCGCTTCGGCCCGCTCGCACAAGCGTTCCTTGGCCTGGCGGATCCCCGAGCGTTCCCGGTCCAGCTCGGCAAAGTGCGATCCCCGGCGCCGGTTGAAGGTTTCCCGGGCCGCGGAGTACCGCTTCCACAACGCGTCGTCGACCTTGCGGTCCACCCCGCTGATCGTCTTCCACTCGTCGAGGATCGCGCGGAACCGGTCGCCCGCGGCCTTCCACTGCGTCGCGTTGGCGGCCAACTCCTCGGCCTCCGCGGCCAGGGCCTCCTTGCGGGCGGTCTGCGCGGCCCGATGCTCCTCGCGCCGGGAGCGGTCCGCGGCGACGGCCGCCTCGGCGTGTTCGACGATGGTGCTCAACCGGCTCGCCAGCGCGTCGATATCGCCGAGCACGGCGGCGGTCGGCAGCGCCTCGGTCAGCTCGGCCGCATGGGCCCTGATCTTGCGTGCGTCACCCGTCCCGGAGGTCAGGCGCTCCTCCATCAGGGTGACCTCGGTGGCCAGGTCATCGAAGCGACGGCCGAAGTGGGCGAACGCCGCCTCCCGATCGCCGGCCTGCCAGGAGCCGACGATGCGCTCGCCGGCGGAGCTGATCAGCCATACCGTGCCGTCGTCGTCCACGCGGCCGAACTGGTGCGGATTGCTGGGCGGCGGCATCACCAGTGGGTGAGCGGTGGTGGGCCGCGGAGTCGGCCGGGGACCGGGACGTGGTCCCGGACGCGGCGCGGGCCGAGCTGAATCGTCGCGAGGCTCGTCCGTCATGCGCTCGTCACTACCCTTTCCCAACCCGTCCGCGCGGTCCATGTCCCGCGCGCCTGCCGCGCGTAGCGGCACCGTCTTCCTGCGTCTGCCGGATGCCCGTCGCCGGGTTCTCCCAACAGGTGCTTAACAGTATTCAAGCAGCTTGCTCTGGCACGCGCCGCCACCTTCCCATTCCCGACCGACCCGACGGCATCGCGCGTGTTGCGCTTCGAATCGTGCACCGGGCGGGACGTGACGCACGCGCCCGGAGATGCCGCACGCGCGGGCGCGGTCGCCGACTCGCCGAACGGGTCAGGGCGATGTTGTGACGCTGATCGCATCGCATGCGGTACGGCGGGCCGGTAAGCGGCTGGTAGCGGGCGCCGCGGTGGCACGGGCTTAGCCGGCGCTCGCCGCCGGCTGTGTCGTTCTCTTAGAGTTCTCCCACGCGTTACATAGATTGCTGAAGTAATAGTTGAACGGTTACCTGCGGCGTTATTCGCAACGTGTTGAACGTCATAGATTCGTAGTTGAACTGAACGCGAATTGTGCGTGTATTTGCTTGCGCCACGGGGAAAGCTGGGTCGAACGGTCTTAAGGCGGAGGGGTCGGTCATGTCAAAAGTTGACGTCGCGGCGTTACTGGCTTTGTGTGCGGCCCTGGCATCGGCGGTCGGCGACGTCATCCGTCAGCGCTCCGCGCACGAGATCACCGACAAGCCGGTCGGCCACCTAGAACTGTTCCGGATGTCGCTGCGGGACACCCGCTGGTGGCTGGGCGGCCTGGCCGCGATCACCAACTACAGCCTGCAGGCCGCCGCCCTGGCGTGGGGTTCGGTCGTCCTAGTGACCGCGCTGCAGGTGACTGCCCTGCTGTTCGCTCTGCCCATCTACGCGCGGCTGGCCCATCACCGGGTGAAGCCCCGGGAGTGGGCGTGGGCGCTCACCCTGGCCGCCGCCCTGGCGGTCGTCATCATCGTCGGCGATCCCGCCGCCGGGCACCAGCGCGCGCCGCTGCAAACCTGGATGATCGTCGCCGTGGTCATGGTGCCGCTCCTGGTGGCCTGCGTGGTGACCGCGCGGCTGCGCGCCGGCAGCCCGTTCTCCGCCGTGCTGCTCGCGGTGGTGGCGGGCTCCTCACTGGCGCTGTTCGCGGTGCTGACCAAGGGTGTCGTCGAGATGTCCGAGAACGGCCCGCTGCGTGTGCTCACGTCGCCGGAGTTCGTGCCCTGGCTGCTGGTGGCCCTGGCCGGGATGATCTTCCAGCAATCGGCCTTCCGCGCCGGCGCGCTGACCGCCTCGTTGCCGACGATGACGGTGGCCAAGCCGGTGGTCGCCGGCCTGCTCGGGGTGCTGGTGCTGGGCGAGACGCTGAACGCCAACGGCCCCAAGGCTTTCGTGCTGATCGGGGCGGTAGCGGTGGTGCTCATCGCCACGATCGCACTGGCCCGCGGCGAAGCCGCCACCATCGACCGGGCCGAGCCAGGGTCAGGTGGTGCCCCGCGAGAAGTACCGGCCCCGGAGGTGACCGAGGCCGACGGCTTCGGTCCCTTCAGTGACCGTCTGGTTGTGGCGGACAGCTTGCGTCGTTGATGCCCGGCTGCCCGGGCACACCGAACTGATGCCCGGGCACGTTAGTTTGGTGGCGTGCTGAGCGCCATCGCGATCGTCCCGTCGGCGCCGGTCCTCGTCCCCGAACTCGCCGGAGCGGCCGCCGCCGAGGTGGCCGACCTCGCCGCGGCGACGCTTGCGGCGGCCGCATTGCTGCCCGACCGCTGGGTGGCGATCGGGACGGGCCCCGACGACGGCCTGCTGAGCCCTGATGCGGTGGGCACCTTCGCGGGTTTCGGCGCCGACGTACGCGTCCGGCTTTCGCCGTGGGCCGACGAGGCCGCCGCACCGGTTGCGTTCCCGGTCTGCGCGCTGCTGGCCGGCTGGGTGCGCGGCCAGGCGCAGCCGCACGCCAGCGCGCAGGTCCGGATCTATCGCACCGATATTGACGCCGACGCAGCACTGGACCGCGGTAAACGTCTGCGCGCCGAGATCGACGGGCTGGCCGAGCCGGTGGGGGTGCTGGTCGTCGCCGACGGCGCGAACACGCTGACACCGGCCGCCCCCGGCGGGTACAACCCGGACAACGCCGCCGCGCAACAGGCGCTGGACGACGCGCTGGCCCTCGGCGATATCGCCGCGCTGTGCCGCCTGCCGCGCCAGATCCTGGGGCGGGTCGCATTTCAGGTGCTGGCCGGAGTGGCCGAGCCCGGACCCCGATCGGCCAAGGAGCTGTACCGCGGAGCGCCCTTCGGGGTGGGTTACTTCGCCGGCGCCTGGCAGCTGTGACGGCCGCCGTGCGCCCCCTGGCGATCATCGGCCCGACCGGCACGGGCAAGTCGCAGTTGGCCCTCGACTTTGCGGACCGGGTCGAGCGGCTCGGCGTCCGCGCCGAGATCGTCAACGCCGACGCGATGCAGCTCTATCGCGGCATGGACATCGGCACCGCCAAGCTGCCCGTCGACGCCCGCCGCGGCATCCCGCATCACCAGCTCGATGTCCTCGACGTCACCGAGACCGCGACGGTCGCCCGCTACCAGGGCGCCGCCGCCGCCGACGTCGAAGCCATCGCGGCCCGGGGTGCGCTGCCGATCATCGTGGGCGGCTCCATGCTCTACATCCAGTCGCTGCTCGACGACTGGTCGTTTCCCGCCACCGATCCCGCGGTGCGCGCGCGCTGGGAGCAGCGCCTGGCCGAGATCGGGGTGCGCGAACTGCACGCCGAGCTGGCCCGGCGCGACCCCGCCGCGGCGGCGTCCATTCTGCCCACCGATGCCCGACGCACGGTGCGGGCGCTGGAGGTGGTCGAGCTGACCGGTCGCCCGTTCGCCGCCTCCGCGCCGCAGATCGGCGCGCCCAGGTGGGACACCGCCATCGTCGGGCTGGATTGCGACACAACACTTCTCGATGAGCGTCTGGCCCGCCGCACCGACGCCATGTTCGACCGGGGCCTGGTCGGCGAGGTGATCGCGCTGCTCGACAAGGGCCTGCGCGACGGGGTCACCGCCTCGCGCGCGCTGGGCTACGCCCAGGTGCTGACCGCCCTGGATGCCAGCGGTCCGGCGGGCCCCAGCGCCGATCAACTGCGGGACGCGCGCGAGCAGACCTTCTTCGGCACCCGACGCTACGTCCGGCGCCAGCGGTCCTGGTTTCGCCGGGATCACCGCGTACGGTGGCTCGATGTCGGTGCGGCGAGCCCGGCGGAGGACACCGCGGTCGTCGACGCCGCCCTGCGGGCGTGGCGCCACGTATCCTGAGCAGGTGAATTTCGCGAAGGGCCACGGCACCCAGAACGACTTCGTGGTGCTGCCGGACCCCCAGGCCGAGCTGAGCCTGACCGAGTCGCGGGTGGTCGCGCTCTGCGACCGGCGCCGCGGTCTGGGCGCCGATGGGGTGCTGCGCGTCACCACCGCCGGTGCGGCGCTGTCCGCCGGCGTGCTCGACCGGGTGCCCGACGGAGTGGGCGCCGGCGACTGGTACATGGACTACCGCAACGCAGACGGGTCCGTCGCCCAGATGTGCGGCAACGGCGTGCGGGTCTTCGCCCACTACCTGCGAACCAGCGGTATGGAGTCCCGCGACGAATTCGTGGTCGGGTCGCTTGCGGGTCCGCGGCCGGTCGCGGTGCACCGCGTCGACGCGACGACCGCCGACATCAGCGTCGACATGGGCAAGGCCAACACGCTGGGCCCGGGCGAAGCGGTCGTGGGCGGCCGGCGGTTCGCGGGCCTGGCCGTCGATGTGGGCAATCCGCACCTGGCCTGCGTGGACCCACAACTGACGGCCGAGGCGCTGGCGGCGCTGGACGTCGCCGCGCCGGTGAGCTTCGATCGCGCCCAATTCCCGGACGGGGTGAATGTCGAGATCCTCACCGCACCGGACGATGGGGCGGTGCACATGCGCGTGCACGAGCGGGGAGTGGGCGAAACGCGCTCGTGTGGCACCGGAACGGTTGCGGCCGCGGTCGCCGCGCTGGCCGGTGCCGGCGCGGCCACCGGCACCCTGACCGTGCGCGTGCCCGGCGGCGACGTCGTCGTCACCATCACCGACGCCACCAGCTTCCTGCGCGGACCGTCCGTATTGGTAGCCCATGGAGAACTCAGCGAGGAATGGTGGCGCGAACAGCAGCGTTAAATCAGGTGCGCGACACCGCTTTCGCGTGCATCATCTCTTATTGCCTATGACAGAACCTGAATTTCGCGACCACGCTCCGGCAATCCCGGAGCCCAGCACGGGCGAACTCGCCCTCGAAGATCGGTCGGCGCTGCGCCGCGTCGCCGGCCTGTCGACCGAACTCACCGACGTCTCCGAAGTCGAATACCGCCAGCTCCGGCTCGAGCGGGTCGTCCTGGTGGGCGTGTGGACCGACGGCACCGCCGCGGACAGCGAGGCCAGCATGGCCGAGCTCGCGGCGCTGGCCGAAACCGCCGGCTCCGAGGTGCTCGAGGGGTTGATCCAGCGCCGTGACAAGCCCGACCCGTCGACCTACATCGGTTCGGGCAAGGCGGCCGAACTGCGCGAAGTGGTGCTGGCGACCGGCGCCGACACCGTCATCTGCGACGGTGAACTCTCCCCGGCGCAGCTGACCGCACTGGAGAAGGCGGTCAAGGTGAAGGTCATCGACCGCACCGCCTTGATCCTCGACATCTTCGCCCAGCACGCCACCAGCCGGGAGGGCAAGGCGCAGGTTTCGCTGGCCCAGATGGAGTACATGCTGCCGCGGCTGCGTGGCTGGGGTGAGTCGATGTCGCGGCAGGCCGGTGGCCGTGCCGGCGGCAGCGGGGGAGGCGTGGGCCTGCGCGGTCCCGGTGAAACCAAGATCGAGACCGACCGGCGGCGCATCCGCGAGCGCATGGCCAAGCTGCGCCGCGAGATCAAGGACATGAAGCAGGTCCGCGACACCCAGCGCAGCCGGCGGGTGCACAGCGATTTGCCTGCGGTCGCCATCGTCGGCTACACCAACGCCGGCAAGTCGAGCCTGCTCAACGCGCTGACCGGGGCCGGAGTGCTGGTCCAGGACGCGCTGTTCGCCACCCTGGAACCCACCACCCGACGCGCCGAGTTCTACCCCAATTCCAAGACGCCCGGCTCTTATGTGCTCACCGACACCGTCGGATTCGTCCGGCACCTGCCCACCCAACTGGTCGAAGCCTTCCGCTCCACGCTGGAAGAAGTGGTCGACGCCGACCTGTTGGTACACGTCGTCGACGGCTCCGACGTCAACCCGCTGGCGCAGATCAACGCGGTCCGCCAGGTGGTCTCGGAAGTCGTCGCCGATTACGGGGCCGACCGCGATGGTGCCGCGCCCCAGGAGCTGGTGGTGGTGAACAAGGTCGACGCCGCAAGCGATTTGACGCTGGCCAAGCTTCGCCATGCCCTGCCGGGCGCCATGTTCGTGTCCGCGCGCACCGGCGACGGTATCGACGCCCTGCGCCGCCGGATCGCCGAGCTCGCCGTTCCGGCCGACACCGCCGTCGACGTGGTGATCCCGTACCACCGCGGCGACCTGGTGGCCCGCTTGCACGCGGACGGGCGCGTCCAGCACGAGGAGCACAACGCCGAGGGCACCCACATCCGGGCGCGGGTTCCGCTGGCCCTGGCCGGCAGGTTGCGCGAGTTCTCCGCGTCCTGAACGCACCCGGGGAACTCCGCGGCGCTCGCCGTCCCGACCTGCTCGACCCGACGCTAGGCGACCCCGCCGGCTGTCTACCAACCGTCCGGTTGGTATATCTTGGGCTGCAGGAATCCCAGTCGCCGGAGGTCTTTCATGAGCAGCGCCATCAAATACCAGCGCACTCTTTTCGAATCAGAGCACGACCTGTTCCGCGAGTCCTACCGCGGCTTCCTCGAGCGCCACGTCGCGCCGTACCACGACGAGTGGGAGAAAGAGAAGATCGTCGACCGCGGTGTGTGGCTCGAGGCCGGCAAGCAAGGCTTCCTCGGCATGGCGGTGCCCGAAGAGTACGGCGGCGGCGGCAATCCCGACTTCCGGTACAACGCGATCATCACCGAGGAAACCACCGCCGGCCGCTACAGTGGCATCGGTTTCGGCCTGCACAACGACATCGTGGCGCCGTACCTGTTGGCCCTGGCCACCGAGGAGCAGAAGCAACGCTGGCTGCCGAAGTTCTGCACCGGCGAGCTGATTACGGCGATCGCGATGACCGAACCGGGAACTGGTAGCGATCTGCAGGGCATCAAGACCCGTGCCGTCAAGCAGGGCGACCATTACGTGCTCAACGGCTCAAAGACCTTCATCACCAACGGAATCAACTCCGACCTCGTGATCGTGGTCGCGCAGACCGACCCGGAAAAGGGCTCTCAGGGCTTCTCGCTGCTCGCCGTCGAGCGGGGCATGGAGGGCTTCGAGCGCGGGCGCCACTTGGACAAGATCGGGCTCGACGCCCAGGACACCGCCGAGCTGTCGTTCACCGACGTCCAGGTGCCGGCCGAAAACCTGCTGGGCAAGGAGGGCATGGGATTCATCTACCTCATGCAGAACCTGCCGCAGGAACGCATCTCGATCGCCATCATGGCCGCCGCGGCCATGGAGCAGGTGCTCGACCAGACCGTGCAGTACACCAAGGAGCGCAAGGCATTTGGCAAGCCGATCGGCAGTTTCCAGAACAGTCGCTTTGTGCTGGCCGAGCTGGCCACGGAGGCGACCGTGGTCCGCATGATGGTCGACGAGTTCCTCCGCCTGCACCTGGACCACAAGCTGACGGCTGAGCAGGCCGCGATGGCCAAGTGGTACTCGACCGAAAAACAGGTCCATTTGATCGACCGCTGCCTGCAACTGCACGGTGGCTACGGCTACATGCGTGAATATCCCGTTGCCCGTGCCTATCTGGATGCGCGGGTGCAAACGATCTACGGCGGCACGACCGAGATCATGAAGGAAATCATCGGCCGCGGCCTCGGCGTCTAGCATTTCGTTTGCTGGATCGCGGGCAGCGATCGCAACACCCGCGGACGATATCGGCGCAGGGATGTGCGGCAATCGCTGCGCGCGACGGAGATTCGTCTGCTGTCTCGCACCGCGCCGCGAGCGTCAAACCGAGCTGATTGTTCGGGGGTAGAGCGTGAATGCGCTGATGGCTCACGTACCGTCGGCGCATGTGTTTCGGGTGCGCCGACCGTGACATCGCGCATTGTCAGCCCCGTGCTCGCGCTACCGGCTCATGCCCGCCGCGCGACCGCGGCCTTCGCAATTCTGGTGTGCGAGTCGGCAGTCCGGCGGCATCACTCGATGGGGCATTCCCGCCGCATTTCCGTGCGATATCCGCGACACCACGCGAACGGTGCCAGGGCGGATCGCGATTGGGCCATGGGCCGGCATCATTTCGACATCGGTGGGGTATCCGTTTTTGTAAAATTCGTGATTTGACTTCGCATTTCTTCTTGGCTGGAGCAAAGTTATGCGAGCCCGACGATAAGGCCGATCGAGCGCGGGTCCATTTCCGGCGCAAGTACCGCCCGGTCGCCGGTTATGCAGGTGTAGTCGCAGAAAGAGCCATGTCCGCCGGCTGGGAGGCTTGGTGAAGGTGCAGAGAGGTCACATGCGCAAGCTGATCGGAAGCGCGCTGGTCAGCTTGACGACCACCGCACTGGCCGCGGTATTGCTGGCCCCCACCGCGGTGGCGAGTCCGATAGGCGACGCCGAGGCGGCGATCATGGCCGCATGGGATAAGGCCGGCGGCGACACCTCGCCATTGGGCGCCCGCAAGGGCGACGTATATCCCGTCGGGGATGGTTTCGCCCTGGACTTCGACGGCGGCAAGATGTTCTTCACCCCGGCGACCGGAGCCAGGTTCGCCTACGGACCCGTCCTGGAGAAATACGAGTCGCTGGGCGGCCCGGCCGGCAGCGATCTGGGCTTCCCGGCCATCGACGAAGTTCCGGGTCTCGCCGGCCCGGACAGCCGGGTGATCACCTTTTCGGCCAGCGACAAGCCGGTGATCTTCTGGACGCCCGAGCACGGCCCGCACGTGGTGCGCGGTGCTCTGAACACCGCCTGGGACAAGCTGGGCAGCTCGGGCGGGGTTCTCGGTGTGCCGGTCGGCGACGAGACCTACAGCGGTGAGGTGTCCTCACAGAAATTCAGCGGTGGCCAGGTCTCGTGGAACCGGCAGACCAAACAGTTCACCACCGAACCGCCGGCGCTGGCCGACCAGCTCAAGGGCCTGCAGGTGGCGATCGATCCCACGGCGGCGATCAACACCGCCTGGCGCGCGGCGGGCGGCCCCACGGGACCATTGGGCGCCAAGCAGGGCGGGCAATACCCGGTCGGCGGCGACGGCATCGCCCAGAACTTCGCCGGTGGCAAGGTGTTCTTCACCCCGGCCACCGGCGCGAACGCCCTCAAGAGCGACATCCTGGCCAAGTACGAGTCACTGGGCGGGCCGGTCGGCAGCGACCTGGGATTCCCCACCACCAACGAAACCGACGGCAACATCGGGCGTTCCAGCCGCATCGCCACCTTCTCCGCGGCCGACAAGCCGGTCATCTTCTGGACGCCCGACCACGGCGCCTTCGTTGTGCGTGGGGCGATGAAGGTTGCGTGGGACAAGCTGCGCGCTCCGGCCGGCAAACTCGGTGCCCCGGTCGGCGACCAGGCCGTGACCGGCGACGTGGTCTCCCAGCAGTTCACCGGCGGCAAGATTTCGTGGAACCGGGCGAAGAACACGTTCAGCACGGAACCGTCCAACCTGGCGCCGCTGCTGTCCGGCCTGCAGGTGTCGGGTCAGGACCAGCCGAGCAATTCGGCCATGCCGGCGCATGCCAAGAAGTCCGCCTGGCACTGGTGGTGGCTGGTGGCCGCCATTCCGGTGGTGGCGCTGCTCGTGCTGTTGGCGTGGTTACTGTTCGTTTCCCGGCGGCGCCGGCCCGTCCACGACGAGGCCGCGGCCTACGCGCCGGGCCGCCGGGGGGACTTCGGCTACGACCCCGACGATCGCTGGGGGCACGACGACGCTGACGTCAGCGCGGACTCGTTCGGGCTCGGCGCGACGCACCAGCCTGAACCGGAACCGGACGCCGGGCGGGTCAGCTGGCAACGTCAGCGTCCTGCCGAAAGCGACTACGGGTTCGAGGAGGAAGACCCCGACGCGGTGGACACCGACTCGATCCCGGTCGTCTCCGGGGAGATGCTGGCAGAGGCCGACTATTCCGAGGCCGGGGCCGACTACACGGACTACACCGACGCCGTCCCCGAGGTTGCCGAGCCCGAGACGGCGGACGACGCCGCCTACGCCGACGCGGACGGCCCCGACGCGGCTTATGTGGCGGAGACGTATCCGTACGACGAGTCTCCCGACGTCGCCGTTCCCAGCACCCCGCCGGAAGGCGACGCCGTGGACGGCGCCCTGGAAACCGCTGAGCCGGAAGACGAATACCTTGACCTCGCCGCGCCGGAACCGGATGTCGAACCGGCAGCGGACACCGCGACGGAAGCCGACGTGGCGGACACCGCGGTGGGAGCCGCCGTGGTCGCCGATGCGGTCGAGGCCGGGCGTCCGGCACGAAGCGGCCGGCACGCCGCGGACGACGCCTCGGAGAACGGCCTGGCTGGACCGGACGGGCGACCGACGATCCACCTGCCGCTCGATGACCCGTACCAGGCGCCCGACGGATACCCCATCAAGGCCAGTGCTCGCTACGGCTTGTACTACCTGCCGGGCAGCGATCTGTATCAGGACACGCTCGCCGAACTCTGGTTTTCGAGCGAAGAGGTCGCGCAGGCCAACGGCTTCACCAGGGCTGACTGACTCAGCCCGCGCGCGTCAGACCTTGCGGATGACGGTGACGACCTTGCCCAGCACGCTCGCATCGTTGCCCGGGATGGGATCGAACGCGGGGTTGTGCGGCATCAGCCACACCTGACCGCCGGCGCGCTTGAACGTCTTGACCGTGGCTTCGCCGTCCAGCATCGCCGCGACGATGTCGCCGTTGTCGGCGACGTTCTGCTGACGGACCACCACCCAGTCGCCGTCGCAGATCGCGGCATCGACCATCGAGTCGCCGACGACCTTGAGCAGGAAGAGCGTGCCTTCACCGACCAATTCGCGCGGCAGGGGAAAGACGTCCTCGACGGCCTCTTCGGCCAGGATGGGTCCGCCGGCCGCGATGCGCCCGAGCACTGGGACGAACGTCGGCTCCGGCAAGGCGTCCGAGCCGGCCACCTCGGTGGCGGGCGCCGCCACGTCGTCGTCGGCCCCGCGGACATCGACGGCTCGCGGACGGTTCGGGTCGCGGCGCAGGTACCCCTTGCGCTCGAGGGTGCGCAGCTGGTGCGCGACCGATGACGTCGACGTCAGACCGACTGCGTCGCCGATCTCCCGGATGCTCGGCGGGTAGCCGCGGCTCGTGACCGAGGCGCGGATGACATTCAGAATGGTGCGCTGCCGTTCGGTCAGCGAGGAATCCACGGAGTGCAGCCGACCCTCGGGGCCGGCCGATGAAATGTCGTTGCTGTCGCCCATGGCACTGAATGTAGCCGCACCGCGAACGAGAATCAAACATGTGTTCGAGTGGCGTGTCGCGTCGTTCGGCCGCTCGGCGGAAAGCGTCCGAATTCGCGCGAATCACAAATGTGTAACTCTTCGAGATATCGGGTATTTGTGTCCTCGTGACAGTGGTAGAGGCCGACGAACTTGTCGGTGGTGTGATCTAGCGTTTGCTCGTGCGACACGCTTCGCTCAAATGTTCGGATTCGAACATACAGGCGATTACTGTCGAACACACGAGCGAGAGCTAGTTGACCGGAGGAAAGAAGATGACAGTCATCCACACGCCAGCGCCGCGGACCAGCAGTCTTCGGCGCCCGATCAATGGACCCGTCCAGGGGGCTCGCTACGGACGGGACGGGCTGGCCCGGTCCCGCCGGCCCGTGCCGTCGCGGCCGGCGGGCGCCGCCACGCGCTACTACGGCACCGGGGTGGCAATGTCGGTCGCTCCGCACCGCAGGCGCGCCACTACCTGGGCGTCGACGATTGGGCTGGCGCTGGCCGCCGGCGCAATCACGCTGTGGCTGGGCCTCGTCGCAAACGTCGGTCAGGTGCTCAACGGCGATTCCACGAACTCGGCGGCCCACGTTCCCGACCGGCTCGCCGTCGTCCGTGTCGACGCGGGGGAGTCGCTGCAGGATTTCGCGCACCGGGTGGCGCCCGGCGCGCCGACCATCCAGGTCGCCGACCGCATCCGCGAACTCAACGATCTTCGCTCGCCCAACCTGATGGCGGGCCAGACCCTCATCGCCCCGGTCGGCTGAGCACCGTTGTGCAGAAACCGCTTTGGGCCGACAGTTGCTGACGCCGGCGGTGACCCCACACGCCCGGCGGCTCCATTAGCAGTGCTGGTCAGCGCGCGGGTACGCTCAAGGTCCTGCGGTACCTTGTCGGCGCGATGAAGGAGCGGTCATGCATTGTCCGTTCTGCCGCCATCCCGATTCGCGGGTGATCGACTCGCGCGAGACCGATGAAGGCCAGGCCATCCGCCGCCGCCGCTCCTGTCCCGAATGCGGACGACGTTTCACCACCGTGGAGACTGCGGTCCTGGCGGTGGTCAAGCGCAGCGGCGTCACCGAACCGTTCAGCAGGGAGAAGGTCATCAGCGGCGTCCGCCGGGCCTGCCAGGGACGTCAGGTCGACGACGATGCGCTGAACCTGCTGGCCCAACAGGTCGAAGACACCGTCCGTGCCGCGGGCTCGCCGGAGATACCCAGTCACGAGGTCGGTTTGGCCATTCTCGGGCCCCTGCGCGACCTGGACGAAGTCGCCTACTTGCGGTTCGCCTCCGTGTACCGGTCGTTCGAGTCCGCGGACGATTTCGAACGCGAGATCCAGGCCCTGCGCGATCACCGCGGAGTGGCAGCCCCAGGCTGACGCCGCCGGCCGTCCCGGCCCGCATCGTCACCGGGCTAGGCTCGCTCTCATGCCCATTGACTTGCATCCCGACCTTGCGGCGCTGGCCCCGCTCCTTGGGACCTGGTCCGGCAAGGGAGCGGGTAAATACCCGACCATCCCGCCCTTCGACTATCTCGAAGAAGTCGTGTTCGCCCACGTCGGCAAGCCCTTTCTGAGCTACGGCCAGAAAACCAAGGCGGTAGCCGACGGCAAGCCGTTGCACGCCGAAACCGGTTTTCTTCGGGTGCCACAGCCCGGTCACATCGAACTGGTTCTGGCGCACCCCAGCGGTATCACCGAAATCGAGGTCGGCACCTACTCGGTCACCGGTGACCTCATCGAAATGCAGATGTCGACCACGGCGGTGGGGTTGACGCCCACCGCCAAAGAGGTGACCGCGCTCGGCCGTTCGTTCCGCATCGACGGCGACGAGCTCTCCTACACGGTGCAGATGGGTGCGGTTGGGCAGCCGCTGCAGGACCACCTCGCCGCCGTGTTACACCGGCAGCGCTAAAGCACCCGCCCGGCGGGGCGTCGTCAGTCGAGTTGTCTCACACCGTCGTTGACGACCCGCCCGGTTACGGCGACCCAGCCCTCGGCGCTCCACCTCGTGTCGATCACGGAGCCCTTGCCCTGAATGATCCGCAGGCTCTGGCTCAGGTAATCGGTGATCCGCATCGCCGCGGACCCGGTCGCCTCGTCCTCGACCACACCGAGGTTGGCGGCGAACATGCGCGCCCGCACCGACCCGGCCGCGCGATCGGTCCAGGCCCACAGGTAGTGCGCGGTGTCGTCGGGATAGTCCGCCGGGTCGGCGGCGAGAATCTCGTCGGCGGAAGAGAATTCGTGCAGGGCGAAGTCAGGCGCCCATTCGGCGCGAGCGTTGATGCTGGCGCGGTCGTCGTCGTAACCCACCTGCAAAATCCCGGCCCGCACTTGCAGGGTGTTGATCGGCGAACCGTTCTCGCGCAGCCACCATGTCGCGCCGACGGCCGGGTGGCCGGCGAAGGGCAGTTCGGTTCGCGGCGTGTAGATGGCGGCGTGCGCGCTGGCGGAGCCGGGGGCCGGGAAGTCGACGAAAACCGTCTCGCTGTAGCCCAATTGGGTTGCCAACCGCTGCCGCTGGGCGGGCTGGACCTGGCGGGCGTCCACCACGCCCAGCGGATTACCGAAGTTGCCGTCCGAATCGGCGAACACCCGCAGCACCGCCACGCGGATCCCCATGGGCCGACTGTACGGCGCCTGCACGGGCCGCGTCGATCGAGGTGATCAGGTGGCGCTGCGCTCGTCGGAACCCATGGCGTTCAGCACGGCGACGCGAGTGGGAGCGGGGCCCGAGACGGCCTGCTCGCCGCCGCCGGTGCGCAGCAGTTGGCGTAGGCTGGCCTGGTCGTACTCGGCGGGGTCTGTGGAATCGATGAAGCGCTCGACGACGTCGATGAAGCGGGCGGGGTCGTCATGGAAGGGGAAGTGCCCCGAGCCTTCGAAGATTTCGAGACGGGAGCCGGGCATCGCGGCATGCGCCATCCGAGCGTGCCGGACTGGAACCACCACATCCTTTGTGCCCCAGACGATCTGCACCGGGATGGCTTCGGTCAAATAACATCGGTCGAGCATGGTGACGATCTGCCCGCGCCAGTCCACCACGGCGCGCAGCGTCCGGCTGAACGCCGCGGACGCCGTCGGTTCGGGCAGGTCGTCGAGGATGCGCAGCACATTGGGCAGGTCGCGACCCAGCCCGCTGCTGCCCAGCGCCGCGCCCAGAACACGTCCCATGATCTGAACCGCCGGCAGCACCAGCGGCAACCGCAGCAGGGCGATCGCTTCGCTGCCCATCGGCAGCGAGGCCCAGCGCAGGACGAAGTTGACGTCCTTGGTGACGCCGCCGGCCCCGACCAGGATCAGTCTTTCCACCAAATGCGGGAATTGGTAGGCGAATTGCATCGCCACACCCCCACCCAGCGAGTGGCCGACGATAGTGACGCGCTCGATGTCGAGCACGCTGAGCAGGTCACGCATCCCGTTTGCGTACGCCGCGATCGAGTAGTCGGCGCGCGGCTTGTCTGATTGCCCGTGGCCGAGCAGATCGGGGGCGATCACCGTGAAACGCTGGGCGAGCTTGGCCTGCACGGTATTCCAGGTGGTGGAGTTGTCGCCGATGCCGTGGATCAGCAGTATCGCCGGCCCGGAACCCGCGATGCGGTAGGCCCGCTTGTAACCGTGGATGGTGCGGAACTCGAGTCTGGGTGCGGTTACTTCACGCACCGGGCGGAGCGTGGGATTGCGCTTCCGCTCGGTCATATCGCCAACCTTGGTGTCGGGCCGGGCTAAGGGCGGTCGGGCTAGGGCGTCATGCTGAGTGGGTCAGGACTTGTCGTCGTCGTCGTACTTCTTCTCCGCCTGCTGGGCCAGAAATCGCTCGAACTCTGCGCCCAGCTCATCGCCGCTCGGCAGATCCTCGTCGCGCGCTAGTAACGATCTGTTCTCCTGAGCGTCGATGAAGGCATCGTACTGGCGCTCCAGCGCGGCCACCACTTGAGCGACCTCGGCGCTCGCTTCCACCTGCTCGTCGATCTTGGCCCGAATCACCTCGGCCGCTTCGGTTAACGCGGTCAGCGGCAGCTCCAGTGACGCGGTCTTGGCGACCTGCTCGAGCAAGGCCTGCGCGGCGGCCGGGTAATCGGTCTGCGTGAGGTAGTGGGGGACGTGCACGGTGTAGCCGACGACCTCGTGACCGTGCTGGCCCATCCGGTATTCCAGCAGGTTGGAGGCGCTACCCGGGACCTGGATCTCGGAGATCCAGGGCTGGAAGTTGGCGATCAGCTCAGGGTTGTTCGAGTGCGCGGTCATAGTGGTGGGCCGGGTGTGCGGTACCGCCATCGGGACCGTGCCGAGGCCGATGGTCTGGCGCACTCCGAGGCGCTCGGCCAGCAGCTGCACCGCGGTGATGAAGCGCTCCCACTTGAGATCCGGTTCCATGCCGGCCAGCAACAGGAACGGTGTGCCGATCGTGTCGCGCATCGAGTACAGGCTCAGCTCGGGATCCTCGTAGTGGGTGAAGTGATCCGTCTTGAACGTCATCAGTGGCCGCCGCGAGCGGTAGTCCAGCAATTCGTCGATCGCGAAGGATGCGACCAACTCGGTGTCCAATACCGCCTTCAAATGCGCGGCCGCCAGCTTGATGGCATGACCGGCGTCGGAAAATCCCTCCAGGGCGTGCACCAGCACGGGGCCGCGACCATCGGACGTCGACAATTGCGGCGCCGGCAACTCGAGCTCATACATGCCAGCCTGCCCTGGCTGGTACTCGTCATCTGGGTCCTGATGGTGAGCCATTTCCGATCGCCTCCTCTCGAGGTTCTCTCCAGGGTGCCCTACCAAGTGTCCCTCGAATCGGTCGGCACCAACATCTATCAGCGAACATCGCGTTCACCCTGTTAGCTGGAACGCGATAATTCTCACTCCTCATCCGCAAACGACACCCGCAGGGTCGCCCGGGCGCTCGCCGGTAAACCGCTTGGCGCACCGCGATGTGTGGGAGTCGGCTTGCCGCCCGCCGGTCAGGCATGATGAAGGCGATGCGCATTCGGATCCTGATGCTGTGCTCGGTGGTGGGGGTGGCGACGTTGTTGACGTCGTGTCACCGTCCGGTCGACCACGTTTCGGGTGCTCCGGTCTCCGCCCCGCGCGTCGGCGGCCCGGTGCAGCGGCTCAGCCAGCCCGAGCAGAAGGCCGTCGCGGGCCCGGTCGAGCCGGACCGGCGCATCGGGGCGATTTTCATCGACGGGGGCCCGCTGCACGTGTGCACCGGTTCGGTGGTGCATTCGACGGGCGGCAACCTGATCATGACCGCCGCGCACTGCCTGGCCGGAGCCTCGCTGATCACCTTCGTTCCCGGTTTCGCCGGGGACGCGCCACCCGGCCCCGCCGACGTGTGGAAGGCCGACGCGGTCTACCTCGATCCGCGCTGGACGGCCAGCAAGGACCCGCACGCCGACTACGCGATCGCGCGGGTCAGCAACGAGGCCGGCGCTCCCGTCGAGTCCCGGGCCGGCCTGGCGCTGACGCTGGGTGTGACGCCGCCGGCGGGCAGCCGCGTCACCGTGCTCGGGTATCCGGCCGGCGTGGGCGGCTCGCCCATCGGGTGTCAGGCCAGCACATCAGTCACCGACACCGGCTTTCCCGCCTTGGCGTGTGAAGGGCTGGTGGACGGCACCAGCGGTGCACCCTGGGTCAGCGGCACCACGCTCATCGGGGTGATCGGTGGTCTCGAGCGGGGCGGCTGCGCCGCGAACATGTCGTACTCGGCGCCGTTCGACGCGCAGACCGCGGAGCTCCTGGCCCGCGCCGAGGCCGGCGGACCCGGCGATCCGGTCCCGAACGACCTCCAGGACGCCTGTTAGTGCTGATCGCCGGCTGAGCCGGGCGTTGGGGGCACACCGCGTGCGGGGGACGGGCCGCCATCGTCGGGTTAGTGCCGGAACTGGTTGAGCGCCCGAACTTTGTTCATCACGTCGAGCGCCGCCACCTTGTAGGCCTCGGAGAACGTGGGGTAGTTGAACACCGCGTCCACCAGGTATTCCACGGTGCCGCCGCAGCCCATCACGGCCTGGCCGATGTGCACCATCTCGGTGGCGCTGGTGCCGAAGATGTGCACGCCGAGCAGCTTGAGGTCCTCGGTGGAGACCAGCAGTTTGAGCATCCCGTAGGAGTCGCCGGCGATCTGGCCGCGGGCCAGCTCCCGATATCTGGCCACGCCGACCTCGTAGGGCACCGAGTTCTTCGTCAGCTCCACCTCGGTGGCGCCGACGTAGGAGACCTCGGGGATGGAGTAGATGCCGATGGGCTGCAGCTCGGTGATGCCGTCGGACGCCTCCCCGAACGCGTGGTAGGCGGCCAGCCGTCCCTGTTCCATCGACGTCGCGGCCAAGGCGGGAAAGCCGATCACGTCGCCGACGGCATAGATATGCGGCACCTTGGTCTGGAAGTTGTCGTCGACGAAGATCCGCCCTCGGTTGTCGGACTCCAGCTCGGCGTTGTGCAGATCAAGATGGTCGGTTTGGCCTTGCCGCCCGGCCGAATACATCACCGTCTCCGCGGGAATCTGTTTGCCGCTGGCCAAGGTGGTCACGGTGCCCGCCGATCCGACGTCGACCGCGGTCACCTCCTCACCGAACCGGAACGTCACCGCCAGGTCGCGCAGGTGGAACTTCAGCGCCTCGACGACCTCCGGGTCGCAGAAGTCGAGCATGTCGTCGCGCTTCTCCACCACGGTGACCTTGGTGCCCAGTGCGGCGAACATCGAGGCGTACTCGATGCCGATGACGCCGGCGCCGACCACCACCATCGACGTCGGCAGCGACTTGAGATCGAGGATCCCGTCGGAGTCGAGCACCCGGTGTTCGTCGAACTCGACGCCGGAGGGCCGCGCCGGCCGGGTGCCGGTGGCGATGACGACGTATTTTCCGGTGATGGTGATCTTTTCGCGCCGCGACGGGTCTTCGACCTCGATGGTGTGCGGGTCGACGAAACGCCCGTGACCGATCAGCAGGTCGATGCGGTTGCGCATCAGCTGGTTGCGCACCACGTCGACCTCCTTGCCGATCACGTGCTGGGTGCGGGCCAGCAGGTCGGCCGGGGTGATCTTCTCCTTGACGCGGTAGCTCGCGCCGTAGAGTTCGCGCTGGCTCATCCCGGTGAGGTACAGGACCGCCTCGCGCAACGTCTTTGACGGGATGGTGCCGGTCTGGACGCACACACCGCCGAGCATCTGGCCGCGTTCGACGACGGCGACCGACTTACCGAGTTTGGCCGATGCGATGGCGGCCTTCTGTCCGCCGGGCCCGGACCCGATGACCACCATGTCGTACTCTGGCGCCGAACTCATGGCTTAAACAGTAAGGCAGCACAACGCACAGTGCTGGGTTCATCCACAGGTCGGCTGCCGGGCCCGTGCCCGTGCGCACCGATTGACGGTGGCGCCCGTCAGCGTGGGTGCTCATGACGACGCATCGAGATGACTTCGAACTATCCCGCCCCGGTGCACTTATCGCCGCGCTGCCGGCCGTTCTCGGCTTCGTACCCGAAAATTCATTGATATTAGTGTCATTGGGCGACGGGAAACTCGGCTCGGTGATGCGCGTGGACCTCTCCGAGGAGCTTGTCGATCGGGTTGAGCATCTGGCGGAGGTCGCCGCCGCGGCCGCCCCCGGGGCCGTGATCGCGGTGATTGTCGACGCAGACGGGGCCCACTGTCCAAGCTGCAACGAGGAATACCGGCAGCTGTCGGTGGCGCTCGCAGAAGCCTTGTCACAGCACGACATCGAGCTGTGGGCCACGCATCTGGTCGACCAGGTCGCGATCGGCGGTCGCTGGCATTGCGCCGAGGGCTGCGGGTCCAGCGGCCTGGTCGACGATCCCGCGTCCTCCCCGCTGGCGGCCGCCGCGGTGCTGGAAGGCCGACGGCTCTACCCGAGCCGCGCCGATTTACAGGCGGTCATCGCGGCCGACGACCCGGCCCGCAGCGAGGCGCTCGTCGGTGTGATCACGCGCCAGGCCGCCCGGCGCCGGGCGGCGAACCCCGCGCAGCCGGTCCGCTGCACCCGCGCCGATGTGGAGACGGCGATGTCCGCCGCCGGCCGGGTCGCGGCCGGGGAATCGCTGTCCGACACGGAGTTGGCGACGCTGGGCTGTGCGATGAGCGACGCGCAGGTGCGCGACATCCTCTATGCCCTTGCGGTCGGGGAGAGCGCCGGCGAAGTCGAGTCGTTGTGGGCGCTGTTGGCGCGCACGTTGCCCTCGCCGTGGCGGGTCGAGGCGCTGGTCCTGATCGCGTTCAGCGCCTATGTCCGCGGCGACGGTCCCCTCGCCGGCGTGTCGCTGCAGGAGGCGCTGCGCTGCGAGCCCGGTCATCGGATGGCCGACATGCTGGACACCGCCCTGCAATCGGGCCTGCGGCCCGAGGACATCAGGGATTTGGCGCTCACCGGCTACCGCCTGGCCACGCGGTTCGGCGTGCAGCTACCGCCGCGCCGGCCGTTCGGCCGCAGGGCGGGATAGGGCTAGAACAGCTCGGGTCAGACCTTCTCGACCTTGACCGCGTGTGCCATCTCGTGCGGCAGGGTGACGTTCTCGTGACCGGGAATGACGATCGTCACCCCGGCGGAGCCGGTCTCGACGGTGACGCGGGCGTTCGGGACGACGCCGGCGTCCTTCAGGCGTGAGATCAGGTCGATGTCGCCCTGGACGTGTTCGGTCAGCTGACGCACCACCACCGCCACCGGCGCGCCGGGCGGCAATTCGGTCAGCCGGACCAGGGGACCGTCCTCGGACCAGGACTCGGGGCCCACGCCCAGGTCGAGCAGCCCGGGGATCGGGTTGCCGAAGGGGGATGTGGTCGGGTTGTTCAGCACCTTCACCAGGCGCCGCTCGACGTCCTCGCTCATCACGTGCTCCCAGCGGCACGCCTCGGCGTGGACCTCTTCCCAGGGCAGGCCGATCACGTCGACCAGCAAGCGTTCGGCGAGACGGTGCTTGCGCATCACGGAAATGGCCAGCGCCCGGCCCTTGTCGGTGAGCTCCAGGTGGCGGTCACCGGCGACGTGGAGTAAACCGTCCCGCTCCATGCGCGACACGGTTTGGCTGACAGTCGGCCCGCTCTGATCGAGGCGTTCGGCGATGCGGGCACGCAGCGGCGTGACGCCCTCTTCCTCGAGGTCGTAGATGGTCCGCAAGTACATCTCGGTGGTGTCAACCAGGTCGTTCATTCAGCACCCTCCGTCGACGCTGAGTCTACTTGTCCAGCTGCGCGAATGGTTGTAACGCCTCCCAGGCAAGCAGTATGCCCGCCGCTGACGCGGCGGGCATACTGTCTGCTACCTAGCTTGGGTGAGGCCTTAGCTCGCGTACGACCGTAGCCTGTCGGCGCGCTCCCCGTTGCGGAGTTTCGACATTACGTCCCGCTCGATTTGGCGGACCCGCTCCCGGGACAGCCCGAACAGCTTGCCAATCTGGTCCAACGTGCGCGGCTGGCCGTCGTCCAGTCCGAAACGCAACCGGATGACCTGGTGCTCACGCTCGTCCAGGGTGGCCAGCACGCTGCGGATGTCGGTGTGCAGCAGCTCGGCGATCACAGCATTCTCTGCCGACATCGCCTCGGCGTCCTCGATGAAATCGCCCAGCGGGGCTTCTTCCTCGGACCCGACCGGCATGTCCAGGCTTACCGGGTCGCGGCTGTGCTCGAGCAGGTCGTTGATCTTCTCGACAGGGATGCCGGACTCGGCGGCAAGCTCCTCGTCGGTGGCCTCGCGTCCCAGGTTCTGGTGCATCTCGCGCTTGATCCGCGCCAGCTTGTTGACCTGTTCCACGAGATGAACCGGCAGCCGAATGGTGCGGCTCTGGTCGGCCATGCCGCGGGTGATGGCCTGACGAATCCACCATGTCGCATAGGTCGAGAACTTGAATCCCTTTGTGTAGTCGAACTTTTCCATCGCACGGATCAGTCCCAGATTGCCCTCTTGAATCAGGTCCAGCAGTGGCATACCCCGACCGGTGTATCGCTTGGCCAGCGACACCACCAGGCGCAGGTTCGCTTCCAGCAGATGACGACGCGCGGCCTGACCATCGCGAACCACGGCCTGCAAATCGCGTTTGCGGTTCTCCCCGAGGCGCTTACGCGTTGCCAGCAGATGTTCGGCATAAAGCCCGGCCTCGATGCGCTTGGCGAGTTCGACTTCGCCGGCCGCATTGAGAAGTGCCGTCTTGCCGATTCCGTTCAGGTATACGCGCACTAGGTCCGCTGCGGGGCTTTGAGCATCCAGATCGCCGTCAAATCTGCTCGTGCTGGCGTTCGCCATAGCGACCTCCCGTTCGGCTTTGTTCTGTCATCGAGTTCAACGACAGATCAGCTCTGAGAGTTCCCAGCGATTCCGTATCTCACACGTGTTGACGTGCAGAAATGTGCCGCCGACCTGAGAATGTCCTGAGAAGTCCGCCGGCGACGGCACCTTCAGGAGAAACGACGCCTAGCCGTGATCGATTCCATCGTGAAACCCCGTAGGCCACTCCGGCTGCGGGCGTCGGGGAGCCTCGAGCGCGGGACGTTCGGCCCGGGGGAACAGGCGGGTGTGCCGGCGGGCGTCGTCGAACCGGCGGGGCTCGTCGGCGCTGCGCGGCGGCCGATCGTTGGCGATCAGCACGGCCATCCAGGGCAACGGGATCGACAGCGCCACGATCGCGAGTGAGATCAGCCCGTTGTGCCACGCGCCGTAGGCGACGGCGGCCAGGATGAGCGCCGGAATCCGGAAAGCCATCAAAGTGAGGTATTTACGGACCCGCGCACGGTGCTGCTCCTCGTACGAGGTCGCGGCGGCGGTGATGAGCACAGGGCGGCTTTTGTTGCCGTCAAAGTCATCGAACCCCGGATCGGAGCCGTGCTTCATTTCTCCACTGTCCCACAACTCGACGATTCCGGCTCAGCCGGTTTCAGGGCCCGCCGGCAGTGCACAATGTCAGGTATGCAGACCCAAACGATCGAACGCACCGAGACCGACGAACGCGTCGACGACGGGACCGGCAGCGACACCCCGAAGTACTTCCACTACGTCAAGAAAGACAAGATCGCCGAGAGCGCGGTGATGGGCAACCACGTTGTAGCCCTGTGCGGCGAGGTGTTTCCCGTCACCAAGGCGGCCAAGCCGGGCTCACCGGTCTGTCCGGACTGCAAGCAGATCTACGACCGGATGAAGAAGGGCTGATCAGCCGGGCGGCTCCGCCGGCGCGACGTCGCGTTGCGCGGTGATGGGATTCGTGGTCACGGGGTTCGACAGCGTGCCCGCCGCCTTCGCTAGTGCGGGGGAGCGCGACAGCAGCCATCTGCGCAGCCGGTGGGCGTGCGTCTTGGGTGCGGGGAATTCCTCCTGGATGGCGGCATTGAGTTCGGCGCCGATCATGATCGCGAAGCCCCCGAAGAACGAGAACAGCAGGAAGGCGATCGGCGTGGACAGCGCGCCGTAGGTGTAGCCGGTCCTGGTGATCCACTGCAGGTAGAGGCGTAGGCCCAGGGTGGCGATTACGAATACCGCGGTGGCCAGCGCCGCGCCGAAGATCAGCCGGTGCGTCGGCAGCGGCTCCGGCAACGACACGCGGTACAAGATCACGACCCCGAGCAGTAAGACGAAGATCAAGGCCGGGTAGTAGCCGTAGCGCAGCGCGTTGGCCAGGCTCACCGGGATGTGTTCGCCCACTTTGCGCGGTCCCAGGACCACCAACGGCGCGGTCGCCACCACGAAGACCAGCCCCACCACGTAGAGGAAGAGCGCAAACAGGCGCTGGCGCACCGGATGGCGCAACGGTGTCTGGTCATGCGCCTCGACCACGGAGTCGACGAACGACGAAATGGCCGACGAGCCCGCCCACAACGAAATGATGAAACCCAGCGACACCACCTCGCCGCGGGCGTGGTTGGCGATGTCACGCACGGTCGGCTCGATGATCTCGTTGACCACGCTGCGAGAGAACACGCTGTGTGCCGTCGAGATCAGCTGGCGCAGGATGCTCGGCAGCATGTCCGGGCCGAACAGCGGAGCCACATAGGCCAAGGTGCCCAGCAGCCCGAGCAGCAGCGGCGGCAGTGACAGCGCCGACCAGAAACCAGCCTGAGCCGACTCAGAGAAAATCGAGTCGTCCCAACTCTTGGAAAGAGTCCTCAGGGTGATCCGCCAAATGTGGTGGCGCGACGGTTTTGCGACCTGCTCGCTCATACCCGTCCAGCATTACCGAAGATCGCTCGCACCGCCCACATTGGCGATGGGCGAGTTCGCTGCGGGCTAGCTTTCGCTGATCTCCAGCACCGCGTCCAGCTCGGTCAGCTTCGCCTCGTGCTCGTTGGCGTGGTGCTGGCAGAAGAGAAGCTCCAGTCCAGAAGGCAGCTTGGCGCGCACACGAGCCGCAGCACCGCAGCGGTCGCAGCGGTCGGCTCTTGTCAGTTCAGGACTCGTCAGAGTTGCATTCATGGCTTCTCCGTTCTCGTACGTTCACTTTCTCAGACGTATGGCGTTTTTGCCTTGTTCCCCGATCGTTATCGGGTGTGTCGTTTCTCACGGGCTGGTCAGGTTTGGTTTAGGCGGTATTTAGGGTGTCGGGTTGTGACCTTCGCCCCTGACTTCCTGGTGCACCTGTGCGGAACCGAGCAGTGGGCCCGGGCCCGCGAGGTGGGCGGCATCCACCCGGACACCGCGAATGGGGGCGAGTTCATCCATCTGTCGACGCCGGAACAGGTGCACCTGCCGGCCAACCGCCTCTACCGTGGTCGCGGCGACCTGGTCCTGTTGCACATCGACCCCGCGAGGCTCGACGCGCCGGTGCGGTGGGAGCCAGGAGTGGCAACCGATCCGGAGTCGATGTTGTTCCCGCACCTGTACGGCCCGCTGCCGGTGGCCGCTGTGGTCCGGGTCACCGCCTACCCGCCGGGCGATGACGGCACCTTCGCGCCGATCGCAGGCGACTGAGCCGGGCGGTCGACGTAGGCGTCGGCCTCGATCTCCACCAACAGCTCGGGCGCGATGAGCGCCGAGACTTCCACCATCGTGGCGGCGGGGCGAATCGCACCGAATACTTGCTCATGCACGGCTCCCACCTCGGGCCAGCGGGAGATGTCGGTGACGTAGATGCGGGTGCGCACCACGTCGCTGAGCGCGGCGCCCGCTTGGTGCAAGGCAATCTCGATGCGGCGCAAAGCATCTCGTGTCTGGGCGGCGATGTCCCCAGCGGGTCCGGCGCCGGTTGTTCCGGCCACCGCCACGTGCGGGCCGACCCGCACCGCGCGCGAATAACCCACCGCCGACTCGAAGGCGGATTCTCCAGGGATCACTTTGCGGCTGGTTGACATGGGAGTCACCGTACGACGGCGGCGTCGTCGGCGCAGCCGAACCGGTGGCAGCGTCCGTTTGGCCGCCGGCACTCAGCAGACGCCGAAACAGCTTGCACAACAAAGATTTTGGAGTAAACGGCCCAATTGCGCCAGGATGCCGGCGAAGCCACTGCGGACGAGCGCTGCGCGAGGCTTGTCCTGATTGTCAGTGCTCCAGGACCAGCTTGCCGATCTGCTCGCACTTGGCGAGCTTGGTCAGCGCATCGGGGTAGGCATCGAAGGGAAATACTTCGTCCACGATCACCGGGAGACCCCTGGCCACGTGATCGGTCACCTGGACGAACTCGAGGTGCGATCCCGTGGTCACACCGATCAGCTCCTGCTGCTTGAAGAACAGCCGTGGCAGCAACAGCGGCACCTCGACCCCGCTGGTGGCGCCGCAGGTGACGAAGCGACCGCCGTTGTCGAGTGCCCGGATCGCCGGTTCCCAGGTCGCGGCGCCGACGCTGTCGATCACAACCTCCACCTTGACGGGGTATGGCCCGGCGGAATCGAACGCCTCAACGGCGCCGAGCTCTTTGGCGCGATTGCGCTTCGCCTCGTCCCGCGACGTCGCATAGACCTCTGCCCCCAAGTACTTGGCGATCAGCAGCGATGCGACGGCCACTCCGCCGCCGCCGCCGACGACCAGCACCTTCGTGCCGGTTCGCACCCGGCCTTTGCGCAGCATCCGCCATGCCGTCACGTGACACACCGGATACGCCGCGCACTCGACCCACGACAGGTGCCCGGGCTTGCGGACCGGATGCCACGCCGGAACGACGACGTAGTCGGCATGACCACCCCACCGGTGCTCACCGAGCAGGTGTGTCCCAGGGTCGGCAATGCTGTCGATGCCGCGGGTGAGGATCGCTTGGTGAGAGGTGATGCCCGCCTCCATCACGACTTCGTCACCCGGCTGCCAGTCGGTCACGCCGGGACCGACCATGTCGATCACGCCGGCGACGTCGGAGCCCGACACGTGCGGGAACGATCGCGGCTTGGGCATCCCCCGCATCAGCCAGAGATCGATGTGGTTGAGAGCGGATGCCCGGACCTCAATGCGGACCTCGCCCGGCCCTGGCACCGGGTTAGGAACCTCGGCACAGCGATACTCGCCCGGCGAGTCCTCGAGGATCCATCCACGCATGGGTCATTACGGTACCGACGTTTGTTGCGCCGGGAAGCGGGTTGGGCCGCCGCCATCGTCAACCGTTGCGGATACCGGGCCGGATGAGCGTCCCGGGCTGCTGCCGCTTAGTCGAGGTAGTCGCGCAACACCTGGGAGCGGCTGGGGTGGCGCAGCTTCGACATCGTCTTGGACTCGATCTGGCGGATGCGCTCACGGGTCACCCCGTAAACCTGACCGATCTCGTCCAGGGTGCGGGGCTGGCCGTCGGTGAGACCGAAGCGCAGCCGAACTACGCCCGCCTCGCGCTCGGACAGCGTCTCCAGCACCGACTGCAGCTGGTCTTGGAGCAGTGTGAACGAGACCGCGTCGACGGCCACCACGGCCTCGCTGTCCTCGATGAAATCGCCCAGCTGGCTGTCGCCCTCGTCGCCGATGGTCTGGTCCAGCGAGATCGGCTCGCGGGCGTATTGCTGGATCTCCAGCACCTTTTCGGGCGTGATGTCCATTTCCTTGGCGAGCTCTTCGGGCGTGGGCTCGCGGCCCAGGTCCTGCAGCAGTTCGCGCTGGATACGGCCGAGCTTGTTGATCACCTCGACCATGTGCACCGGGATGCGGATGGTGCGGGCTTGGTCGGCCATGGCGCGGGTGATGGCCTGACGGATCCACCAGGTCGCGTAGGTGGAGAACTTGTAACCCTTGGTGTAGTCGAACTTCTCAACAGCGCGGATCAGACCCAGGTTGCCCTCCTGGATGAGGTCCAGGAACGCCATGCCGCGGCCTGTGTAGCGCTTGGCCAGCGACACCACCAGTCGCAGGTTGGCTTCCAGCAGATGGTTCTTCGCGCGGTCGCCGTCGCGGCAGATCCACACCATATCGCGTCGCTGCGCGGCGGGCAGTTTGTCGCCGCGCTCGGTCAGCTCGGTCATCAGCTGCGTCGCGTACAACCCGGCCTCGATGCGCTTGGCCAGCTCGACCTCTTCCTCGGCGTTGAGCAGCGCGACCTTACCGATCTGCTTGAGGTAGGCGCGAACCGAGTCGGCGGAGGCCGTGAGCTCGGCGTCCTTGCGGGCCTGCCGCAACGCCTCGGACTCGTCCTCGTCCCACACGAAATCGCCGGAGGCCTTGTCCTTTTCGCTGGGCTCGGCGATTTCCTCCTCGTCCTCTGCGGCGGCCTCGCCGGCCTTGGCGGGCTTCGCGGCGGTCTCTTCCTCGCCCTCGGGGGCGTCGGCCTCGCCCTCATCGGCGTCTTGGCCGTCGGACGCCACGTCGTCCTCGAGGTCTTCGAGGTTCAGGTCGGTGTCGATGTCGAGGTCTTCGCCGGGCTCGCCCTCGAGGTCGGGTTCATTGTCGAGTTCCTCGACGGCGCCGTCGGAATCGAGGGCGTCGGGATCGGCCGGCGCGGCCTTGGCCGCTTTGGTTCCGCGCGCCGACGGCGCCTTGGCGCCGGCGCCCTTGGCCGCGGCGCGGGTCTTCTTGGGGTCGGAGTCGGCCGCGTCGGACTTGGACTTGGTGGACGGTGATGCTGACTTGGCGGCCCGCTTGGCGGGCGCCGAACCGTTGGCAGCCTTGGCCGCCGGTCGCTTGGCGGGGGACGACGGCGACTTCGTGGCGGTGCGTTTCACCGGCCCGTCCGTCGCCGGGCTTGCTTTCGTCGCTGCCACTTACACCCCTTCGTTTGGGCTCACTTTCGGTGGGTATTGGGCATGGTTAACCGAAAGTGTCTGCTATGTCGATGTCGGCGTTGGTATCAGCGTGAGTAGTCGCACGCTATCGGTTGGGCATTCGCCGAGCACCATTGTAACGACAGTGCGCGGTACTACGGCTCTGCCGGGCAAAATCAGTGAGTCACGTCCGAGGTGGAGGCCATCGCCGCGCCGACGATCCCGGCGGTGTTGAGCAGGGCCGCGGCGACCACCGGAGTGCGGTTGGTCAGCAGCGGCAACCATTTGTCGGCCTTGCGGCTGATCCCGCCGCCCGCGATGAACAGGTCGGGCCACACCGCGTTCTCGATGCTCACGAGCACTTTGGTGACCTGCTTGGCCCATTTTTCGTAGGACCAGTCGTTCTTCTCTTTCACCGACGACGCCGCCCGCTGTTCGGCCTCCTTGCCGCCGACCTCGAGATGGCCGAACTCGGTGTTGGGGATCAGCGTCCCGTTATGAATCACCGCGGAGCCGATCCCGGTACCGAAGGTCAACAACACCACGAGGCCCGACTGTCCTTTGCCCGCACCGTAGTGCTCTTCGGCGAGCCCGGCGGCGTCGGCGTCGTTGAGGACGATGACGTCCTGACCGTTCAGTTCGGCGCTGATGATGTCGCGCGCGTTGCTACCGATCCACGCCTTGTCCACGTTGGCCGCCGTCTGCACGATGCCGTGCGTGACGACTCCGGGATAGGTCACTCCGAGCGGGCCGGTCCACCCGAAAGCGTTGACCACCTCTGCGATCGTCTTGGCCACCGCCGAGGGCGTCGCGGGCTGCGGGGTCAGCAGCTTGACCCGCTCGCCGATCAACTGCCCGGTGTCCATGTCGACGATGCCGCCCTTGATGCCGCTGCCGCCGACGTCGATGCCGAACCCGCGACGCTGTGGCCTGCCGTCGCCGGCAGCGCTGACAGGCGTACCCGCGATCGAGTCGGTGCTGGTCATCGAATCTCCTCGGCGTGACTGGACTGTCCGCTCACCTTAGCGCCGCCACGGCACGGCCCGTGGCGTCTGCGCGTTGAGGGCGCTTGTGATCCGATAGACCGGTGACCCCTTCCGATGACGAGCTCGTGCGGCTGCGCTCCGTCGCCGAAACGTTGGCCGCGGAGGCCGCCGCGTTCGTGAGGCGGCGGCGGGCAGAGGTATTCGGCACCGGCGCGCACAGCGATCCCAGTGGCGCCGTGCGATCGAAGAGCACCCCGACCGATCCGGTGACCGTCGTCGACACGGAAACGGAACGGCTGCTGCGCGACCGGCTGGCCGAATTACGGCCCGGCGACGCCATCCTCGGCGAGGAGGGCGGCGGGCCCGCCGACCCGGCGGGTGCGCCGGCCGGATCGGTCACCTGGGTGCTCGATCCCATCGACGGCACGGTGAATTTCGTCTACGACATTCCCGCCTACGCCGTGTCGGTCGGCGCACAGGTCGACGGCGAGTCGGTGGCCGGGGCGGTCGCCGACGTCGTCGGAGAGCGGGTGTACTCGGCGGCGGTGGGCATGGGCGCGCACGTCACCGATGACGGGGGGACGCAGCGGCTGCGGAGCGCCGCCGTCGACGATTTGTCGATGGCGTTGCTGGGCACCGGTTTCGGCTATTCGCGTCAGCGCCGCGCGGCGCAGGCGGCGCTGGTGGCGCGCATGCTGCCGGTAGTCCGCGATGTGCGTCGAATCGGCTCGGCGGCACTGGATCTGTGCATGGTCGCCTCGGGCCGGCTCGACGCCTTCTATGAGCACGGTCTGCAGGTATGGGATCGCGCCGCGGGTGCGCTGATCGCGGCGGAGGCGGGTGCTCGGGTGGTTCTGCCCGCGCCCGGTGTGACCAGGGCCGGCCTGTCGCTGGCCGCCGCGCCTGGAATCGCCGACGAACTGCTCGCCGTCCTGGAGCGCTTCGACGGCGTGGATCCGATCCCGGATTGACCGTCCGCCTCAGCAGCTGCTGGCGTGAATCTTGGCCAGCAGCGCGGGATCTGAGGGTTCGGTGGCGCCGGGACGCAGGGTCGCGAGCACGGCGTCGATGTCGTCGTCGTGGGCCAGCGCGCTGAAGTCGGTGCCCAGGGAGAAGTCGACCGAGTCGTCGGCGCGGTTGTCGTTGAACAGTTCGGTGCACGGCGCCACCAACCACACGGCGGCAGCGGTGGCCTGGCCGGCGGTGCCGAAACGGATCTGGCCCTGACAGGTGAGTCTGGTGCCCGCGTAGAGGGGGTCGTTGGCGGCGGTGGGTTGCGCGAATCCGAGGTCCTTCATGGCGCCCGCGACGTCGCCGGCCTGGCCGCCACGGCCGCTGGCGTTGAGGACGCGAACTTTGGTGTCCGCGAGTTTGGCGGGCATGACGTCGATCATCGCGCTGCGCGACACCTGCTCACCCAGCTGGGCCGGTGCCGAGCCGGCCGACTGCGGCGGCGGGTTGCACACCGCGGCCTCGTGAACTTTGGCGGGTCGCGTCAGCGCGATCGTCCAGATCACGGCGGTGGCGACCGAGAGCACAATCACAACGACGATGGCGGGCCGGGGGTTGCGGCGCCGAAAAGGCCTACCATGCTTGTCAAACGCTGTACCCTCGGTGATTTGCGTGACCACAGCTGCACTCTAGCCGCACGCTAAATCCACTGTTCAGAGACGAGCGCAAGGGTAAAAATAGGGGTGTGACGTAAATCACACCTTAATGGGTCGCGATACGGGCACGAATCATTTGGTGGATGCGTTCGACGCTGGTACAAAGCGATGCTTGGATAACGAGGGCATGTGAGGGGATAGGGCAATGCCTACCGACTATGACGCTCCACGGCGCACCGAGACCGACGACGTTTCGGAGGACTCGCTAGAGGAGCTCAAAGCGCGACGGAACGAGGCGGCTTCGGCCGTCGTCGATGTCGATGAATCTGAATCCGCTGAGAACTTCGAACTGCCGGGTGCCGACCTGTCGGGGGAAGAATTGTCGGTGCGCGTGATTCCCAAGCAGGCCGACGAGTTCACCTGCTCGAGCTGCTTCCTGGTGCAGCACCGCAGTCGGCTGGCCAGCGAGAAGAACGGCGTGATGATCTGTACCGACTGCGCGGCCTGATCGCTGCGCTCACCGTGTCAGGGCCGACAGCACCCGCTCGGGGTGACGGCAGCTCACCAGCCAGTACGGCGTCGGATCGTCCGGATCGTCGAGTACCGCCAAAACCATCGGCCGGACCCATGCCCTATGTAAGACGTACGCCGCCGGGTCCAGCTGGCGGCCCAGCGCGGCCGACTTGGCCGAGGACGGTATCTCAGCGGATCGGGAGATCGCCGTGATTGGCAGATGGGCCGGGCCCGCCCAGAGCTGCACTTCGCCCGGTGCGGCCGGGTCTTCGGTTACCCGGATCTCGATGCGGCCGAGCCACAGCAGCGCCGCGGCCGCCACCGCGAACAGCGTCGCGTACGGCCACCAGGCCGACTGGCGGGTGACGCCCATGTTGAATTCGAAAGCGACGATGCTCGCCAGCGCGAAGGCTGGGGGCCACCACCACCACGGAACCCACAATCGTTCGCGATACCGCACGTTGTGCGGCGCGACGCGCGTCTCGGACACGCAGTCAAGGGTAGTCTTTGGCCCCGTGTCGACCAGTCTGGCCATCGTCCGTCTCGACCCTGAGCTCCCGCTGCCCGTCCGCGCCCACGAGGGCGACGCCGGCATCGATCTCTACAGCGCCGAAGACGTCAAACTGGAACCCGGGCGACGCGCCCTGGTGCGAACGGGGGTCGCGGTGGCCATCCCGTTCGGAATGGTCGGCTTGGTGCACCCACGGTCGGGACTGGCTGCGCGAGTTGGACTTTCGATCGTCAACAGCCCGGGTACCATCGATGCGGGCTATCGCGGAGAGATCAAGGTAGCGCTGATCAACCTGGACCCGACGGAGCCGATCGTGGTGCATCGCGGCGACCGCATCGCCCAGTTGCTGGTACAGCGAGTCGAATTAGTGGAGCTGGTCGAGGTGTCGTCGTTCGACGAGGCCGGGCTGGCCGAAACATCCCGTGGCGATGGTGGTCACGGTTCCTCCGGCGGACATGCGAGTTTGTGATGGCATTAGGTAGACGCACACCCAAAGACGACGAAGCCTCCGGCGCCGACACCTCGGCGGCGGAGGCGGTCGCGGCCCGCGATGCCGACGAGCCGGCCCCCGACGAGCTCGAGGGCCCGTTCGACATCGAGGACTTCGACGATCCCGCGGTTGCCGAGCTGGCCCGGCTCGACCTGGGTTCGGTGCTGATCCCCATGCCCGAGGCCGGCCAGCTGCAGGTCGAGCTGACCGAGACCGGTGTGCCGAGCGCGGTGTGGGTTGTCACGCCGAACGGTCGTTTCACCATCGCCGCGTACGCCGCGCCCAAGACCGCCGGCCTGTGGCGTGAAGTGGCGGGTGAGCTCGCCGAATCGCTGCGCAACGACTCGGCCCAGGTCAGCATCAAGGACGGGCCGTGGGGTCGCGAAGTGGTGGGCACCGCCGCTGGCGTGGTGCGCTTCATCGGCGTCGACGGCTACCGCTGGATGATCCGCTGCGTCATCAACGGCTCGCAGGAGACGATGGAGGCCCTGGAGCAGGAGGCGCGAGCGGCCTTGGCGGACACCGTGGTTCGGCGAGGCGATACGCCGCTGCCGGTGCGGACACCGCTGGCCGTGCAGCTACCCGAGCCGATGGCGCAGCAACTGCGCGAAGCTGCCGCCGCGCAACAGGCCGCACAGCAGGACGACGCCCAAGCACAGCAGGCGCCGTCCAACGAGCCGGCCGCGCGTCGCAGCGTCGACGGGTCGGCCATGCAACAGCTGCGCACCACCACCGGCGGCTGACCGACTACAGGTCGGCCAGCGCGCCCAGGCAGGCCGCGCCCAGGGCGGTGGGATCCGCCCCGATCTGGTCCAGCGTCACCGTCCGCAGCGCCGCGCGCGGCGCCGCGGCGACCCAGTCGATGCCCGCCTGCAACGGGTGGATCGGGTCGTCGACGGCGGAGGCCACCCCCAGCGGTGCGGCCAGCCCGGCCAGCTCGTCGCAGCTCGGCGCGATATAAGCGGCCGCCTCTTCCATGGCGTCGGGCAGATGTGGCCATTGCGCGCCCCAAGACCGACTCAGCTCGTCGGCCAGCCATGGCGGGCTGGACGCGCGCATCTGGGTCGTGGTCGCCGCCAGCCCGTCGGTGCGCAACTGCGCCGCCGAATACCGCGCGGCAAGGGCCGCGGGGGCCGTCCCGGGCGCGCCGGCCCAGGCCGGCAGCGCGGCCAGCACCGCGACCGCCCGGTCGGGATGTTCCAGCGCCCAGGCGGCCGCCACTGCGGCGCCGATTGAGACCCCGCCCACAACGATCGGCTCCGCGCGCGCCGCGTCATCCAGCGCCGCCAGGTAGCCCTCGATCAACCCGTCGGGCCGCGGCGGCGGGGTCACCAACAGCGCGCCGATCTCGGACAAGGGCCTGGAAAAAGCCCGGTGAACGTAGTCGTCGTCGGAGCCGGTGCCGGGCAGCAACACCGTCGTGACACCGCGCAAATCGACCACCACCTCTAGATAGTGCCCCGCCGCTCACCCGCCCTCCAACACGAAGTTTGAGTGGGTTGGCGCTGGGGAACCAACAGGTCTACGGTGTCCGTTGGCATAGATGGAAGCGTCGAGGCTTATCAGCATTTGTCAGGAGTGGCCATGGGGGCCCAAGGGTATCTGCGCCGGCTCACCCGTCGGTTGACGGAGGATCCGGAACAACTCGACTCGGAGGAACTCTCCGACGAGGTCGCAAGCACCGGCGCGCAACGCGCGATCGATTGCGAGCGTGGCCAGGAGGTCACGATGGTGGGCACCCTGCGCAGCGTCGAGTGCAACGGCAGGGCGTGCGCCGGCGGGGTGCGCGCCGAATTGTTCGACGGCAGCGACACGGTGACGCTGGTCTGGCTGGGACAGCGCCGCATACCGGGCATCGACTCGGGCCGCACCCTGCGAGTGCGCGGGCGCCTCGGCAAGCTGGAGAACGGAACGAAGGCGATCTACAACCCGCACTACGAAATTCAGCGGTGACCGACCCCGAAGATCTGGGGGCAATCCCGCGGGAGTCGACGACCGCGCCGGAACAGATGACCACCAACCGCATCAGCCCCGAACGTCTGCTGGCTCAGGCAGGCGGGGTCAGTGGTGTCATCTATTCGTCGCTGCCGGTGGTCGTGTTCGTCATCGTCTCGAGCGTGTCGGGATTGGTTCCCGCGATCGTGGCCGCGCTGGGGGTGGCCGCATTGATTTTGGTGTGGCGGCTCATTCGCCGCGGATCCGCGCAGCCGGCCTTCTCCGGCTTCTTCGGCGTCGCGCTGTGCGCGCTGATCGCCTACGTGCTGGGTGAGTCCAAGGGCTATTTTTTGCTGGGCATCTGGATGTCGTTGGTGTGGGCGGTGGTCGTCGCGGCGTCGGTGCTGATCCGGCGGCCCATGGTCGGCTATGCGTGGAGCTGGGCCACGGGGCGGGGTGACGGCTGGCGCGACGTGCCGCGGGCCGTCTACGCGTTCGACATCGCCTCGGTGGGCTGGGTGCTGGTGTTCGCCGCCCGGTTCATCGTTCAGGGTTTGCTCTACGACGCCGATCGGACCGGCTGGCTGGCGGTGGCGCGGATCGCGATGGGCTGGCCGCTGACCGTGCTGGCCGCGTTGGCGACCTACGCCGCGATCAGGTCGGCGCAGCGGGCCATCGCCGCTGCCGGTGTTCCCGCGGTCGGCATCGAACCCGGCGCCCTCACCGACTGACTACTCGCCGGCCGGACTGTGGCTGCCCAGTAGCAGCTTCTGCAGCTCTTCTTCCGCCTCGGCAACGGCGACGAACAGCAGCTCGTCGCCGCCCTCCAACGGCTCGTCCTCCTCGGGAACGATCACCCGGGGGCCCCGCAGGATCGTCACCAGCGAGGTGTTCCGCGGCAGCTGCAGCTTGCGCACCGGCTTGCCGCCCCACGGCGTGTCGTCGGGCAGCGTGATCTCGACGAGGTTGGCCTGACCCCTGCGAAATTCCATAAGCCGCACCAGATCACCGACGGCGACGGCCTCTTCGATGAGCGAGGCCAGCATCCGCGGCGTCGACACCGCCACGTCGACCCCCCACGCGTCGGTGAACAACCACTCGTTGCGGGGATCGTTGACCCGGGCGACCACTCGCGGTACCGCGAACTCGGTTTTGGCCAGCAGGCTCAGCACGACGTTGGCCTTGTCGTCGCCGGTCGCGGCGACCACCACGTCGAATTCGTGCAGGTGCACCGACTCGAGCAGGCTCAGTTCGCAGGCATCGCCCAGTCGCCAGTGCGCGGCCGGGATGGCGTCGACGTCGACGTGATCGGGATTACGTTCGATCAGCGTCACGTCGTGGCCGTTGCCGATGAGTTCGCGGGTGACCGAACGGCCGACGGCGCCGGCACCGGCAACAGCTACCTTCATGTGCGCCGCTCCTCAAGCCGCTCGTTCGAATTCATCACAAGTCTTCGCTGGGTGGCAGCGCGGCGATGGCCACCGCCTCGGCGGCGCGGCCGGAGATCGCGGCGACATACACCTGGTCGCCGGCCTGGATGACCGATTTGGGCTCCGGCAAAACACCGGCCCCGAAACGGATCAGGAACGCGACCCGGGCGCCGGTGGCCTGCTCGAGATCGGTGACCCGATGCCCGATCCAGTCCTCGTGCAAGACGACCTCGGACACGGCGACGGTGCCGGTCGGATCGCGCCATTTGGCCGTTTCGGACTCGCGCAGCAACGCGTTGAGCAGGCGGTCGGTGGTCCAGGGCACGGTCGCGATCGTGGGAATGCCCAGACGCTCGTAGACCTCGGCGCGCTTGGCGTCATAGATGCGCGCCACGACCCGCTTGACGCCGAACGTCTCCCGGGCCAGCCGCGCCGAGATGATGTTGGAGTTGTCGCCGGACGAGACCGCGGCAAACGCGTCGGCTTCATC
The DNA here is from genome assembly GCF_059812385.1 of Mycobacterium sp. NGS58. Lineage (NCBI taxonomy): Bacteria > Bacillati > Actinomycetota > Actinomycetes > Mycobacteriales > Mycobacteriaceae > Mycobacterium > Mycobacterium sp. NGS58. Next base: position 45,634 of record NZ_JCALCO010000008.1, on the reverse strand, counting down.
GATACGGGCCCTCAGCAGTACATCGCGGTCGAATCCCTGCCCCAGCACCCGCTCGCCGGCGTATTCCGGGCTGAGCCGGTTGAAGGCGGTGCTGTCACGGTCGATGACGGCGACGTCGTGACCGATGCGCGAGAGCCCGTCGGCGACCGAGGAACCGACCCGTCCGCAGCCCATCACCACTACTCGCAACTTGAGGTCCTCTCGACCGCGTCCTGCGCCCTTCACCGGCAACCCACGTCGGCCAGCCGTTTCGGTCGGCGAACATTCTCCTACGAACGCTACCGCCAAACCCGTCTGGGCTTACTCTTGGCTCTCGTGTCCAAACTTTCAACCGCCACCCGTCGGTTGCTTATCGGTCGGCCGTTTCGCAGCGACCGGCTGAGTCACACGCTGTTACCCAAGCGGATCGCCTTGCCGGTGTTCGCCTCCGACGCGCTGTCCTCGGTTGCGTACGCGCCCGAGGAGGTCTTCCTGATGCTCTCGGTGGCCGGGGTCACGGCGTACGCGCTCACACCGTGGATCGGGCTGGCTGTGGCCGCGGTGATGCTGGTGGTGGTGGCCAGCTACCGGCAGAACGTCCACGCCTACCCGTCCGGCGGCGGCGACTACGAAGTGGTCACCACCAACCTCGGCGACACCGCCGGCCTCGTGGTCGCCAGTGCGCTGATGGTGGATTACGTTCTGACCGTTGCGGTCTCGACGGCGTCGGCGATGGCGAACATCGGGTCGGCGATTCCGATCGTGGCCCAGCACAAGGTGTTCTTCTGCGTGGTGTCCATCCTGCTGGTGATGGCGCTGAACCTGCGCGGCGTGCGCGAGTCCGGGCTGGCGTTCGCCATCCCGACGTATGCGTTCATCATCGGTGTCCTGGTGATGATCGGCTGGGGGCTGTTCCGGATCTTCGTCCTGGGCAATCCGCTGCGCGCCGAATCCGCCGGTTTCCAAATGCATGCCGAGCACGGCCAGGTCGTCGGCTTCGCGTTGGCGTTCCTGGTGGCGCGCTCGTTCTCGTCGGGCTGCGCGGCGCTGACCGGTGTCGAGGCGATCAGCAACGGCGTGCCGGCGTTCCAGAAACCCAAGTCGCGCAACGCCGCGACGACGCTGCTGATGCTGGGCGGCATCGCGGTGACCCTGCTGATGGGCATCATCGTGCTGGCCCAGCAGATCGGGGTCAAGCTCGTCGAGGATCCCGCGCGACAGCTCACCGGTGCGCCCAAGGATTACTACCAGAAGACCCTGGTCACCCAGCTGGCGCAGACGGTGTTCGGCAGCTTCCACATCGGGTTCCTGCTGATCGCCACGGTGACCGCCCTGATCCTGGTGCTGGCGGCCAACACCGCATTCAACGGCTTCCCCGTGCTCGGCTCGATCCTGGCGCAGCACAGCTACCTGCCGCGCCAATTGCACACTCGCGGAGACCGATTGGCGTTCTCCAACGGAATACTGTTCCTGTCCGGGGCGGCGCTGCTGGCGATCATCGCGTTCCGCGGTGAGGTCACCGCGTTGATTCAGCTGTACATCGTCGGCGTGTTCATTTCGTTCACGCTGAGCCAGATCGGCATGGTGCGGCACTGGACCCGGCTGCTGCGCACCGAAACCGATCCGCCGGCGCGGCGCAAGATGATGCGCTCGCGGTTGGTCAACACGGTCGGCTTGCTGTCCACCGGCACGGTGTTGTTGGTGGTTCTGGTGACCAAGTTCGCGGCCGGGGCGTGGATCGCCCTGTTCGCGATGAGCTTGCTGTTCGGGATCATGAAAATGATTCACCGGCACTACAACACGGTGAACCAGGAACTGGCGGAGCAGGCCGCCGCCCAGGAGGACGTGGTTCTGCCGAGCCGAAATCACGCCGTGGTGCTGGTGTCGAAGCTGCATCTGCCGACGCTTCGTGCGCTGGCCTACGCGAGGGCCACCCGCCCCGATGTGCTGGAGGCCGTGACGGTCAGCGTCGACGACGCGGAAACCCGCGATCTGGTGCACAAGTGGGAAGAAAGCGACATCAGCGTCCCGCTCAAGGTCATCGCCTCGCCGTATCGCGAAGTCACCCGTCCCGTCCTGGAATACGTCAAGCGGGCCCGGGAAGAGTCGCCGCGCACCGTGGTGACGGTGTTCATTCCGGAGTACGTGGTGGGCCACTGGTGGGAGCAGGTCTTGCACAACCAGAGCGCCCTTCGACTCAAGGGCCGCCTGCTGTTCATGCCGGGCGTCATGGTGACTTCGGTTCCGTGGCAGTTGAGTTCGTCGGAGCGGCGTAAAACCTTGCAGCCGCATGTGGCGCCGGGCGACGCTCGTAGGGGAATCTTCGATTGACCCGCGAATCGACACGCACGCCGCGCGCGGCGCCACCCCCGATGGCGGACCTGACCCTGACCACCGATGCCCCGGCCAACGGCGGCAGTTGCGTCGCGCACCACGAAGGCCGGGTGGTGTTTGTCCGCTACGCCCTGCCCGGTGAGCGGGTTCGCGTGCGGATCACCGCGGATCGCGGATCTTATTGGCACGCAGAGGTTGTCGAGATCATCGACCCGGCGGCCGGCCGCATCACATCGCTGTGTCCCATCGCCGGGGTCGGCGGTGCCGGCTGTTGCGACCTGGCGTTCGCCGCCCCCGAGGTGGCCCGCCGGCTCAAGGCCGAAGTCGTGGCCAATCAGCTGGAGCGGCTTGGCGGGCACGCGTGGAGCGGAGAGGCTGAGCCGCTGGCGGATTCCGCGCCGACGGGGTGGCGCACCCGCGTCCGGCTCGACGTGGGCGCCGACCGTCGCGCGGGCTTTCACCGATACCACAGCGAGGAATTGGTGACCGACTTGCGCTGTGCCCAGCTGCCGGCCGGCTTGCTCGACGGGATCGAAGACATCCGATGGCCGCCGGGGGCCCAGCTGCACGTCGCCGTCGACGACGACGGCGTGCGCCACGTGGTGCGCACACTGCGGCAGGGCAGGCAGACCGCGACCAAGGTGGTAGAGGGTCGCTACGAGGCGGCGCAGCGCGTGGCCGGGCGAAGCTGGCAGGTGCCGGTGACCGCCTTCTGGCAGGCGCACCGCGATGCGGCGGACGTCTACAGCCGGCTGGTCGCCGATTGGGCGCAGCTCGGCGCCGGGCAGCGCGCGTGGGATCTGTACGGCGGCGCAGGCGTTTTCGCGGCGGTGCTCGGCGATGCCGTCGGACATTCCGGACGCGTGCTCAGTGTCGACACCTCGCGCGCGTCGACCCGGGCCGCCCGGGCCACCCTGGCCGACCTGACTCAGGTGCACGTCGTCACCGACTCGGTCCGCCGCGCGCTGGTGGCGCAGCGGGGGCGCGCCGACGTAGCGGTGCTGGATCCGCCGCGGGCGGGTGCCGGGCGGGAGGTCATCGATCTGCTGGCCGCCGCCGACGTCCCGCGAGTGGTGCACATCGGTTGTGAGGCAGCATCTTTCGCCCGCGACATCGGGATATACCGCGGCCACGGCTACGCCGTCGAGAAGATCAGGGTGTTCGACGCGTTCCCCCTGACCCATCACACCGAATGCGTCGCGTTGCTGACCCGTTAGGAACTGTTTGGCGACAACGACCGGCTAGACTGCGTCGCGGGGTGCCGGGAAGTCTGGTCGGCGGTGTCGTTGTCGACCGATCGAAAGGCGCACGTTGCTTACCACCAAAGAACGGGCCGTGATGGTCGAGTCGTGTCGGTTGCGTGCGCGGTCGGTATTCGCCGGTACCCGGGCGCTGCCATCGTGAACGAGACCGCTCGCTACGCGCTGTTGATCTTGTTCTCCAGCGCACTCGGTTTGGTTGCGGTGCTGGCGAATCGACTGACCGAGCGAGTCAAGATTCCCGTGCCGCTGCTCGTGCTGGTCGGAGCCGCCGTCGCGGTGCACGCCGTGCCCGCGGTGCAGCCCCCGTCCGAACGGATCGTCGAACGGGTGATCACCATCGCGTTGGTGTTGGTGTTGTTCGACGGCGGCATGCACATCGGGCCCGCCCGCTTCCGCGCGGCGGCCGTACCGATCCTGTCGGTGGGCGTCCTGGGCACCGCCCTCACCGCGGCCGGGGCTGCGCTAGTGCTGCACTACGCATGTGGGATCGGCTGGTTTCCCGCGGTGCTCGTGGCTACCGCCGTGGCCCCGACCGATCCGGCCGTGGTTTTCTCCGTTCTGGGCAAACGCGAGATCAGCGGTCGCAGCGGCACCATCCTCGAGGGCGAGTCGGGTACCAATGATCCGGTCGGCATCTCCTTGATGTCCAGCCTGATCGCTGCCGGCGGTCTCAGCGCGGCCGGATTTGCCAGCGTGGGAACACAATTCGCCCTCCAGATGGCGGTCGGCCTGGCCGTTGGGGTGCTCGGCGGCCGTGTCCTACTCGTTTTCATGCGCCGCGTTGCGTTGCCGAGCGAAGGTCTTTACTCGCTACGAACGTTGGCATCCTGTCTGATGCTGTACGGCATTGCCACGCTTGCGCACGGCTCGGGATTTCTGGCCGTGTTCGTAGCCGGCATCGTGATCGGCGACGCGCGTGCCCCCTACAAGCCGGAGATCAAGCGATTCCATGCCGCCCTGGCCGGCCTGGCGGAAATCGTCGCATTCGCCGTTCTGGGTTTGACCGTCGACCTGAGTGTCCTTGGCCATCCCGATGTATGGGTTACCGGGCTCGTCCTCGCGGTGGCCCTGACCGTGCTGATTCGGCCGTTGACGGTGGGCTCCTGCCTGGTCCCCGTCCGATTGCAGCGAAACGAACGCACCTTCGTTCTTTTCGCCGGGCTCAAGGGCGCAGTACCCATCCTGCTGGGCGAGTTCCTGCGCGCCGCCCACCTCGCCGACGCCGAACGCCTGTACGGCGTCGTGATCATCGTCGTCGTCTTCTCAGTGCTGGTGCAGGGCAGCTCGGTGCCTGGTGTCGCCAGGCTGCTGCACCTGCCCATGCGCACTGTGGAGACCCGGCCATGGCAGATCGGTGTGCGACTCGCCGACGAACCGCAGGGTGTCCACCGCTTCAGCGTCGCGGCCGGTTCTGTGGCCGAGCGTTCCACGGTTGAGGGTCTCGGCGACCGTGTCGGTGACATATGGGTGAGCATCGTGGTCCGCACCACTGGCCTCGTACCGGTGCGGGGCGACACCGAACTCGAGTCCGGGGACGAGGTCGTCATCCTGGCAGATCCCGAACTCCATGACACCCTGGCCGAACTGTTCGGCCCCGCACAGGAGCGGTGAACGGCTGCCGCGTCGCCTGTTGTACTCGCGGGCGCTGCGTAGACTGACTGGATGCTGGAACAGATCCGCGGGCCCGCTGATCTGCAGCACCTTTCCCAACACGAACTTCGCGAGCTGGCCGCCGAGATTCGCGAGTTCCTGATTCACAAGGTCGCTGCCACCGGGGGGCACCTGGGGCCCAATCTGGGCGTGGTGGAGCTGACGCTCGCGCTGCACCGGGTATTCGACTCACCGCACGATCCGATCATCTTCGACACCGGCCATCAGGCCTACGTGCACAAGATGCTGACGGGCCGTTCCCTCGAATTCGAGAGCCTGCGCAAGAAGGGTGGACTGTCCGGGTACCCGTCGCGCGCCGAGAGCGAGCACGACTGGGTCGAGTCCAGCCACGCCAGCGCGTCGCTGTCCTACGCCGACGGCCTGGCCAAGGCTTTCGAACTGAGCGGGCATCGCAATCGCCACGTGGTGGCGGTGGTCGGCGACGGCGCGCTCACCGGCGGCATGTGCTGGGAGGCGCTGAACAACATCGCCGCCTCGGGCCGCCCGGTCATCATCGTGGTCAACGACAACGGCCGCAGTTATGCCCCGACGATCGGCGGTGTCGCCGACCATCTCGCCTCGCTGCGGCTGCAGCCGGCGTACGAACAGGCCCTGGAGAAGGGCCGCGACGCGCTGCGCTCGTTGCCACTGGTCGGCAAGATCGCCTACCGCGTCATGCACAGCGTCAAGGCCGGCATCAAGGACTCGCTGTCACCGCAGCTGATGTTCACCGACCTGGGTCTGAAGTACGTGGGCCCGGTCGACGGGCACGACGAACGCGCGGTCGAGGCGGCGCTGCGGCACGCCCGCGGCTTCGGGCGCCCGGTGATCGTGCACGTGGTGACCCGCAAGGGGATGGGCTTCGCACCGGCCGAGGACGACGAAGCCGAGCAGATGCATTCCTGCGGCGTCATCGACCCGGTCACCGGACAGGCGACCAAGGTCGCCGGACCCGGCTGGACGGCGACGTTCTCCGACGCCCTCATCGGCTACGCCAGGAAGCGCCGCGACATCGTGGCCATCACCGCCGCCATGCCCGGCCCGACGGGGCTGACCCCGTTCGGGCAGCAGTTCCCGGACCGCTTGTTCGACGTCGGCATCGCCGAACAACACGCGATGACGTCGGCCGCCGGCCTTGCCATGGGGGGCATGCACCCGGTGGTGGCCATCTATTCGACGTTCCTCAACCGGGCCTTCGACCAGATCATGATGGACGTGGCGCTGCACAAGCTGCCGGTCACCATGGTGCTCGACCGGGCCGGCATCACAGGTTCGGACGGCGCCAGCCACAACGGCATGTGGGACATGTCGATGCTGGGCATCGTGCCGGGAATGCGGGTTGCCGCACCCCGGGACGCCACCCGCCTGCGCGAGGAACTCGGTGAGGCACTGGAGGTCGACGACGGTCCCACGGCCCTGCGCTTCCCCAAAGGCGATGTGGGCGAAGACATCCCGGCGATCGAGCGCCGCGGATCGGGCATCGCGGCCGTCGACGTGCTCGCGGTCCCGGCCGGCGGGTGCAACCACGACGTGCTGCTGATCGGTGTCGGCGCCTTCGCGCCGATGGCACTGGCGGTGGCCGGGCGACTGCAGGACCAGGGGATCGGCGTCACGGTCATCGACCCCCGCTGGGTGCTGCCGGTTTCGGAGGGCGTCCTGGAACTGGCGGCCCACCACAAGCTCGTCGTCACGTGCGAGGACAACGGGGTCAACGGCGGGGTGGGCTCGGCGGTGTCCGCCGCCCTGCGCCGCGCCGAGATCGACGTCCCGTGCCGCGACGTCGGGCTGCCGCAGCGGTTCTACGAGCACGCCTCGCGCGGTGAGCTGCTGTCGGAGCTGGCGCTGACCGACCAGGACGTGGCGCGCCGCATCACCGGCTGGGTCGCGGCGCTGGGCAGCGGCGTCACCGAAGCGGAGATCCGCGAGCACCTCGACTGAGCGGCGCTCGGGACTAGTCGTCCTGGGCGCCCTCGGAATCCGCCGACGGCGCCTGCAGCGCCCGGGCCAGAACAGGATCCACCAGTTCCCGTTGCCACGGGCGGGCCTGTCCGGCGCGCAAGAAATTCTCGACGGCGTCCAACGGGTCAGGCGCGGGCATCCAGTCCCAACACAGCCGTCGCACCAGGTCCGGTGACACCAGGTTCTCCGTGGGGACGTGGACTTGCTCGGAGACCTCGGACAGCGCCGAGCGGGCGGCCTCCAGCCGGGCGGCGGCCTCCGGTTTGCGCCTGCTCCACCGCGCGGGCGGCGGCGGACCGTTCGGCGGCTCGCTGTCGGCGGGCGGGTTCTTGGTTCGCCGGGCCTCGTCCAGCGCCGCCAGCCACGTCGCGGCGCTGCGCCGCTGGTTGCGCCCACCGAACACGGGCAGAGCGACGAGTTCCTCGACGGTCGTGGGGTTGGCTAGGGCCGCATCGATGATCGCGGAGTCGGGAAGGATGCGGCGCGGCGCGATGTCGCGGCGCTGCGCGATCCGGTCGCGCGTCAACCACAATTCGCGGACCGCGGCCAGGCCACGCCGATCGCGCACCCGATGGATGCCCGACGTTCGCCGCCACCGCTCCCGCCGCGTCGCGGCACCGGGATCCTTGAACCCCGCGTCGCGCAGGTAGTCGAATTCCTGTGCGGCCCAATCGGATTTGCCCTGCTCGGCCAGGACGTCGGCCATCGCGGCGCGAAGCTCGATGAGCAATTCCACATCCAGGGCAGCATAGTTGAGCCATTCGGCGGGCAGGGGGCGCTTGGACCAGTCGGCCGCGCCGTGGCCCTTGGCCAGCCCGAAGCCGAGCAGCCGCTCGACCATCGTCGCCAGGTTCACCCGTTCGAACCCGGCCAGCCGGCCGGCGAGTTCGGTGTCATACAGCGCCGGCGGCCGCATGCCCACCTCCGCCAAACACGGCAGGTCCTGGTCGGCGGAGTGCAGGATCCATTCGTCGTTGTTCAGCACCTCGGCCACCGGGCGCAGAACCTCGAGCGGGTCGGCGCCGTGGCCCACCGGATCGATCAGCACGGTGCCGGACCCGGCCCGCCGGATCTGGATCAGGTAGGCCCGGTTGGAATAGCGAAAACCCGAGGCCCGCTCGGCGTCCACCGCGAAGGGCCCGTGCCCACGGTCCAGTCGCTGCGCGGCGGCCTCGATCTCGCGGACGCTCACCGAGATGGGCGGGACGCCTTCGGCCGGATGCGGCAGCGGGGTGGGGGCGGGGTCGGAGCCCACGTCGCCGGGCTCGCTGCCGCCCGGCCCGTCGGCCGACGGTTCGCCCATGCTAGGCGCGTGACCGCGAGCTCAGGTCGGTGACTCCCGCGGGTGGTAGGCCCGCGGCGTGTTCCAATACCTCGCAGAACGCCTCGACATGCCCACCGACCGCGGGCGACGTCGCGGTCCATGACGCGCGCAGCTCGAGCTGGTGGGCGCGCGGCGGCCCGGAGATGTCTCCGTAGCGGACGGATGTGGTGGCGGTGACGGTGCCGCCCAGGGCGACGACTTCTTCCATACGTGACTCCAGTGCCTCGACTAGCCAGCTCCACGCTACTTCGGGCAGCAGCGGGTCGACCGCCTCACTGGGGTCAAGGTCGGCCTGGATGTAGGCGACCATGCGAATTGTGCCGTCCCATGCGTCGGCCCCTTCGGGGTCGTACAGCAGGATCAACCGTCCGAAGGCGTCGCCGTCGGACCGCTCCGGAATGATGTCGCGATCGGGATGTTTGACCTCGGCGCCCAGGGCGTAACTGTGGGGAGCCAAGCGTTGCGGCGGCCGGATGGGACCCAACTCGATCTCCGGCCGCACGACGACGGCGTTCATCGCCGCCACCGCTTCGCGGAATGGGGCCGGTTCGGATGGGGTCACTTGGCGCCGCTCCTGTTCATCCCGACCGTTCTGCGTCGGCACGGCTCGGGTCACAGGGATCGACGGTAGACCTACTGCCCGACACGCCGCGACAGGCGCGCCGGGTTTCAAACCCGCCGCGACCAAGCCGTTACCAGGCCTCCACCAAAGCTATATGTGCAGCTCAGACCGCGGTCAGCGGGTAAAACGCGCCTGGCGTTTCTCGCGGTGTGCGGCCAGGCCTTCCTGCACGTCGGGCCCGCTGAAACTGAGGAATTCCAGGCCCACCGAGGCCTCGAAGGTGGGTCCCATCATGCGATACCAGTGGTTGAGGCTGCGCTTGGTCCACTGGATCGCGTTCTGCGCGCCCTGCGCCAGGTTCTCGGCGATGCCGGTGGCGGTGGACAGCACGTCGTCATCGTCGACGCAGACCGACACCAGCCCGATCCGCTCGGCTTCCTCGCCCAGCAGCGTCTCGCACGTCAGCAGGTAGTACTTCGCCTTGGCCATGCCGACCAGCAGCGGCCAGCAGATGGCGGCGTGGTCGCCGGCCGCCACACCGAGCTTGGTGTGCCCGTCGATGAGCTTCGCGGTCCGGCCCGCCACCGAGATGTCGGCGAGCAGGGCCACCACCAGACCCGCGCCCACCGCCGGCCCGCGGATCGCCGACACGATGGGCGTGTCGCAGTCGATGATGTTGTGCACCAGGTCGCGGGCTTCGCGCATGATGCGGATGCGGCCCTCGTAGTCGTTGATCGTCTCGTCGATCAGGTCGAAACTGCCGCCGGAGGAGAAGGCCCGGCCTTCACCGCGCACCAGCACGGCGCGGACAGCGGGATCGCGGCCGATCACCGGCCAGATGTCGGCAAGGTCGCGATGCATCTGCGGCCCCACCGAATTCAGCCCGGGCGAGTCGAGAACCAGGGTCAGCACGCCGTTCTCACCGAGCTCGCAGCGCAGGCTTCCGAACTCGTCGTAACTCGCTGGGGGCTGACTTACTGGCATCACCGAGCTCCTGACGTTCAAACGGTCGCGGTCGTTGATAGTACGCAGCGGCGTGCGGTGTTCTCCGGTCATGGCAGCATTGGGACTGATGAGTACTCGCCGCGACCTTCCCGAGTCGCCGTATCTCGCGGCCGTGACCGGCCGCAAACCCAACCGGGTCCCGGTGTGGTTCATGCGGCAGGCAGGTCGTTCGCTGCCCGAATACCGGGCGCTGCGGGCCCAGACCGACATGCTGTCGGCCTGCTTCGACGCCGAGCTGGTCTGCGAGATCACCCTGCAGCCGGTGCGCCGCCACGACGTCGACGCGGCGATCTTGTTCTCCGACATCGTGGTGCCGCTGCTCGGTGCCGGCATCGACCTGGACATCGTCGCCGGGGTCGGGCCGGTCATCGAGTCGCCGGTCCGCACCGGCGCCGACGTAGCGGCGATCAAACCCCTTGAGCGGCAACGTGTTCAGCCGATATCGGATGCGGTGTCACTGCTGGTGTCCGCGCTCGGGGACGTCCCGCTGATCGGCTTCGCGGGTGCCCCGTTCACCTTGGCGTCCTATCTGATCGAGGGCGGTCCCAGCCGGCACCACGCGCGCACCAAAGCGATGATGTTGGCCGAGCCGGACACCTGGCATGCGCTGATGGAGAAGCTGACCGCGATTACCGTGGGCTTCTTGCGGGTGCAGCTGGAGGCCGGGGTGGACGCCATTCAGGTGTTCGACTCGTGGGCCGGGGCGCTGTCCCTGGCGAACTACCGCGCCTATGTGCAGCCGCACAGTGCCCGGGTGTTCGCCGCGCTGGCCGACTACGGCGTGCCGATGACCCACTTCGGGGTCGGCACTGCCGAACTGCTGGGCGCCATGTCGTCGGTCGGTGCGAATGTGGTGGGCGTGGATTGGCGAACGTCGCTGGCCGACGCGGCCACCCGCGTGCAGCCCGGTACGGCGTTGCAGGGCAACCTCGATCCGGTGGTGGTGTTGGCGGGCTGGCCGGTGGTGGAGCGCGCGGCACGCGCCGTCGTGGACGACGGCAGGCGGGCGATCGACGCCGGCGCCGCCGGTCACGTTTTCAACCTCGGCCACGGCGTGCTGCCCGAAACGGATCCCGGCGTGTTGACCAACCTGGTGTCGCTGGTCCACTCCCTATGAGCTCCCCTTCGTATTGTGTTGTGGGGGGCGGTATTTCGGGCCTGACGGCGGCCTATCGGCTCCGCGTGGCCGCCGGCGACGAGGCGGCGATCACGCTCTTGGATCCGGGAGACAAGCTCGGCGGGGCCCTGCGCACCGAGGTGGTCGGCGGGGTGCCGATGGATCTGGGCGCCGAGGCTTTCGTACTGCGTCGCCCCGAGCTGCCCGCGCTGTTGAGCGAGCTGAATCTTTCTGAGCGCCAGAGGGTTTCGACCGGCGCTCGCCCGCTGATCTACAGCCGGCACGAGTTGCGCCCGCTGCCCGCCGGCACCGTGGTCGGCATTCCGTCGTCGGCGAAGTCGATGGCGGGACTCGTCGACAAGGAAACGGTCGCGCGCATCGAGGCCGAACCCGCCCGTCCGCTGGCGTGGGAACCGGGCAGCGACCCCGCGGTGGCCGACCTGGTGGGTGAGCGATTCGGCGACCAGGTGGTGTCCCGGTCGGTCGATCCGTTGCTGAGCGGGGTCTACGCGGGTTCGGCGGCCACCATCGGGCTGCGCGCGGCCGCGCCGACGGTGGCTGCGGCGCTGGACCGCGGCGCCACCAGCCTGACGGACGCCGTGGGACGGGCGCTGCCGCCGGCCACCGGAGCGCCGGTATTCGGGTCGCTGGAGGGCGGTTACCGGGTGCTGACCGATGAGCTGATCGCGCGCGCTCGGCCGCGCTGGGTGCGCGCCGCGGTGTCGCGGCTCGAGCCCGCCGACGGCGGCTGGTCGGTGATCGACGATGCCGGCGCTCGCCGGCCCGCCGATGCGGTGATCCTGGCCGTGCCGGCGGGGGAGTGCTGCCGCCTGCTCGCCCAGATCGCGCCGCGCAGCGTTGCCGCCGCGAAGCGCATCAGCAGCGCGTCGTCGGTGGTCATGGCGCTGGCCGTGCCGGGCGATACCGCGTTCCCGGGATGTTCGGGCGTGCTGGTGGCCACCGGCGAGCGGTTGCGGGCCAAGGCCATCACGCTGTCGTCGCGCAAGTGGGGTGCCGCCGGTGACTTACAGCTGCTGCGGCTGTCTTTCGGCCGGTTCGGCGACCGCGTGGCGGCCGATACCTCCGACGAGGAGCTGCTGAGCTGGGCGCTGGGCGACCTGGCCACCGTGTTCGGGCTGACCATCGACCCCGTCGACGTCCGCATCCAGCGCTGGATCGACGCGATGCCGCAGTATGGGCCCGGCCATGCCGATCTGGTCGCTGAGGTGCGCGCGGGACTGCCCCCGACGCTCGCGGTGGCGGGCAGCTACCTCGACGGCATCGGCGTGCCGGCCTGTGTCGGCGCGGCAGGGCGCGCGGTCGAGCGTGTGATCAGGGCCATCGGAGACTTGGACGCGCAGGTGGCACGATAGGTTCCATGGCCAAGCTCGACTACGACTCGCTCAACTCCACGATCCGCTACCTGATGTTCTCGGTGTTCTCCGTCGAGCCGGGTGAGCTCGGTGACCAGCGCGACGACGTCATCGACGAAGCGGCGACGTTCTTCAAGCAGCAGGAGGAACGTGGCGTCGTGGTGCGCGGCCTGTACGACGTCGCGGGCCTGCGGGCCGACGCCGACTTCATGATCTGGACCCACGCCGAACGCGTCGAGGCGCTGCAGGCCACCTACGCCGATTTCCGGCGCACCACGGCGTTGGGGCGGGCCAGCTCGCCGGTGTGGAGCAGTGTGGCGTTGCATCGGCCGGCCGAGTTCAACAAGAGCCACATCCCGGCGTTCCTGGCCGGTGAGGAACCCGGCGCGTATATTTGCGTGTATCCCTTTGTGCGGTCCTATGAGTGGTACCTGCTGCCCGACGAGGAACGCCGCCGCATGCTCGCCGAACACGGCATGGCCGCGCGCGAATACAAGGACGTCCGCGCGAACACGGTCCCGGCGTTCGCGCTGGGCGACTACGAATGGCTGCTGGCCTTCGAGGCTCCCGAACTGCACCGCATCGTCGACCTGATGCGGGAACTACGCGCCACCGACGCTCGCCGGCACACCCGAGAGGAGACGCCGTTCTTCACCGGGCCCCGGGTTGCGGTCGAGCAGCTGGTGAACGCGCTGCCATGACCGCGCGGCGACGATGCAGAGCGAAGCGATGAGAAGCGGCGCCAAATGACAACGCCATTCGATCCGACCGATCCGACCCGCTTCGAGGAGATGTACCGCGACCAGCGGACATCGCACGGCCTGCCGGCCGCCACGCCGTGGGACATCGGCGGCCCGCAGCCGGTGGTCCAGCAGCTCGTCGCGCTCGGTGCCATCCGGGGTGAGGTGCTCGACCCGGGTACCGGCCCGGGCCATCACGCCATCTACTACGCGTCGAAGGGCTATTCGGCGACCGGCATCGACGGCTCGGCAGGCGCCATCGAGCGGGCCCGGCAGAACGCCCAAAAGGCCGGGGTCTCGGTCAATTTCGAGCTGGCCGACGCGACGAAGCTGGACGGTTTCGACGGCCGGTTCGACACGGTCGTCGACTGCGCCTTCTACCACACCTTCAGCACCGAGGCCGAGCTGCGCCGGTCCTATGTGCAGGCGCTGCACCGCGCCACCAAGCCGGGCGCGCGGCTGTACATGTTCGAGTTCGGCGAACACAACGTCAACGGATTCAAGATGCTGCGGTCGTTGTCCGAGAAGGACTTTCGCGATGTGCTTCCGGACGGGGGCTGGGAGATCACGTATCTGGGCACCACCACCTATCGGGTCAACGTCAGCGCCGAGTCCATCGAGGCGATGGCCAAGCGCAACCCGGACATGGCCGATCAGGCGGAGAAGTTGCTGGAGCGCTTCCGGGTGATCGAGCCGTGGCTCGAAGGTGAGCGGGCTCACGCCCCGTTCTGGGAGGTGCACGCCACGCGGGTGGACTGACGAGAGGGCTGACAGCCCACGTCCCACCTGTACGCAGGCATTGCACGTCACGACACGTAAACGTCTGTGACGACACGCCGACACGTGTCGCAGTGGTTTATGTCTGGCGGATCCGCGCGGCGGGCGGGGGCGTCTTTAGTGCGTGGAAGAGGTGTTCAGAGGCAGCGAGGCTGTGCGCCGGGGAAGCCTGAGCCCATATCAGCTGCGGACTCAGTTCCGTGCGATCTATCCCGACATCTATCTGTCGGGCGACGCCGCACCGCCGTTGCGATCGCGATGTGTTGCAGCATGGCTGTGGTCGGGCCGGCGCGCCCTGATCGCTGGGCTGGCCGCGGCGAAGTTGCACGGGTCGAATTGGATCGACGACGACGAACCCATCGAGTTGATCTGGCGTAACCCGCATCCTCCGGTGGGCGTGATCACCCGCAATCACCGAGTTGAGCCGGACGAAATCACCCGTATCGCGGGACTGCCGGTGACCACTTCGGCGAGAACGGCCTACGACCTGGCCAGGCAGCTCCCCAGGGGCGAGGCGGTGGCCCGACTCGACGCGCTGATGCGCGCGACACCGTTTGACCTCGAGCAGGTGTCGCTGCTGGTGGAGCGGTACCCGCGCGCGCGGGGGCTGCGACGCCTACGCACGGCACTGCCGCTCGTCGATCCCGGTGCCGCGTCGCCCAAGGAGACTTGGCTGCGTCTGCTACTGGTCGACGCCGGGCTGCCCCCACCGGAGACGCAGGTACCCGTGAACGAGAACTGGCGAACGGTTGGCGTGCTCGACATGGCTTGGGAGAGATACAAAGTGGCCGCCGAGTATGACGGTGATCATCACCGCGCCGACCGTCGTCAGTACGCCCGAGACCAGTGGCGGGTGCGCAAGCTGGAACAACTCGGCTGGATTGTCGTCCGGGTGATCGCCGAGGACAAACCCGAAGGCGTGGTGCGACGCGTGCGCGACGCCCTCATCCGTCGAGGTTGCCGCCAGATATAAAGCGTTGCGATCAGCCTCGGCGTGTCGTCACAACTGGTTATGTGTCGCGGAACAAGGCCCCCGGGCTAGCTCCCCGTCGGCACCAGCCGCAGCGAGACCGAGTTGATGCAGTAGCGCTGATCCGTCGGCGTCCGGTAGCCCTCGCCGGCGAACACGTGACCCAGGTGGCTGTGGCAGTTCGCGCACAGCACCTCGGTGCGCGTGGTACCCATGGAATGGTCCGGCCGCAGGATCACCGCGTCGGACTTCGCCGGGTCGAAGAACGACGGCCAGCCGCAGTGCGACTCGAATTTCTCTGTGCTGCGGAACAATTCGGCGCCGCAGGCCCGGCACTGGTAGACGCCCTCGGTTTTGGTGTCGGTGTATTCACCGGTGAAGGGTCGCTCGGTGCCGGCCTGGCGCAGCACGTGGAATTCTTCCGGGGAAAGTTTCTTGCGCCACTCGTCGTCGCTGAGTTGCACTTTGGGCCGCGACACATCGGGGGAGGTCATACGTCCACGCTAGCTCGAAAGGCGGTGACCCGCCGCCTCAGGCGAGTCCTCGAACACCGCGTCGCGCTCGGGCCCGTCGTTCAGCCACGCGGGATCGATGCCGTCTTCCAGCCGGTTCTCGGCTTTGGCGTCCAGGTACCGGAAGAGCAGCATGGTGAAGGCGACGATCAGTAGGAGCGACCAGCCGTACGTGATCTTGAGGTAGTGCAGCGCGCGGCCGTACCTCATGTACTTGTAGATCAGCCAGTCGTCCAGCGCCATGAAGCCATAGATCCCGAGCCAGGCCGGCCAGTTGCGGATCAGCGAATTACGCAGCACCACCGTCATCAAGAACGGGAACAGCATCATCGAGTAGTAGCCCTGGGCCAGTGACGACACCAAAAACGACCACAGCAGCAGCACGCCCGACGAGCTGGTGAACCAGAACAACGGGTCTCGGGTGCGGTAGTAGCGGTACAGCAGCCACATCGCACCGATCATGAGCAGGGTGAATAGGATTCGCATGAACACGATCAGCCAGGTGGGCAGGCCGAAGTAGACGCCGTTGCCCTCGACGGAACTGTTGAAATAATCCCGGGTGCCCAGGAAGTAGGGCACCGTTTTCGTGACGAAGTCCATGGGATCGCTCACCAATGGCCATGCCGCCACGTTGACGACGACGGGGACCGCGATGGCCGGCACCAGCGTCCGCCACTGGCGGTTCAGCAGCGGCAGCAACAGCAGCGGGCCCAGCACCGGTTTGAGCGTGAGCGTCAGGCCGATCACCAAGCCGGCCCACCATTGGCGTCCGACCCTCCCGTCCAGCAGCCACCGGAAGAACAGCACCTCCGCCAGCAACACACAGCCGTTGATGTTCGTGAACACCAACGTGCTGGTGACGCTCTCCGTGCAGAACATGGCCAGCAACAGGGCGGGCGCCGCCACCGAAGCCAGCGTGTATTTGAACATCCGCAGCAGCAGATACCAGGCGATCAAGATGGCCACCGTGTTGATCAGGATGAACAGGTAGCGCGACGGCGTGAAGGGCAGGTATCCGAACGGCGCCATCAACAGCGTGCCGCCCGGCGGGTACAGGTAGTGCGGGTCGACGTAGTCGAAGTGCTCGTTGTAGATGTCCCAGCCGTGGCGGAAGTTGAGGACAGCGCGGTACACCGGTTTGAAGTCGTCGGTGATGTTGCCGTTGAGGGTGAGGATGATGCTGCGGTGCAGCACCGACATGATGGCCACCGGCCACAGCGCCATCCGCAGCACGGTCGATGTGCTCAGCGGGCCGGTGCGGGGGCGAAAGGCGGCCAGGGTCCAGTCCTGCAAGCCGGTTCGGGTCGATTCAGCTGCCGTCACCAGCGCACCGTACACCGGCGTCCGCGCAAGCCGGAAAGCAGTGTCAGGCCGGGCAGTACGTGTCGGTGTTGGGCAATTTGCCGCTGTTGAGGTAGCCGATCAGCGGCGGGACGGCGCAGCCCGAGAAGATGCTGGCGCCGTGGCCGATGCCCTGCCACATGACCCGCTTGCTGGCCGCGTTGGCATTGATGATGCCGGCCGCGGTCGCCGCGACGCCTTCGCTGCCGACGATCGGGTCGCTCTGCACGCCGAGCAGCAGCACGTCGACCTTGAGTGTCTTCGGTGTGGGCGGCGGCGAGCCGGTGGGCCAGTGCACGCACTTGACCATGTTGAGCGCGGCGACGGTGCCGAAGTCGGGGTAGAGCTTGCCCCAGGCGACGACGAGTTCGCGCACCCGGTCCGGTGTGGGGCGGTTGACCGCATCACTGCACACGTTGACGAACTGGCCGTCGGAGTCCTGGATGGCGTTGGCGTGGTTGATCAAGTTGTTCAGCGCGTTGACGTCGCCGGAGCGGGCGCCCGCCAGCGCGTTGGCCAGGTTGGTGGTGGCGTTGACGCGGCCGCCGACGGGATAACCGAGCGCGACGGTGATGGCGTTGGCCACCTGCGCAACCGACGCGCCACCGGGTCCCTTGCCCGACCGGGCGTCGGCAAGCAGGCCGCTGACGGCACCCTTCGGGTCCGCGCCCAGCGCGCAGTTGACGGCGATGCACTGCGCGGCGAAGGCGTCGAGGGCGGCCTGCTGCCCTTTGGCCCGTTGCTCGGCCGCTGCCTCGGCGTTGGTGCCCAGCGCAACGGGTGAGTCGAGAATCAAGCGGGCCACCTTGTCCGGCCGCGATCCGGCATAGGCCAGCGCCACCTGCGCGCCATTGCCGATACCGATCAGCGCGAGGGCGGGCACATCCCACAGGGTGCGCAACCGCTCGATGTCGGAGGCGGCGTGCGCGTCGTCGTAGGAGGACGCGTTCGGCCCGATCCCGACGGCGTCGCCACAGTTGGTGGTGGCTGTGTTGGAGACGTCGGAGAGGTTGGCCACCGGGTCGTCGCCGGTCTGGAATTGCGACTGGTCGCGCATCTGTTGACGGTCGAACTTGTCCCGGCAGTCGATGGGGCTCGACATCCCGATGCCCCGGCGGTCGACGGACACGATGGGGTGGGCGGCCAGCACGTCGGCGCCCGCCCGTGACAGCCAGATCGGCAGTTGCGCCGAGGACGGCAGATCGGAACCGGTGGTGAATACCAGCGGCCCGGCGTCCTGGGGTGTCTGGTTCGAGCGGGCGCGCACCACGCCGATGCTGAGGCTGCCGCCCCCGCCGTTCACCGGATCCAGGTCGGCGTCGTAGTTCGCGCAATCCAACTGGACACCGGCGGCGGCGGGAACCGCCGCGTCGGCGAACACCCGTGAGGTGCAGTCGTGCCACGCCAGGTCGTTCTTGGGTGCGGCGATCGCCGGCGGGCCGCTGGGCGCCGGTTTCGAGGTCGCCGCCCCCTGCGCTCGCGCACCGGAATCGGTGGCGAACCGGGGATCGGCGGACAGGCCCGGGACGCAGCCGGCCAGCAACGCGGTCACCGCAACCAGGATCGTGGCGCACGTGTACGGCCGACTCATGCCGACCACAGTAGCTAGGCCTTCACGTAGCGGGTGTAAAGGTAGCCGGCGTCGTCGGTCAGGACGTGGGCACACCGCATCGGTGTGTGTAGCTGGCTCGGGCCGGTCGCGATGCGTCGTGCCTGGCCGCCGACGAGGCATGGCGCGATCGTCAGGCACAGCTCGTCGAGCATGTCGCGCTCCATCAGCGAGTCCAGCAGCGTCGGCCCGCCCTCGGTGAGGATGCGGCGCATGCCGCGCGCGCCGAGGGCCGCCAGCAGGGCGGCCTCGTCGATCTTCTCGGGATCGCTGCCGGAGCAGTCGAGCACCTCGCACAGGCCGCTCAGCGCGCGACGCGTCTGCTCGGCCGCGGCGGTACAGGTGAGCACCAGCGGCGACACCTCGGTGCGCGTGAACACCGCCATGTCCCGGTTGAGGTGGCCCGATCCGGTGACGATTGCCAGCTGCGGGACCTCGCTTTGTCCGCGGGCCTGCCGCCGCTGGCGCCGGGCGACGCCGACCTGCGCGCCGGAGTAACCCTCGATCCGTACGGTGCCCGCGCCCACCACGATGACGTCGGCGAGCTCGCGCAACAGGTTGAAGACGAACCGGTCACCCGTGCCGCCCATCGCGCCGCTGCTGCCGCCCGAGGTGGCTCCGCCGTCGACGCTGGTGATGAAGTTCGCCCGCACCCACGTCCCGTCGCGTTCGGGATAGCCGTAGAGCCCGGCGAGGTCGTCGTCGCCGAGTCCGCGCACCGAACCGAGCAGCGACAGCGGCGTCTCGGACGCCGCGGAACTCTCGGGGCCGCCAGAGTCGGGCATAAGTCTGATTGCAGCACGCCGCTACAGTTCCTGCATGCACGGGTCCACCTCCGCGGGCGCTTCGGGCGCCCCGGCTCACCTGGTGGATCGGCATCCGACGGTGTCGCCGGAACGGCTGATCGCCCAATTGCGACCGCCGCCGACGTTCGCCGAAGTGAGCTTCGCGACGTATCGGCCCGATCCGGCGGAGCCGACGCAGGCGGCCGCGGTCGTGGCGTGTCAGGACTTCTGCCGCCAAGCCGTCGAGCGGCGCGCCGGCCGGCGAAAGCTGTTGGGCCGGCGCGAAATTCTGCCCGGCGTCGGGCTATACCTGGACGGCGGGTTCGGCGTCGGCAAGACGCACCTGCTGGCGTCGGCCTACTACCAGTTGCCGGGCGAGGGACCGGGTGGGCCACCGGATGGCCCGGCCCCCAAGGCGTTTGCGACGTTCGGCGAGCTGACCCAGCTGGCCGGGGTGTTCGGCTTCGTCGAGTGCGTCGACCTGCTGGCTGACTACACGGCGGTCTGCATCGACGAATTCGAGCTCGACGACCCGGGCAACACCACGCTGATCTCCCGGCTGCTCTCGTCGCTGGTCGAGCGCGGCGTCTCGGTGGCCGCCACCTCCAACACGCTGCCCGAGCAGCTCGGTGAGGGCCGTTTCGCGGCACAAGATTTCCTGCGTGAAATCAGCACTCTGGCAAGAATTTTCACGACGGTGCGAATCGAGGGGCCCGACTATCGGCATCGCGGGCTGCCGCCGGCGCCCCACCCGCTGTCCGACGAGGAGGTGGTGACGCGCGCCGCCCGGGTCGACGGT
This sequence comes from Mycobacterium sp. NGS58, assembly GCF_059812385.1. Lineage (NCBI taxonomy): Bacteria > Bacillati > Actinomycetota > Actinomycetes > Mycobacteriales > Mycobacteriaceae > Mycobacterium > Mycobacterium sp. NGS58. The sequence goes on along the minus strand of NZ_JCALCO010000008.1, from coordinate 25,536 downwards.
GCGACGCTCGACGATTTCGATGCGCTGTGTGCGCACCTGGCCACCATGCACCCGTCGCGGTATCTGACGCTGATCGAGGGGGTCAGCGCGGTGTTCTTGACCGGCGTACACGGCATCGACGATCAGAACGTCGCGTTGCGGTTGGTGTCGCTGACCGATCGGCTTTATGACGCGGGCATTCCGGTGGTGGCCTCCGGTACCAAGCTGGACACCATCTTCAGCGAGGAGATGTTGGTCGGGGGATACCGAAAGAAGTACCTACGGGCCACTTCCCGGCTCCTGGCGCTCACCGCCGCGGCTGACCCAGCTCGCGGATCATGACATAGTCGCTCTCGACGTCGGTGCCCAGCTGGAAGGTCCTGGTGCCGGCCATGGTGAATCCGCTCTTGAGGTAGAAGCGTTGTGCGCGTTGGTTTGCCCGGTTCACGCCCAGCCACACGCAGCGAACGCCCCGATCGGTCGCGACGGCCAGCATGCGTTCCATCAGCGCCGCGGCGGCTCCGCTGGAGTGATAATCGGGCAGGACATACATCTTCGACAGCTCGGCCGCCGGGCGGAGTTGCACGGCCCGCTCTACACCCGGGTGATCGGAGACGCCACGAACCAGCATGGCGTAACCGATGATTCGGCCGCCCTGGCGCGCGGTGACGACGGCGCGATCCGGATCGCTGAGGTACTCGTCGAAGCGGTTGGCCGACAGGTTTGCGTCGATGAACGACGCGATGTTGTCCGCGCTCGCGGCGGGCGGACACGCCAACGGAAAGGTCTGTGCCGCAACGGCAGCTAACTCCGGGGTGTCACCGGACCCGGCCGGCGCGATCTGGAACGTTCCTGTCAGAGGTTCCACTGCGCGAGGTGGTAGCCCGTCTTCTTGTCCAGCAGCACAACGGCGGAGACGGGATCGCGGTAGGCGTCCCAGTAGACGCCGCCGCGCACGATCGCCCCGTTCGGGGCGTTGACGAGCACGTTGTCCAGCGCGTCGGGCGCATCGGAGGCCCGCGGCTTATAGGCGTCGGCGGTCGGCGTGACCCCGTTGAAACTCATGATGGTCGCCATCACGTACGGATTGGGCACGCGGATCGCCCGGACGGTCACGTCGGCGCGATCGACCGTGCTGCCCGGGAAGCCCCTGAAGGTGCCTTCGCGGGTGTAGCCGAATCCCGGCGGCGGGTCGCAGGGCGCCACGCCGCTCACGGTGACGTCGGCGATGAAGGTGCCGTTGTCCACCCGCAGTGTGTCACCGATGTGGCCGATCGGCGCGTCGCCGGCCCATGCGCGGGGCATCGGAAGTGCGGCGACGCCGACAGCGGCGGCCACGGCAACCAGGAAGGCGGACGCCAGCAGCAGCCAGCGGTGCATCTTCGCCATGTCGTGCCTCCTTGGCGCCGTTGCGGGGTCCCTCGCATGATTGCACACGCGCCAAGGCCCAAGGGAGGGGTCGGGCACACCGGTCAGCCGTCTTCGGCGGCGCTTTTGCCGCCGGCGAGGGATTGCAGCGCCGTCGGGAGATCCCGTGGGTTGACGCGGTCGCTCAGGCTGGTGCGGCCTATTGACCGCTCTGGGACAATTTGTCTGTCATGAAGCCACTGCTCACGCTGTGTGGCCTGGCCGTCGCGATCGGCCTGGCCGCACCGGTGCACGCCGACAGCACCGACGACTCGTTCATCGCTTCGCTGCGTGCGGCCGGCATCACCTTTGCCGACCCGGCCAAGGCCGTGGGCGCGGGCAGATGGGTGTGCGACACGGTCAGTCAGGGCACGCAGATGCCCGAGGTCGTCCAGACGCTGCTGTCCAAGAACTCCGCACTGAGCCAGGACAAGGCCAACCAGTTCGCGGCCATCGCGGCCACGACGTACTGCCCGAGCGTCATCACGCCGCGCCCGCCGAACCCCTCTTAGCGTTCGAGATGCCAATCACGGGCAGGTTTGCGACAATCACTGCGTTATGCGATTTCTCCTGGGGCTGACCAGCCTCGCAGCCATGATCGTCCTGGCCGCGCCCGCGCACGCGGACGTCGACAACGATCAGGACTTTCTCAAAGACCTCCGCGACGCCGGTATCACCTATCAGGACGGCGGCAACGCGATCACCATCGGCAAGTCGGTGTGTGACCTGCTCGACGACGGCCAGTCCGACGCGAAGATCGTGACGGACCTGCGCAACCAGAATCCGGCCTTCCAGGGCGCCAGCGCGGCCAAATTCACCTACCTGTCGGCAGCCCACTACTGCCCGAAGTACATCACCGGCGAGGACCGCGGTCCGAAGCCGGACGGTCCCGCCGGCAACTGAGCCAGTCCGGGCCGCAATAGGCTGGTGGCCGTGCGCGTCGATCCCGGACCGCTGACATGGGGCGCGGCCGTTCAGACTTGGCATCTCGACCTGGTCTCCGCGTCCGTTGTCGCGGTGCTCGCCGCGGGGTACGCCTGGTGCTACCGGCGCGGCCGCGGCACCGAAAGCCCGGCCCGCGCCGCGTGCTTCAGCGTCGGCCTGCTGGTGTGGGTGCTGGCCACGATCAGCGCCCTCGGTGTCTACGCCTACGTCCTGTTCTGGGTGCGCGCGCTGCAGGTGTTGTTGCTGCTCTACGTCGTGCCCTTCTTCCTCGCGCAGGCCAAGCCGGTCACCGTTTTTCGTGACGCCGTCGGGTCGGCGGGCCGCGACCGCATCGACCGGCTGTTGGCCAGCCGGCTCGCCCGCGTGCTCGTTCATCCGGCGACCACGTCGGTGGCGATGCTCGCCACGCCGTGGTTGCTGTACCTGACGCCGTGGTACACGGCGGCCCTGCGGAACGAGTGGATCGGTGCGCCGACGCGAATCCTGTTGGTGGTATTGGGCTTCGGCTACTTCTATGCCCGGCTGCAGGAAGACCCCGTGCCCCGCAGGTACCCGCAGTCGATCTCGCTGCTGATCACCGTCGCCGAGGCGCTCGGGGACGGTGTGCTCGGACTGGTCATCTGGCAGGGCTCGTTGATCGGGGCGACGTATTACGCCGGGCTGCAACGGTCTTGGGGTCCGGACACACGGCTCGACCAGACGATCGGCGCCGGCGTCCTATGGATCCTCGGGGATTTGGTGGGGTGGCCGTTTGTGCTGCTGCTGATGCGTGCGATGTCCCGCGACGAGAAGGCGCACGCCGTCGCCGTCGACGCCGAGCTGGACGAGGCGGAGGCGAGGGAACGCAGCAGCGAGACCGAAGGTGCTGCGCCGTCGGGCCTCTGGTGGGAGGACGACCCGCAGCTGCGGGAGCGGTTCCGTCGCGGCTGACGTCCGGTCACCTAGGCGGCGCGGGCCGTCCAGGTGAAGCTCTGCATCTCCGGGATCTGGGGCGTCAGCGCCGCGGCGACGCTGCGGCCGATCTGGTCGGCGGCGGCCAGCGGAGTGTCGGCGTTCAAGAAGCCTTCCACCTCGACGCGCAGGGTCCGCCCGGTCCACCTGGCCCGGGCGTGCGCATGCGTCACACCGGGAACCGAGGCCGCGACCGCCTCGGCGGTGGTGATGATGCCGGGGTCCACGCCGTCGAGCAGGCGGTGCGCGATATCGGCGGTCACTTCCCAGCCGACGTGGCAGATGAACCCGGTGACGACCATGCCGGCGACCGCGTCGGCCCAGCCCCAGCCCAGCGCCACTCCGACCAGCCCCAGAACCGCGCCTCCCGACGACAACGCGTCCAGCCAGGAGTGCTTGGCGTCGGCCACCATGGTCGCCGACCGAATCCGCCGGCCCACGACCAATTTGTAGCGGGCCACCAGCTGATTGCCCACGACGCCCACGACCGCCGCGCCGATGCCCCAGCCCACGTAGCCGGTGCCCCCGTGGCGAAGCAGCTTGGTGACGCTCTCGAAGCCGGCGACGACGGCGCTGCACCAGATCACCAGGGCCACACCAACACCGGCGAGGTCTTCGGCGCGTTCGAAGCCGTAGGGATAACGCTCGGTGGGCAGCTTGCGGGAGGCGCGGAAGCCGATGAACACCAGTGCGCTGGTGGAGACGTCCGCCAGGTTGTGCAGCGCATCGCCCAGCAGCGCGACCGACCCGGACAACAACGCGATGGCCAACTCGACCAGCCCGGTCAGCGCCAGCCCGACGGCGCTGACCGCAATCGCGCGGTTGGCCTGCCGGCGTTCGCCGGCGTCGTCGGCCGCCGTGTCGAGGGGAAAGCTTGCCGCGGGGTCACGGACGCCATTGATCACATGCATACCGCCAGCATGCCCGACTCACCCGCGGCGCCCAAGTCTCGCGCATACGCGCGTGCTACAGCGTCACCCGTTGGCCCGCCACAGCTCTCGGGGAATCCTGATCGACGGCCACGATCGATTTCGGCCGCGGAATTTGTTCCGGTGCGGGGCCGGTCAGCCGGCCGCCGGGTGATCGGACTAATTCGCCGGATCTGCGACGACATCGGGTGGGGTTGGACGTATGACCAGATCGCCCAGGGCATTCACCAGACCCTTGATCCGAGGAACGTCACGTTCCGAGACCTCGGATCCATGGTGAGCCTTGCGCATTCGACCTACTGCCCGCTGCAGCGATGCTGGACCGACCACTGCTGAGCTAGCTGTACTGCCCAGGCAGCCTCGCAGCCGTTCAGCCAGCGGAGGGGCCGATCTTGTCTTTGTATTGCGGGCAGTAGGTAGCCACCGAAAGCCCGACGAAGTAGCCGGCTTGTCGCGGCGACAGGTCGCTGTCCCTCGCCAGTACGAATGCCAGCATCGGGGCGGTTGGATTGGTGTCAAGGCCGTTGCACACCGCATGTGCCGTCGTAATCGCATTGTCGTTGTCGGGCACGGTGATTCCGCCCTTCGAGAGGTTTGCGATGAAGGCGTCGTCCGTGTCATCCGCTGCGGCCGGCGTTGCGAAGCCGAGCGCGGCAGCAGCCAGGAGGACCGCACAGGCGGCCGACCACTTTCCAGCCTTTATCGAACTCATGGCCTCCCTCGGTGCGCGGATCGAATCGGCGGCGGCGAGTCAGGACAACTAGTTTCCAAGGATAGTCGGTGTCCTTCGCGCCGCCCGCTGACGCGCGCACGTCAGGATGAGCAGTATGTGGCCTTGACCCGGCCGAACGACGACGCCAACTTGGCCAGCGCGTCGTTGCTGGAGGCCGTCGTGTCGGGGCCCGAGCCGCCCTGGAACCGACCGGAGCCGCGATCGAACGCAACGGATGCGCAGCCGTTGCGCGTGCCGGCCACGACTTCGCAAACGTCGCCGGCTTCGGCGGTGCAGTGGGCAAGCGCGATGTGGTTCGCCTGCTCCTGGCTGGCTCCGGTTCCCCAGCCGGCGGCTCGTCCGCTTCCGACGGACACCGCCAAGGCCACGAACTCGTCGTCGGCCAGGGCCGTCGGCGTCGGCAGCGCAACGATCGCGCAACCGATCGCAACGACCGAGGCAATGGTTGACCGCACCGCTGCGCTCCTTTGCAAAGCTCAGGAGAGGAATCTAGCGCCAAGAAGGTTGACCGCGCGGCCAAATGCGCCGACGCGCCTGCGGGCTAGGAATTATCTTCTGGGTTTTCGGCCAGATAGGTGACTTCATACCAGCGCCGACTCCGTTCGGCGTCGAACGCATCGGTCTCGGTTGCCAGCTCCAGCCGCACATCCGTCAGATGCGGATTGCCCACCCGGATGCCGTCTTCGAGCTCGGCATGCAGCGCGGGGCCGTCCAGCGTGATATCTGCGAGCGCTCTGCCCGTATACCTCGTCCAACTCACGTCTCACATTTTGCTCCGGTGGCCGACGCCGCACGTGCTACGGACGTTTCACGCGCCCGCCCTTCGAGATTCTCAGGGGTCCTCATCTGAGAGCGCCGCGGCGTTTCTACCCCCAGAGCGTCGCGGTGAAAGATACTGACGTGGCGATGAAGGAGAATCGTCTGCAAGCACCCCGGCAGCCTCGGCCCCTTCAGCCCAACCGACCTATGCCACTGACCACTTGATCTTGAGCTCCCCGACCAGGTTCAACGAACCGTCGCAAACCCCCAACGACACCGCGCAAGGTGTCGTGAGACTGACTGCCTTCCAACGGATTTCCGGGTACCCTCATGGTCGTGGACGCCGATGGGTCGAGCGTGACCCTTAAACGTGTTGACGAATTGAAGCCCGGAGACAGGATCCGCATGAAGGTCGGGCACGCTACCGTCATAGCGACCGAACCCCTCGACGGCGACCGCACCCTGCTCACCTTCACGTACGGTACGAAGGGCCCGGCCGACAACGCTCTGACCGTGGACGTCCTCGACGATGACGAGTGGGGCTGGTAAGGCGGCTTTTCGGTCGTTCGCCCGTCGAACTCATTGCCGGGCCGAACTCCCCCGGGGCTAACGGCAAACATCGCGCGCTCTGCAGGTCAATCGGCGAGAACCTTGTCGGCGACGGTTCGGCGTACGACCATTGATTCGGTCCGGCCTCGGAGGAGGAATCTATGGCCCCACACCGTCTGAAGAGCTTCGCCGGCTTATCGGCCGCGTCGCTCGCGATTGCCCTGTCGTTTCCGCCGGCAGCCTTCGCCGACGAACCGTCCTGGAACGGCCAGTACGCCATCACGTTCATGGTCGGCCCCAAGGCCGGGACCAGCATGGCAGTCGGCGACCCGGAAACACAGCACACCGAGACCTATGGTTTGCGCTCGAGCTGTAACAACGGGAAGTGCGTCGCCACCATCATCAGCGGCCCTCCGCCTACCAACCCGACGGTTCCGCAGCCGGTTCAATTCACCTGGGACGGAAAGTCGTGGTCGCAGGCCACCGATTTTCAGTGGGACTGCATGATGCCCGACACCACGATCCAATGGAATCCGGCCCGGGCGGAGGTGCGCTACACACCCCAACCCGACGGGTCGCTCGCCGGCATCATGCACACCGACATCCTGAGCGGAGCGTGCCAAGGGACAATCGACATGGATATGAGGGCCGAGCGCGTGTGAATCAGGCCCGTGGGACGCGGCCCCCGACCGAGGCGAAGCAACGTTCAGCGTGCAGGGTCGTATTCCCTTGGAGCGCAATGCTTGGCATTGATGCCGGGGACTCCGCGCACGGCCGTGGTGGCGATCAGGTGTGGACTTTCCAGCCCGCTAATGGGGTGGGCGCCGCCGGGGCGTTGGGATCGTTGAACTCGATGTAAATGTCGCCCTGCTTGACGTTGCCGTCGTAGGCGATGAACCCGTGGGCGGTTTGGCCATTGGTGACGCTGCCCGTACGCAGCGGCGGCATCTTGTTGATCTTCTGGTAGTCGATGAGGGACGAGCCGCCCTCGCTATCCCGGTTCGGGTCCTGCTTCCACGGAGACGTGGCGGCGGTGACTGAGGTGTGGCCGTAGGCGAACGGCGTGTCGGACTTGCCGGCGATGGTGAGTTCGATGACGTTGCAACCCCCGCCGCCGTAACAGCCGGACGAGACCCAGGTCGCGTTGTTGAGTGTGACGTCGGCGGTCGCGGCGCTGTACTCCGTGACGTGGATGGTGGTACCGGCTTTGCCGGTCGGGAAGGGCGATTGCTGAGTCGTCGGGTCGGCGGATCCGTGGGGCGCAGTCAAACACGCTGTCAGCACAAGCGTCGCTGCGAAAACGCTAATGTGCGCAGGTCTGGTCACTGCGCGAAGATAGCGCATTCGTGAAGTCCGGCGGATACGGCGCGGGCTTTCGGTTAAAGAGGCCGGCCCCAAACATTCGGTTTTCACTTTATTGCGCCGCCCTCGGCTTTACACTGGGCGGACCATGAGCGCCTACCAGACCGTCGTAGTCGGCACCGATGGCTCGGACTCGTCGCTGCGCGCGGTAGACCGCGCAGGTGCGATCGCCGCGGAACACGGCGCGAAATTGATCGTCGTGACGGCGCACCTCCCCGTCTCCGAGGAAAAGGGCCGCTACGCCATCCCGCCGGGCAGCGACCACGGCCAGGACTACCGAACGGTCGGCGAGGCGCCCTACTACGCGATCCTGCAGAACGCCAGGGAGCGGGCGCATCAAGCCGGGGCCAAGGACGTCGAGGAGAAGTCGGTCGTCGGTGCCCCCGTCCATGCGCTGGTGCAGCTGGTCAAAGACGTCGATGCCGACCTCCTGGTGATCGGCAATGTCGGACTCAGCAGCGTCGCCGGGAGACTGCTTGGATCAGTCCCATCCGAGGTCTCGCGCAAAGTCAAAACCGACGTGTTGATCGTTCACACCACCGGCTGAGGCCTTTTTCGGATCGTTACCGTCCGACGACGGCCACTCTTCAGACCGGTTTGTGAATTTCCCGTTTCGTAGCTAACGGATTCGCCGACGTCAAACGCGTGAACGACAGCGCGTGGAACGGAGTCGACACGCGAAGCCGAGATTTATCGGGGCCGCGGACCAGCACCTTGGCCCACGCGGCTACGGAGAATCCCCGTATCAGCGTTTTCCGGAGACGAATTTTCAACGAACTCGTGTTGATTGGCAGTTTTTAGCGCAGACGGTCGCTACTAGCCGAACGCCTTGCATCGACGGCGCGACAATTGTGTTTCAAGCCCACGGCGACGCTCGACGGCATGCGGTCCATGCCGCCCACTGAGTAAGAGCGACTCGCGCGCATAACTGCCAGGAGCGCTACTGCGCGGTGGCCGGGATTGGCGCGGCGACGCCGCCCAGGTCGATCGTTATGCAGCCCGATGAACCCAGCATCACAGCGGTCAGCACTGCGGCCAGTGCGGCAACTTTCAGCATCTTCTTGGTGCTTTTCGTCCTCATCGGTCACACCTTTCTCCTGGTAGACGCACCGCGGCGGCGCTGCACCGTCGGTTCTCTGATGCTATCCGCATCGTTTTGCATGTGTGCAATATTGCGCAAACCGCCGGAGCGCTAATGGAAGGGGTCGGCGGTCTGGTTGACACGAACGGTGCCCGGCGCTTTGGGGGACATGCCGGCTTCGGCGCCCGCGTGCGTGGCCGCGGCAATTCGGGTCCGGAACACGATCGCAAACCGCTGAAGTAGCCCGCCTGCCGGGTATTGGCGTTAATATCTGGACGAAGGCTATAAGTGCCGAAGACTGCAAATGAAGGGCATGGCCGATGGACGCGAGTGGCGGCAGGCAACGCGGATTAGCCACGGAAAAGTATTTAAAGACCGACGTTAACCTTTCGTGGCATCTAGTTTGGCTATTCGCAATTCTAGAAGGGATCACTGTTCCTTTATTGTCTTTATTTTCACAGGGTGGGCCCAGGGTAGTGCGGGCTTCTCGGACTGCAACTGTTGCTGAGCAGTTCGCGGCTTTCGCAAACAAAATGCTCATCATCGGCGTCTATGGTTTTGTCATAGGATTCGTCGGGGCGTCGGTGATCTGTTTATTGTTGAATTGGATCGTTTTTCCCAGAGTGAGGGTCAGGCTCAATGCATCGCCCATAGTCCGAGTGTTGCATCCCGCCATTGTGGGGGTATGGGGCGGCGTTCTACTGGCTGTCATCTTCTGGATCCAACTGTGTATCGCTGGTTTTCTGACCTTTCCCATGGTAGTGAATTTGATGCTCTTTGGATTTGTTTCCGCCGCGGGAAGCATAGTGTTGACCGGTTCTGCTTATTCCTTCTCGATAAAAGTGCTGCCACGGCTGGGCGTCCAATTGATGACCGCACAGCAACGGGTGCTGTTGTTCAAGATCCCTGTTGTCTCGTTTGCGGTATTAGTCGGGGTTTATGAAGGACTCGCGGCGCCGATTCTCCAACGATGGGAACTGGCTCCTCACCATAAAGTGTTGATGGCATTGCTGGTCGGCGTGTTAGGCGGTGCATTTAGCAGTTCGGTCGTTGTTGCGTTAGCGCACATACGGGCGATCAAGAAGCGCATGTGGCTGCAATTTGCCGTGATGCGCGAAGGAAGCGAATAGATCGAAGAAACTGTGATCCAGCCGGTGTTTCATGCGGCAACCTGTCCGCTGCGTCTCGGGGGAGCATCGGCCAACTCGGCTCGGTTCCCGCTGCCCTAACGGAGTGGATCGGGCCGAAAAAGGGTAGCCGCTCCTCAACGGATTATTTCCGAACCGGAAGAGAAGGAAACGCTGGTGAGCGGTGCGAATAAGGGCCGGAACAAGGTGGACCAGGTGACGGGAAAGTTCAAGGCGGCGTTCGGCCGCGCCATCAACGACCCAGCGCTGGAGGCCGAGGGGAGAGCTGATCAGCGGGCCGCTCACCTGCGAGACGCGGGTGAAAAGGTCAAGGACGCATTCCGTCCGCGACCGCGCCGGCAAATGCCTCGACGGCGTCGACAGATATAGCCATCATCTACCGTGCGGTATCAGGCAGCCGCCAAGGCCGCGGCGCCTGACCTGAAGCCTGGAGCAAGCGCCCGGCGCCGCGGTCGGCGGGACTATTTCTGCATCGCTGCGGAAGGCGCCCCTAGGTCGATCATTATGCAGCCCGACGACCCCAGCATCACTCCGGTCAGCACCGCGACCGCTGCGGCAGCTTTCAGCATCTTCTTCTTGCTTGCGCTCATCCGTATGCCTTTCTGCGGGTAGCAACAACCGCGGCAACAACACCGCCGGCTAGCTGATGCTATCGCGGTCCTTATACGCGTGTGTAATATTGCTCAAAACGTGGAACGGGTTTGCTGACGACTCGAAAGACGCGAATTCAGCCCGCCGCCGAGAACTTGTGAATTTGCGGCAGAACTTCCACCAATTCGAGCTGATTCAGCAGGCGGGTAACACCGTTCAACGCCGGAGGTTGAACCTGGCGGGGCGTGGCGGCGGCCAGACGACCCAGCGGACCGCAGGTAATGGCGGCGGTGCTGTCGGTCGCCGGCAATGCAGAAGTCGTGGGGGTGCGGATCTGCCGACTCGATGGCACCATAAGCGGGTGAACGGGCAAATTTGCACGGGTTGCGGCCTGAAAACCCATCGCTCGTACGGTAGGTGGTCGGATCAACACCCATGGGCCGCTGCGGTTTTCGCGGCCCTCGTGCGGATCGCGAGGAGCGTCGATCGAAGCGATCAGGGTCCGACGGCCGTGATGCTGTTGGTGGTGCCGGCCACTCTCATCGGCTTGGCCGTGGTCTCCGCTTACCCACTGGTGTTCGTGCCCCTGCTGATTCTCTTCGGCGTGGCTCTAGTGGTGCTGGTCCGCAACGAGCAACCCAGACGTAACCCAGCTTGCTGGCGCGGAGACTGCCCGGCCATCAAATAGCGGCGCGGGTCTGCGCGTCCGCGCTCTACGGTTCGCGGTGTCGCGTTGCCTTCGAATTCAACCGGCTCGTTTCGACTCAGCGTTTTCTGGACTCGGCTCGTTGGACCGCGGCCAGCATGCGATCACTGAGGTCCAGGCATTCCCTTTCGCCCACGCCGCCGTTGACGGAAAATCCGATCTGCCGTACCTGAAGAGCGAATCGGCGTAGGTCATCACATAGCTGTTCCACTGGCCCCCCTTTTCTACCGCCCCTTCCACGATAGGTAGTGAACGAGTGTTCGCCCAACCAATCATCAAATCTTAAACGTGACATTGGTCACGTACCCCGGCCCGGTTCGCGCGGCTGACCCGGCGCCGCATTCGCCCCCCCAATTGACACGGCGGACCACGATGGACGACAAAGCGCTGCCACCGGCAGTAGCTGCGGAGTAGCGTCTTGCGCGGCACGGCGGATGAAGGAGCGCAAATGGACCTGCATCTGTCGGGGAAGATAGCCGTCGTCACCGGGGCCAGCAAGGGCATCGGTTTCGCGGTCACCAAGGCTCTCGTCGACGCCGGCGCACATGTGGTGGCTGGGTCGCGGACCCCTGGTAAACAGCTGCCGCTGCTCGAGGAGAGCGGGCAGGTGTCGTATGTGTCCGGGGACCTTACCCAGCCCGGTGCTGCCGAAGAATTGATCGCCGCGGCGGCCTGCCGCGGGGGGATCGACGTCTTGATCAACAACGTCGGCGGCGCCACGGTTCGCCCGGGCGGACTCGCCGGCATCTCCGACGACGAGTGGCGAAAGTCCTGGGATCTGAACCTGATGGGCGTCGTGCGACCGACCCGCGCGGCGCTGCCGGAAATCGAGCGCCGCGGCGGCGGTTCCATCGTCATCGTCAGCTCGATCAGTGCCTATGCTCCCGGCCCGAATACCTACGACTACTGTGCCGCCAAGGCAGCAGTCGCCAACTTCGCCAAGGCATTGTCAAAAGATCTGGCGCCGAAGAACATTCGTGTCAATTCGGTCAGTCCGGGTGCGGTGTCAACTGAGAAGTGGATGGAGCGGGGCGGGATGGCCGACGGGTTCGCCGCTGCCAAAGGTCAGACGGCCGACGAGGTCCGGGCCGAACTCGCAAGCTCCGCGCCGACGGGGCGGTTCACCACTCCTGAAGAAGTCGCCGACTTGGTGGTGTTCCTGGCCAGCGGCCGTGCCACGAATATCACCGGATCCGACTACCGCATCGACGGCGGATACGTCACCACCATCTGATTGCGGATGACGCATGACGCGGTAGCCGTTGTCCACCATCAGATCCGCCGTCACCAACAGGGCGGGGTGTTCTCGGGCCCGTCGACCGCGCAATTCCACAAAACGCGAGACACCCTGTGAGTCCCGGGAATAGCCTCGATCTAGGTTTGGGCCCACCCTACTGCTTGCACCGAACTACGGCTCCGCCTCAAGCGGTTCCCGGAAAGCGTTGTCGACGAACTGTCCAATCGGCGGGGCCGGTCCCGACCCGCAGGGCCCACCCGGGCTGCGACCACAAGAAGGAACATCATGACTCCGACCGATCACCTCGACCGCACCACTGAGCCCAAGCTGATGAGATTGGCCGCCAGAACCGTTCTCGCCGCAGGGGTGGGGATGACGGTGATGGGCCTGACCGCGGCCATAGCCAACGCAGACCCCGCCCCGCCGAACACCCCAGACCCGAACCCACCCATCACGGCAACCCTGCACCCGCCCGGCGCGCCGCATTCAGAATCAGGCCTCTGCAATCAGGACAGCGCTCCGCGTGGCGCCCCGGCGCCGCCTCCTGGGTATTGCGGGTAAGGGCCGTCAAATGAACTGGACGACGTTGGTGGCCAACGCCCTCGTACCTCTCGCGTCCGTGATTTCGAGCGCCGCCGTCGCGATCTGGACGAAGCGCATCGACGCCAGGAATAAGGCGGAAGACCGCCGCCACGAACGTGTTCTCGACTTCGAGAAGAGGGCGGCCGACGATAAGAAGGCCGTATTGAAGTCGCTGATCTCGGCGACCATATACGTCAAACGCGCGGCCCAATACGAGGGGACCGGCACCGCCGAGGAGATCGCCAGCCAGCGGCGCGCCGAGGCCCTCCGAGAGCTCTATGACTTTCGCATGCGTCTGGGCCTCGATGACGGCATTGCCGAGCTGATGGTCTACGCCGCGCCGCCGGTTCGCGAAATGGTGAATCTCCTGCTCGACGAATGGGATCGCCAGTTCCGTGAGCACGGCTACTCACTGACCCAATTGGATTCATGCAAGCGGCAATTGGCGCAGACCACCGCGTGCCCCGCCCCGCAGGAGGACGTCACCGTGTATTACGAGGGCGAACTCAAATGGTCCGAGCTGAGGAAAGTGGAGACGGTGTGGCTGGACAGGCTGGGCCGGGAATCCGATCTCGACCTCGACGCACTTGTGGATCGGTGCGACCGGACCCTGGAGGCCGCGCATCGGGACTTGCGCGGTGGATACGGACTCGACTACTGACTTACGGCAAGCGCCGAGAATCGCCGGAACTGCGATCGCCGAAGCAGATCGGTTGAATAAAGAAGCGCCCTCGGCGGCCGCTTTGTTGACCACGGGGGCTAGCATCGCCGACGGTGCTAGCCCCGCCGCGCTGCCTACTTACTGCCTACCCACCCCACCGCTTCGAAGAAACATCCCCCAGGGCGGTCGCAGCCCGCGTGTGTCAACGCCGCGGGGGCAATACATCGGGCGATGGTATCCTCGCGATGTTTGAAGATAATTAGCGAGTGTTCCGCCGCGCCATGGCAATTCGCGACGCGGTGCCGGCGCTCGGCGTCGAGGCGCGTTGATTACACGGCCCGAACCCAACCCGCGTGCCAGTCAGGACGGGTACTGCGGGCAGTAGTACTCGATTGCCAGGTCTACGAATGCTGCGGGATTGGAGAAACGCGCGACGCGGTCTGTACGGGCAATCTGTTCGGTCGGCTGTCCATTCTTCCGGTCGGTGCAGACGCCTTGCGCGGTCTGAATCGGGTCTACAGACAGGGGCACCACGACATTGTTGTGACGGAGGGCGACGAGGAAGCTGTCATCGTTTGGTGACGCGCATGCATGGCCAGGCGTACCGATGGCGACGGCACAGCAGGCGATAGACGCGATTACGTACTGTCTCATGGGCGATTCCCTTCATCAACGCACCGATGACCACCACGATTGGTGAAGCCGCGAATCTTGGACATCCCAAAGCGGTTTCAAGTCAGCCGGCGGTGAAGCTGCTGGTGTCTCGCAGAAAAGCCGGCATCGGCACGCGGTCATCGCGGGCCGCTGGAACGTGCGATGACCGACCGGAGCGGCGCCTGACGGCATGCCGTCGATGGCGCTCGTGAGGAAAATCGCGACCGCTTCAGGCGCCGCGGCCGACACCTAGAACGATGCGACTCTGCTTGGTGCCCCAAGGTCAATCGTTATGCAGCCCGACGATCCCAACATCACACCGGTCAGCACTGCGGCCGCTGCAACAGCTTTCAGAATTTTCTTGGTGCTGGTCGTCCTCATGGGTCACACCTTTCTACTGGGTAGGGAATACCTGGCGAAATTTGCTGCCCGACTGCGAAACTGCTACCCGATCATCAGATGTTATAGCGGTCTTTCAACTCGTGTGCAATATTTCGCGAATAGCGACAGATTTTGTTGACGACTCGAAGGCGCGCAATAGAGTCCCGCCCGCCGCCTTCGACCAGGTCCACGACAATGCCCGTTGAGGCCGCCGTGGTCATAACCGCGGCCGGCGGCTTGAGGTCTTTGTCTAAGACCCTCCCGAGATCGATTTGGCCCCAGACGATTCGCGATCAAACGGTGCGCTCGGACACCGACGCACGCGCTGTATCCGCAGTGATCGCCGCCAGGTTCGCATGGGTTTGGCCGCGATTACGGCCGCGCTCGCGAAGCGGAAGCGGCGCGGCGGGACGCTGCCGGTCGTCAAGTCAATGACGAACCGGCGGGCAACGCACTACCAACCGTCAATCAGCCAGCTGGCGCAACGTAGACGGGAGCGGGGGCGAGGTCAATCGTGATGCAGCCCGACGACCCCAGCATCACACCGGTCAGCATTGCGGCGAGTGCGACAACTTTTAATACCCTCTTGCTGCTCTTCGCGCTCATCGGTCACACCTTTCTGCTGGTGAGGTGGCCGGGGCGGGTTAACCGCCGCCGGCTGGCTAATGCTATCGCGGTCTTTTGACGCGTGTGGAATATTGCGCAAACTGGGAAAAGGCTTTTAATTGTTCCGGCGCGGAGCGCCGATCCGAGAGTGGAGCTTTGATCTGTTGAGCAACGACTAGCTGCCGGGCGGATTTTGGCGAATCTCCTTGGGCACCGGTAGGCCATCTTGGCGTAGGTCGCCGGGAAAGCACGGTGACGTTGCGACGATGGTCGGTGGATACTCGGGCGGATATGCGGCCTTGATTTCTATGCGGTATCCGTCTGCGAAGTAACCGAATTGGTTCGGTTTCTCGAATCCGTCGCGCTCCATCACCGTGCTACCCCAGCTTCGCCAGAGTTCTCCGGCATGCGCGATGAGATCTGCGGGCGTCGTTCCGGCCGGCCCGATCACCTTGGCGAACAACGAAAATTCGGTGGGGCCGGGGCCGGGGCCGGTGTAGTTGTCGTCGCATCCGAGGTTGCTGCCGCCAATGGTGTCGGTGGTGTCGAGGACGGTGCCCGGCGGTAACCCGTCGACTGTTTTTTGCAGATACCGAAGGACTGAGTCCTGGGCCTCTTGTTGGCTTTTTGGGATTTTCGGTGACGGCGCAACGGGTGTGGGTTCCATGGGGCCTCCTGGGATCATTGTTGCGCCGGACGGGGCTGATGGCCCTGGCCCCGTGTGCTTAGTTGATGTGCCCGATGAGCACGCGGCAAGTACACCGGCTGCCAACAAAACAGCGATGAAGTCCAGCATTTCGCGAGTTTTTGTTTTCGTCATCCTTCTGGCGTCACTTCGGTGGTGTCACATCGGTGCGTCCGGCGATAATGCGCCCCATGTTATCGAGCGCGGGATTCCCACTGTCCCAGTAGCTGCTGTGCGCGGCTATCGAGGGGAGTCCAAGCGGCCAAGCGGGCCCGGGCGCCGCCTCGAAAGTCGTAGCCCCGAAATCTGCTTCGGTCGGGTCTGGGCCGAGTGTCCATCCGGTCGCGACACCGATGATGTCGTGTTGTGCTTTCGTCGCGTATACGTGTGCGCCTGGGTCGAGGTTGAGGTCGCCTGCGTGGCCCGTAAGCACGCCGGGGCTGGCTACTGCGATGACATTGTTGGCGTCGAGGTGGTGACCATTCAGTGCCGCTGCCCCGACTTCCGTTGAGCCGTAGCTGTGTCCGATGACCGTGTTGATCGATGGCCCCCCGGTAAGAGCGTCGTTGTGGGACGCCCGCAACCCGGCTTGGAAGTCGTCTAATGCGGCGGCACCGTTGTGCGCATAGCTGGTAGACGCGGCCTGGAATACGTCCATTGGCCGGTCATATCCCATCCACGTGGTCACCGAGACGTCACCGGGCGCAAGCCGGGCGTCGGCATCCCTTGCAGCCTGATACATCCGCAGGGATTTGTCTTGGCTGCCGCTGAAGCGCCTCGTATCTTGACCCGTTCCCGGCACGAATGTGGCGTCGCGTTTGGCGGTATCGGGATTGTTGATAGAGATTGCGGCGTGGCCTTTGTCGTCGATGATCCCGAGATACTTAGGCGGATTCCGCGGATCAACTTTGCCCCCCGGGGCGACTTGGGCTGCCGGCGGCCCGAGTGAACTCTTCACATCCGCATATCCGTCGCGTGCCTGGATGGCGGCGTCCCACTGTTGTCTCCAGTCGCGATAGGTACTGGTCATGATTCCGGGTGTGAAGCCGCTGGCCCACTCCGGGTGTTCGGCACGCAGGCGGTCCAAATCGGCTTGGTTGGACCTCTGCAGTTCGTCGAGATGCATGCGGTTGTAGTGGTCGCGGTCGGTGAAGGGCATGCCTCCGTGGTTGCCGATGAAATGATTGCGGTCGTATTCCGCGTCTTTTTGCTCTTGTGTGAGCGAGTTCCATACTTGCGCAAACTGCGTTGGGTCGTCCGGCAGTGGGGGCGCCGGCGACAGTGGCCCGTCTTGCGCCCTGATACCGGCGGGGTCGTACCCGTCACGCTTCAGGGTTCCGAGCGCTTTTTGCAAGGTGTTCGAGTAGCCGTCGCGTGTCGCCTGCAGCTGGCCCAGCGCGGCCTTCGTGTCGCGAATGGCGTCGTCTTCGAGTGAGTTGATGTAGCCGTTGAGCGCATTCCGGTCGGCCGCGCTGAGGTTGGGATGGTCGTTTTCAATCTGGACGGCCTCGGCGATCATGTCGTCGAGCCCTTTCAACTGTGCTTCCAGCGTGCCGATCTGGCCGGCGGCAGCCTTTTGCGCCTCGGCCAGTGTTGCGGCGATGTTTTCCAGGTCCGCGCCGATTTTGGGCAGTTGTAAGGACTGCGCGCCAAGGGATTTCGTTACGCGCTGCACTTCAGCGGAGGCATTTATCGGATGGTCGCCGTCCTGGTGATTCCAGGCAGCATCGAAGCGGGAGCGAGCTTGGGCGAACGTTCTGTCGGCCTCCGCAGTGGAGCGGCCCGCGGCGTGAAATGCATTCGCCAGGTTGGCAATCTGCGCCGGACTGCCAGCTTGCAAGCTGCGATTGATCGCCCACGGGTCACCGCCGGCGAGGGCGACCAGCGCAGGGATGCTTATGTACTTGAGCTGCATCGCACCCCGGCTTGTCCGCGACCGCCGATCCGCGTTCGATCAAGCCCAATAGACATCGCCACCCCTTCTGAGCGGGTGTAACCCTACTCCCGGCGCCCCGTCAATTCACCAGCGAAGGCAGGCGCCGAACACCCCAATGCCCAGAGGTGGTCGTTTGGGCGTGCTTCGGCAGCATTCGCGCGCGAAAAACGCAGTCTCACATGTGAAATTGAAATCTGTTGGCGAGAGACGCTGGGGGCCCTCGACTCCACCCTCCGCTCGAGATGTAAGCACCCCTTGAGGATTCGAGAGCAGGCTGCCGAGCGCGACTATCAGCACAACGGATGCTGCCGCCGTCGAGGCCTTCCCGTGGACCAATACAAGGTCCATCGCCGCTGATCCCGAACCCGTATCGCCACGGCGAAGCTGGTCACGTGGAATAGACGGTCGCATCTGCGCCGGCGCGAATCTGGAGAATTCTTAGGCAATTTCGAATCAGTCGGCAGCAGCGAAGGTGCTGCGGTCATCGCGGGCGGTTGGCGACGGTACGCACGGTGTCCGACCGGAGCGGCGCCTGACGGCATGCCGTTGATGTTGAGCATGAGAGCATGCGCGACAGCCTCAGGCGCCGCAGCCGGCGGATTATTCTTGGACGACTCTGGCTGGTGCCCCGAGGTCGATCATTATGCAGCCCGAAGACCCCAGCATTACGCCGGTCAGCACTGCGGTCGCCGCAATAGCTTTCAGTATTTTCTTGGTGCTCATAACTCACGCCTTTCTGCTGGTAGGGACTACCTTCCCGAATTGTTGCCCGATTGGCTGATGCTATCGCCATTGTTTGACGCGTGTGCAAAATTGCGCAAATAGCCGGAAAGGCTTTTGTTGACGGGCGAAGTGCTGGTGTCTAGTACGCTGCGCGACCTGGTAATCGGGTCGGGGCTGGAGTTCGAGGAGCAGGGCTCTTACGAGCCTAAGGGCGTGCCAGGCGAATGGCGACTGTTCGCGGTCGCCTCTTCGTAGCCGCGCTTGATCAGCTCGCGGCGCTCATCCAACAACGCATCCGCCGCCTTGATCGACGGCAGCGGCCTGCCCTGCTTTCGAGCCGCACGGCGAAGCGCCGCCACCAGTCGCAGCTCGTAGTCGATGGTGTCGAGGTCGCGCATGCGGGCCGGCGTTGCCCTGTGCCGGGGGACGGTGAGATCGTCTTCGCGCCTCATTTCGTCCGATTACCCGCGCATTGGCGTGTTAAGCACGGACCGACCCCAGGAGAGCGAGGGGCGGTTGGGACAATGGCAAGAGCCGCTGTTAGACAGAGCGCGGACAGCGTGAAGTGAATGGACTTGTTCACGGTGGCGGTGGTGCTGGCGGGCCGTCCCAACTCCCCGGTGTACCGGCTGGAACCTGCATGCCCATCCAATTGCACGGTGAGGCGAATGTGGCGGTGGCGATTGTGAGCGCAATGGCCGTAATGAATTCGGTGACGAAACGTTGGATGCGATTCATGGATAACTCGGATCTCATGTAGTGGTCGCGGAGGTCGTAACGCCGACATCGGACGCTGGGTGCCGTTTTCACAGGCTGGGCTTGCACAAAATCGGAGGAGTAAAGCACCACCCAGATCGGGTACAACGATGGTTGTGCCCACCCGTCATGAAGACTTGGCGAAGGCGTTCGGCGACTTCGCCGTAGAACTGCAAACCAGCAGCGGCTCCGATAACACGTTGCAGACGATTGTGCAGGCCGCAGCACATATCGTGCCCGGAGCCCGTTGGGCGGGCATCTCGCTGGTGCAAGGCAAACAAGTTGTGCCGAAAGCGCCCACTGACCCGCGGGTAGCCGCGTTAGACGAATTGCAGTCCCAATTCAACGATGGCCCGTGTCTGACCTCGTTACGCGATCACCACACCGTGCAAATCGATGACATGCGCAGTGATCCACGCTGGCCAGTCTTTGCCGGCGCCGCCTACCAGCACGGCGTGCTGAGCCTGTTGTCGTTCCGGCTGTTCGTCGAAGAAAGCACCCTGGGCGCGCTAAATATTTACAGTGACCGGCCCCACGCCTTCTCCGACGAATCGATCTTCGTGGGCGAAATCCTGGCCCAGCACGCCGCGATCGCCATGGTCGGGTCCACTGTCGAAACGCAATTCAAAGACGCCTTGGCGACCCGCGACATCATCGGTCAGGCCAAAGGCATTCTCATGCACTCGATGGACTTGACTGGTCTGCAGGCGTTCAGCCTTCTGACCCGGCTTTCGCAAGACTCCAACAGGAAACTCGTCGAAATCGCCCGCCTGGTTGTCGAACAGCACGAAACTCAGGTGGCGCCAGCGAAACCTTCTCCGGCCCAGATGCTCTAAGAAGTTAACGAATCTCTTTACCGCTCAACCACTTTGTCGTGTGCCCCTAGCGTTCCTGGGGTAATCGCGCAAATGTGGCGGCGGGCGACGCGGGATCGCGGCGTCGCTTAGCCCTCGGTCAGTCATGAAGCGGCTGCCGGGGGCGCTCAATCGGTAAGACGGCGGGGCCTATCGTTGTGCTATGCCGGATTCAGCGCACGATCGTGCGACCGCGGATGACCTAGCAGCCCAACGAAACGAGCAGGTGGCTCAGGGTCATGAGTGGGCCGCCGAGGGAAAGCCCGGCGGTAGCGGCGAGCGGCACAGTGATGCTGCCATCAGGTACCGGCGGGCAGCGGGGAAAGATCGTGCCGAAGCGGAAGCGGCCAGAAATGAAGCCGACGGGGACACGGGCACCTCGTCGTAATTACGACATGAGATGGCGGTAGGTCCGGCTCTGGTTCCCTGCGACAGACGACGAACAATCCCCGCAGGCCACAGAAGACGAAGATGGCACCGACGCGCAATCCCGCAAGCAAGAAAAAGGTGCGATCGCCTCGCTATCCTCTAGCGAATGACGGCTGAGCAGCCTCATCAGCGCCTGGCGCATGTCTTCGGCGACCTCGCAATCGAGCTGCAATCCGAGGTCGGCACATTCCGACAGAATGCACGCGTCAGCCTGACGGCACATTTAGGGGGATCTCATGGGTGATTACAAGGTCATCGTGGTCGGTACCGATGGCTCGGACACATCGCTACGCGCGGTTGACCGCGCCGCGGCGATTGCTGCTGACTCCGGAGCAAAACTCGTCGTCGCCTCCGCATTCCTGGGTAAACAACGAGGCGGAACGGATCCCGATCAGCTTCATGACGACCAATATCGGACCCAAGGCAACGCGCCGGTGTACGACATGCTGCGCATGGCCGCTTCCAGGGCAAGGGATGCGGGTGCGACCGATGTCGAGGAACGCGCGGTGGAGGGCGCTCCGGTGGACGCGCTGCTAGAACTGGCTGATGAGATTGCAGCCGACTTGATTGTCGTGGGCAGCGTTGGCGCCAATTCGATCGTCGGGAAGGTCCTGGGTTCCGTTCCGAAAGCTGTCTCCAATCGCGCGAAGATGAAGGTGGAAGTCGTCAAAACCGAAGACTGAAGCCTCGCACGGACATGCAGCCCACGAGCACCTGCGGGTGCCAGCGCTACAACTCATCAGCGAAAACCGGGCCTCACCTGCAAGAACTCTGGTGCGCGATACTGGGATTGAACCAGTGACCTCTTCCGTGTCAGGGAAGCGCTCTCCCGCTGAGCTAATCGCGCCGGGAAACCATAAGTTTGAGGTGGAGACGGGAATCGAACCCGTGTGCACGGCTTTGCAGGCCGTTGCCTCACCACTCGGCCACTCCACCGTTGGGGTCCACGCCACTTGCACCTTCGAGCGGATGACGGGATTCGAACCCGCGACCCTCACCTTGGCAAGGTGATGCGCTACCAACTGCGCTACATCCGCGCGCCTCGGACGAGATCGTCGCCCGGTGCGAAGCACGACGATAGTCCACGTGAGCGGGCACATACAAATTTCTTGGTACGAGTCGTGTCTAGGCTATCGCGACGACCTGCCACACGACGCGGCCGGTATTGTCGGGGACTGGCGCGTGCTAGTCTTCGACGTCGTTCGCCATCTCGGCGCCGGTCCCGTGGCTCAGTGGGAGAGCGTCCGCTTCACACGCGGAAGGTCGCTGGTTCGATCCCAGCCGGGACCACTCTTGTTCACGCAGGTAAGATACGGTTTTTAGCACTGCGAAGCAAGGCCGGTGTTATGCCGGTGTTATGCCGCTTAGCCGGCTGTTGGGTTCTCCGCTCACCTGAAATGAGTTAGGAGACAGACCAACATGACCGCAGCGACCAACTCGCACCCACGCCCCGCATCCTACGGCGTCGACCTGCCTGCCGGCGCAGTCACAGTCGACGAGTGGCTGGATGCGGGCACGCCGCACGCCTACCGGACCTGGCACGGCTGGCAGCACACAGTGCCCGCCGATGACCCCGGCAACCGGCCATGGTCCGACGTCATCGAGGTGTGCGTGCATGGGACCCAGACCGCCGATGGCGAAGTGACGCGGCACATTTCGGTGCACCAGCTGCACGCCGACAACCCGATCACCGGGGCGCAGGCACGCCAACTAGCCCGCGCACTGATCGCGGCCGCCGCCGAGGTTGACAGCATGGACGCACAAGACGACCTGACAGGAGCGAACTGATGGCCAAGACACAAGCCGCCGAGAACTTGATGGCGTGCCATGACCAGTTGACCAAGGCCCACGTTGCCGCGGTGGATGCGGCGGCTGCCCTCGACGGGTGGCAGGCCAATGACGCCTTCCACCTGTACGAGCAGATCGCCGATGCGCTGGGTGAGTGCCACCAACTGCTCGACCACTTGGACAGCAACCACCTCGGCCCTGAGTGCGGGGACTGGCGGCACGAGCATGTGCGGAGCGAGCGCCATGGCTAGCCGGGCCTGCCCGCGCTGCGGTCTAGAGGTCAGCCGTTCACGGCGCACCTGGCCTGACCGGCATCCGGCCGCCGCCGTCGCGCTGGCCGTCGTGGTGCTGGCTATGGCGGTGGCCCACCCCTGGCTGCTGGCCGTTGTCGCGGCCGGCGGGGGCGTGTACGCGGCCGTGCGCCGCCAGCAGCGCCGCGACGCCCTGGCCGCACGCGCCGAATGGGAACACCGGCGACTGATGTCGGCGGCCGCGCGGTGGTCACCGATGGAATTAGCCGCGATGGAATTAGCCGCATTAGCCGCGGCGCCGCCAAACCGGCCAGCGGCAGCGGCGGCGCCGCGGCGCCGTGCAGCGGACCACTGGTCCCCCACAGAGCCTATGCGGGCTGGCCGCCGATAACTGCTCGTAGTCGGGCGATGAAATCTTTCGCCTGTTTGCGGGCACGCTCATTCGGCCGGTCGGCCGAAATCTCGATGGGCTTCTCGCCGCGGAAGAAGACGAGCACAACGGGTCGAACATCCGGCACTTGTGTGAAGTCATCGAACTTGACGACGGCACCAAGTTTCAGCTGCTCGACCTCTCGTGCCGAACGCAGCCAGCCGCTGATCGGAGGCAATGCAGCGTTTCCGTCGCCGGCGCCTTCCAGGGTCAGAGACCCGATGGATTCACCCGCTATCCAGTAGACGGTTAGGTTGCCGGCATCTGTATTGGGCGCGCCGACAACAAAACCATCTACTGCCTCCTGCTTTCCGCCCATGTACCACGCGAGAACGTGCAGAAACGCTTGGAGTTGGGCGTCGGTCAGTCGCAGGTAGCCGATGTCGGTCCCGCCGACAACGGCGCTGTACAGGGCGGCCACGTATTTCTGATCGTCCTCCATGCACCCGAGGTTAGACGTAGACGGTGACGCCGTAAGGCTGCGCGGGTGTGACACGATTATGACTGTGCCGGAGATGCAGGTTGAGCAGCTGTTCGTCGAGACACTCATCGACATACGTAAGAAGTTGAGCAGCAACCCGAGCGAATACGACTTGCTGAAAGTCGCTGGCCTACTGCGGCCTATCTTGCTGGAGAACCTTCTGGATACCGCGAGCGCGTCCGCGTCCATGGATGTGGAGTTTCGGGTCCTGAAGCCGGGACCGGCGCAGGTACCACCAGAGGTGCAGCGGCAGATCGATGAGGCGTGGGACAAGTTCCTCGCAGTCAATCCCGGCGTGACCCGTGTCGATGTCGCCGTTGGGTTCCGCGGGGATGTGCTGACGGGTATATCGAGTCAGCCAGGGGATCAGGTGCTCGACTTGGCGCGCACAGATTTCCTGGATCACGGGATCATCACCTACCAGGACCGTGACTACACCGTGAAGGACGTGTTGAAGGTCGCGGCGAACAGTCTCGGCGGCATCCACCACGACGACGGCGCACCCAACCAGAACAAGCGCGCTGAGAAGCTACGCAACTACATGCAGGGCTCGACAATGATGGGCAGGTCGATGCCCGCGTGGCTCACCTACCAAATCGCCCTTTGCACGCTGCGCGCCTGTAAACCACTGGCAGACGAACTGGTTCGGCTCGGCCTGTACTCGCCGGTGCCCAGTGAATGGGTGTGGTCAGCGGATGGCCAGTGCAGCGTCAAGGGTCAACAGACCGAGGCCAGTTCATAGCTCGCGGTAGTCGACCGGCGCATACCAGCCGGCCGCGCAATCCGGCAACAACTGCTCGCCCGCCACACCCACGCGCACGAACACCTCCCGAACCCCGCCGCAATACGTCGGCCACGACGACACCCGCGCCGAACCGTCCATCGTCCACGGCGGCCCACCATTCACCCGCTCCCACGCATCCAAAAAATTTGCGACCCGCGCGCACGACTCGTCGACGTCATCGCGCCTGTGCGCGACCTGCAACCAATTCACCGCCCGAAACCAATCGCCGGGATCCTGGTAGTCACCCAACTCCGGCGGCTCACCCACCACCTCCACAGGCATCTATTTCACCCGCCTCATCGGCCGCGCCGCACCCCAACGCGCCTGCGCCGCCTCCCGGTGCGGGATCGACTTCCCATCCGCCGCGCCCCGCAGCAACGGCACCGCCGTCAGGTGCTCGGCCACCGCCTTGCGCTGCAGTCGAATCTCGGCCACCAAGCTCGCAGCCAACGGCACGCGCGGCTCATCGCGGCGCAACTCCTCGTCAAGCCGCTGCTGCAGCAACTCGGCGTGCTCCGCGGCCTGCACCGCGGAGTCGACCCGCGCCGCCTCAACCGGCGACCAAGCTAGCTGCTTACCGACACGCGCCGCCTCCGCCGCCAACACCGCATCCGTGCGATCCCGCAACGCCTTTCCGGCCCTCAAGCGCCGCCTACGCGGCCGCCTAACCACCTCATCGCTCACCGCCGAAACCTCCCTCTAGCTGCCACTTCAACGCCACCGGCCTTGGGGCCGCGCCCAAAACCTGGGGCGCATTCGCATCGCCGCACCGGCACACGCTAGGCAGAACGGCGATGCCTTCCGAGAGCAGGGGTTACCCCGCCCACCCCTTTTGAGCTGCTCTGATGTTGTCACAGCAAACCCGTCATGGCGTCTGCTGGGTGCAGTGGTGGTCTACGTTTGCCGCTGCGCCTGGCGCGGCCGCGGGCTGCCTCCTGCTGCGTCTTGATGCCGTGGCATGGGATGCAGCGGGTGGCGAGGTTGTCGAGGTCATCTGTGCCGCCCTCGGCGCGGGGCACTATGTGGTCGGCGTTGAGGTCGCCTGCGTTTGGGGTGCCTTCGTAGCCGCAGTCGATGCACGTGTAGTCGTCGCGTTGAAAGCATTTCTTTTGCAGGGCTGGTGGCACTGTGCGGCCGCCATCGTGTGTGTTCCAAGGC
>NZ_JCALCO010000007.1:0-212717 GCF_059812385.1 Mycobacterium sp. NGS58 | reverse complement strand
GACCGGGGCCGCAGCTGCCGGCACCGTTCCTCACGCCCGACGGGACAGGGGACCGATGAGCACCATCTTCGACATCCGCAACCTGCGATTGCCCAAAGTGTCCGCCCGGGTGGTGGTCGTCGCGGCGCTGGCGGCGGTGTTCGTCTTCACCGCGGCGGCCGCCGGGGTGCAGCTCTACCGAAAACTCACCACCACGACGGTCGTCGCGTACTTCTCCGAGACCCTGGCCCTGTACCCGGGCGACAGAGTTCAGATCATGGGCGTGCGGGTCGGTTCGATCGACAAGATCGAGCCGGCCGGCGACAAGATGCGAGTCACGTTGCACTACAACAGCAAATACAAGGTGCCCGCCAGGGCCACCGCATCGATTCTGAACCCGAGCCTGGTGGCCTCGCGCACCATCCAGTTGTCACCGCCCTACACGGGCGGTCCGGTGCTGAAAGACGGCGCGGTCATCCCGATCGAGCGCACTCAGGTGCCCGTCGAGTGGGATCAGTTGCGGGACTCCATCAATGGGATCCTGCGGCAGCTCGGCCCGACACCCCAGCAGCCGGCGGGGCCATTCGGCGACATCATCGAGTCGGCCGCCGACAACCTGGCCGGCAAGGGCAAGCAGGTCAACGACACCCTGAACAGCTTGTCGCAGGCGCTGACCGCGCTCAACGAGGGCCGAGGGGACTTCGTCGCCATCACCAAAAGCCTGGCGCAGTTCGTCACCGCGCTGTACCAGCACAAGCAACAGTTCGTCGCGCTCAACGACGACTTGGCTGAGTTCACCGACTGGTTCACCAAGTCCGATCACGACGTGAGCGACACCGTCACCCACCTCGACGACGTACTCGATGCCGCCCGAAAGTTCCTGAACGACAACGGCGCCCCGCTGACGCATGATGTCAACAACCTCGCCGACGTGACCACCACGATCCTGCAACCCGAGCCGCGAAACGGCCTGGAAACGGCCTTGCACGTGCTGCCCACCTTTGCGGGCAACTTCAACAACCTCTACCAACCCGCCCACAGCTCGCTGGTGGGCTTGTTCGTCTTCCCCAACTTCGCCAACCCGATTCATTTCATCTGCAGCGCGATTCAGGCCGGCAGCCGGCTGGGTTATCAGGACTCGGCCGAGCTGTGCGCACAGTATCTGGCGCCGGTTCTCGACACCATCAAATTCAACTATGGACCGGCCAGCCTGAACCCGTTCAACTCCGCGGCCACGCTGCCCAAGGAAGTCGCGTACTCCGAAGACCGACTGCACCCGCCGCCCGGATACAAAGACACCACCGTTCCGGGGATCTTCTCGCGCGACACCCCATTTTCATACGGCAACCACGAGCCGGGCTGGGTGGTCGCGCCCGGGATGCAGGGCACGCAGGTGCAGCCGGGCACCGCCAACATGCTCACCGCCGAATCGCTCGCCGAGCTCGTAGGCGGACAGGACATCGCGCTGCCTCCGCCGGGGACCAATGCACCCGGGCCGCCCAACGCGTATGGCGAGTCGAATCCCGCACCGCCGCCCTGGTTTCCGCGGCCCCCGGGGGCGGGCCGGTGAAGCGCCGCATGATCGTCGCGGGCCGCCGCGGACTGGTGTTACTGCTGGCCGTGGCGATGCTGGCGTCCTGCCATTGGCGGGGCATCGCCGACATGCCGCTCCCGGTCGGTCACGGTACCGGCAGTGACCATATGACCGTTTACGTGCAGATGCCGGACACGTTGGCGCTGAACACGAACAGCCGGGTGAGGGTCGCCGACGTGTGGGTCGGCACCGTTCGTGCCATCACGTTGAAGAACTGGATCGCCACGGTCAGGCTGGATCTCGATCCGGGCGTGAAGCTACCGGCGAATGCGACCGCAAAAATCGGCCAGACCAGTCTGCTGGGCACCCAGCACGTCGAGCTTGCCGCGCCGAAACACCCTTCCGCGCAGCAATTGAGGAGCGGCGACACGATCCCGCTGAAAAACTCCTCGGCCTATCCCACCGTCGAACGGACGTTGGCAAGCGTCGCGGTGATCCTCAACGGCGGCGGCATTGCCAACCTCGACGCGATCCAGACCGAGGTGGTCAACATCCTCGACGGTCACGCCGAGCAGATCCGCGAATTCCTGGGGCGGCTGGACACTTTCATCAGCGATTTGAGCCGTCAACGCGATGACCTCACCCGCGCAATCGATTCGAGCAACGAGCTCCTGAGCATCTTCGCGAACCGCAAAGACACGCTGGACCGGGTCCTGACCGATGTCCCGCCGCTGATCCGGCATTTCGCCGACACCCGCGAACTGTTCGCCGACGCGACGGAATCCCTGGGACGATTCAGCAGTGCCGCCCACCGGGCGCTGGCCGATACCCGGCCCAACCTCTACCGGAGCCTACAGTCGCTGCAGCGACCGCTGCGCCAACTCGTCCCGGCCTCGCCGTTCGTGGCCGGCGCACTGAAGCTGGGTCTCACGGCGCCGTTCAACATCGACGACGTCTCCCAGGTGATCCGCGGCGACTATGTCAATGTTTCCGGTGCGCTCGACCTGACCCTGTCCACCATCGATAACACGACGCTGACCGGCACCGGATTCTCCGGGGCGCTGCGGGCGCTCGAGCAATCATGGGGACGCAATCCCGACACCATGATCCCGGACGTGCGCTACACGCCCAACCCCAATGACGCCCCGGGCGGGCCGCTGGTGGAACGGGGCGAATGAAACATGCTGCCCCGCTTGATCAAAACCCAGCTGGTGCTTCTGACGGCGGTGGCGGTGGCCGCGGTGGTGGTCCTTGGCTGGTATTACCTTCGGATACCGAGCCTGGTCGGCGTCGGTCGCTACACCCTCTATGCCGAATTGCCGCAGTCCGGTGGCCTGTATCGAACGGCCAACGTCACCTATCGGGGAATCACCATCGGCAAGGTCACCGGTGTCGAACCGACCGAGCGCGGCGCCCGCGCGACGATGAGCATCGAGGACGGCTACCGAATACCCTCCGACGCATCGGCCAACGTGCATTCGGTCTCGGCGGTTGGTGAGCAATACGTCGACCTGGTATCGAACGCGAACCGGGGTCCGTACCTGGCAAATGGTCAGACGATTCGCAAAAGCACCGTGCCCAGCCAGATCGGTCCCGCGCTGGACGCCGCCAACCGTGGATTGGTGGTGCTGCCCAAAGACAAAATCGCCGCGCTGCTCTACGAGACGTCGCAGGCCGTGGGCGGGTTGGGGCCGTCGCTGCGACGCCTGGTGGACGCCACCCAGGCGATCGCCCACGACTTCCGGGGAAGTATCGACGACGTCGACGACATCATCGGACGTTCGGCGCCGATAATCGACAGCCAGGCGGATTCCGCTGGCACGATTAAGCGTTGGGCCGCCAATCTGAACACGTTGACCGCGCAGACCGCGCAGTCCGATCCGGCGGTGCGCAGCATTTTGGCCAACGCGGCGCCGACGGCCGCGCAGGTGAACACCACATTTGGCGACGTACGGGAGTCGTTGCCGCAGACGCTGGCCAATCTCGAGGTCGTGATCGACATGCTCAAGCGCTATCACAACGGCGTCGAGCAGGCGTTGGTGTTCCTGCCGCAGTCGGGTGCGATCGCTCAGTCGGTGACCGCACAGTTTCCCGGTCAGGCCGCGCTCGGCGTCGGCGCCATCTCGCTCAACCAGCCGCCGCCGTGCCTGACCGGCTTCCTGCCGGCGTCGGAGTGGCGGGCTCCTGCGGATACCAGCACCGCACCGCTTCCGGCGGGCACCTACTGCAAGATTCCGATGGATGCGACGAATGTTGTTCGCGGGGCACGTAATTACCCGTGCGTAGACGTGCCGGGGAAGCGGGCGGCGACCCCGCGGGAGTGCCGCAGCACCGAGCCCTACGTGCCGGCCGGAACCAACCCCTGGTACGGCGACCCGAATCAAATACTGACCTGTCCCGCTCCGAGCGCGCGTTGTGACCAGCCGGTGAAACCGGGGCTGGTGATCCCGGCTCCGTCGGTCGACAACGGCCTCAACCCGGCACCCGCCGATCAGGTGCCGGGTACGCCGCCGCCGATCAGCGATCCGCTGCAGCGTCCCGGATCGGGCAGCGTCTTGTGCAATGGGCAGCAGCCGAACCCGTGCACTTACACCCCGAACACGCTCCCCACCGCGCTGTACGACGTCCGCAGCGGCAAGGTCGTGGGCCCCGACGGTGTGGTGTATTCCGTTGCGAATTCGACCATCGTCGGGGACGAGGGGTGGAAGACGATGCTGGGGTCGGCAGGGTGAAGGGCCGTCCGCAGACGCGGCGTTACGAGTCCGTGTCGGCCGTGCCGCCGTTCTCGCGGCCGTGCCGACGCCACCTGCGGTATCCGCGATGTGCGGCGAACGCGCCGATGATGGCGGTCACGCACCACACCGCGATCGCCGCGTAGGCCAACGGCGATGACCGGTTCCCGATCGAGGCACCCAGCGCGGTGTAGACGAATGCCCGCGGCGCCGACCCGATGAAAGAGCCGACCGCCATCTGCCACACCGGAACGCCGAAGGCGCCGAACGTGTACGACGCAAGCGCGTCCGAGATCCCGGGGACGAAGCGCTGCCCGACGACCGCCCACAGCCCGTGTCGTTCGATCAGCGTGTCGAAGCGGTCGGCGCGTTCGTCCCCGAGCAGTCCCCGGGCGCTGCCTCGGCCGGATCGTCGGCCGACAAAACTCGCGACGATTGCGGTGCCCACCGTCGCGCCGAGCGTCACGAAGACGCCCACCAACGGACCGAACAACAATCCACTGCCCGCGGCCAGAATCGAACCCGGGACGAACAACGCGCCCACCAGCGCCGAGAGCACGACGTAGGTCAGCGGCGCCGCGGGCCCGGTCGCAGTCACGACACGCCGGATCTCGTCTATGTTGATCACCCGCGCGACGGCCACCAGATAGAAGACCAAGGCCAGAAACCCGCAGAACACCGCGAGCCGCACGATGTGGACCCGTCGCTGCGGGGGACCGTCACTGTCGTCCATGTCGGCGACGATTGTTCCGCATCGTCGCGTGCTGGCCGCACCCGGCTGATTCCAAGTCGCCGCGGTGCGGGCGTGATCGCCGTAGAGTGCCGCATATCGCGAACATCTGGTGAGAGGCATTCTCCGATGACCGAGCAGCCCGCGCCGCCGCAGGGCAAGCGGATCGTCGTCTGCCTGGACGGCACCGCCAATCAAATCGGGGCCGGGAATCTCACCAATGTCGCCAAACTGTTCGAGATGCTGGACAAGAACGATCCGGCTCGACAACTCGCCTACTACGACCCGAGAGTCGGCACGCTGGCGCCCGCATCGGCGCATTCATCGCTATCCCGAAAGCTGGACCTGCTGTTCGACCAGGCATTCGGCCTGGGTCTGAAAGACAATGTGGCACAGGCCTACCGCTATGTGATGCAGCATTGGCGTCCCGGCGACGCGATCTACATCTTCGGATTCAGCCGGGGTGCCTACACCGCGCGTGCGTTGGCCGGCATGCTGCTGCGGCCGGGATTGATGCGGCCCGGTTCGGAGAACCTGTTGCCGTACGCCCTCGAAAAGTACGCCGTAAACCGGTATTTCACGCAGGACGAATACGATCACTGGGCCGAGTTCGCCCGTGCGTTCTGCTGGCGCACCGAGAACGAGCCGCTGTTTTCCACCGTGCGGCAGAACAGTCCGAACCAGGTGTGGCACTACGCAGTGCCGGTGGCGTACCTGGGGCTGTGGGACACCGTCAAGGCCGCGGGCTTCCTGCGGTTCGGAAATCTGCGCTGGCCCTACACTCGCGCGCTGCCCAACGTGGCGCGCATCCGCCACGCCGTGTCGATCGACGAACGTCGCCGTCCCTATCGCGAATACCTCGTCGAACGGCACCCATTGGGACTTCAGGAGCGCTGGTTCGCCGGCGTGCACGCCGACGTCGGCGGGACGTTCATGCCCGACCACCGGCTTGCCACGATCGCGTTGAAATGGGTCACCGACGGCATCGTCGGTCAGCTGGCGCTCGACGCGGCGGCCTACCGGCGGCAGTGCGCGGTGGCAGAAGACTTCGCGGACGCACCGATTCACAACAACGGCAAGCTGTGGTACGTGGTCGGGCGCCGGCGCCGGCCGATGGGCCCCGACGCGCTGGTGCATCCCAGCGTGCTGGTGCGCCGCCGCGACAACCCGAGTTACCTTCCGACTCTCAGCGCCGAGCAGCAGCGGCTCAGCGCCGACCCGGAAGACTGGATCTCTCCCGCGTTGTGAAGGAGCAACCGCCATGGCACTGAGTTCCTTGACCGAACTGAACAAGTTCAAAGCTGCGCCGTTTCCGCCCGGCTATCCCGACACCACCCGAACCTTCTACAGCCCCGTCGACCAGGTGCACGACGCCCTCAAGGCCCTGTTGACGTCGGCCAGCAAGAGCATCATCGTGGCGATGTACGGCTTCGACGATGCGGAGCTCAATTCGGTGTTGCAGTCCGCATTGAACGACGAAAAGATCTACGTGCAAATGAGTCTCGACTCCACGCAAGCCGCGGGAGCCGCCGAGCGCCCGCTGCTGGCCCCGTGGCTCAACGACAAGATCGGCAACAGCATCGCGATCGGGCACAGTGAGAAGTCGGCGATCATGCACTTGAAGATGGTGATCATCGACGGCGTCGACGTCATTACCGGTTCGACCAACTGGTCCACCGGCGGAGAATCCAAGCAGGACAACCAACTCACCGTGATCCGGGATCCGTACGTATGCGCGGAGGCCCGTTCCCGCATCGACATCATCCACGACGGCATGCTCAAGCAGATGGCCGCGAAGGCTCGCGCCCCTAGCCCTGGCTGAACGATCGCAGTCGCTGCCGCAGGCCGGTGGCTCGCACCGCCCGGCGCTGCATCGCCGCGCGAATCGACGCCTCGGGGCCCGCGACCCGAACCTTAATCTTCGCCCGGGTGACCGCCGTGTAGAACAGTTCCCGCGTCAGCAATCGCGAATCCTCCGGCGGTATCAGCACCGTCACTTCGTCGGCCTGGCTGCCCTGGCTTTTGTGAATGGTCATGGCATGCATCGTCTCCACCTCGCCGAGGCGGCTGGTCGCGAAGTCCAGCGGCCCGGTGGCGCCGGCGACGACGGCACGCAGGCCGTCCGCGGCGGCCACGGCCACGCCGGTGTCGCCGTTGTAGAGCCGCAGCCCATAGTCGTTCGCCGTCACCAGCAAGGGACGGCCGGCATACCACTGCGACCAGGCCGGCTGGCCGGTCGCTTCGGCAATCCACTTCTGCACCTGCGTGTTCCAATGCGTCGCGCCGTACGGGCCCTCGCGGTGCGCACACAACAACCGGTGCTCGTCCAGCGTTGCCAACGCCTCGGCCGCCGCGCCCAGCAGCGCGGCCGAGCGCAGCCGCAGCGCGTGCGCGACCAGCACCTCACGCAGCCGCTCGGCCGGGCGCTCGGAGTTCACCCACTCGATGTGGTCACCGCCGGCCGCCAGCAATTGCACGACCCGGTCCGCGTCGCCGACCCGGATCGCCTCGGCCAGTGCGCCGATCGACGTGCCGAATCGGTGCGGTGTGTGCAGGGCCGCGACTCGCACGTCGTCGCGGTCGGCCAACCCGTCCACCAGGTCCGCCAGCACGGCACCGGCTTCCACCGAGGCCAACTGGTCGGGGTCACCGACCAGAATCAGGCGGGTGTCCGGCCGGACCGCCTCGACCAGCCGGGCCATCATCGTCAACGACACCATCGAAGTTTCGTCGACCACGATCACGTCGTGCGGTAGTCGATTGCCGCGATTGTGCTTGAAACGCACCGACGTATCCGGCCTGGGACCCAGGAGGCGATGCAGCGTGGTCCCGGGTAGGCCGGTCAGCCGCGCCCTGTCCGCCGCGGTGAGCTCCGCGCTTCCCGCGGCCACCGCCTCGGCCAGCCGCGCCGCCGCCTTACCGGTTGGCGCGGCCAGCGCAATCCGGGGTCTCGGCAGACCCGCACGCTCCGCCTGTTCGACCAACAGGGCGAGCAGGCGCGCGACCGTGGTGGTCTTGCCGGTGCCGGGCCCGCCGGTCAGCACGGTCAGCGCCTGCGCGACCGCGATCTCGGCGGCCGCCCGCTGTTCCTCATAGCCGGGGCCGAAAAGCCGTTCGTAGCTGGTCGATTCGACGGCGGCGGGGGTCACCGCAAGCGCGAGCAGGTCGGTGCACACCTGCTCTTCCTCGAGCCAATACCTGTCGAAATACAACAGGTCGCCGAACAACCGCAGCACCGGCGGCGACCCGAGCAACGCGCTCGCCCGCACCGCCGCCATCCAGTCGTCGGCGTCGGGCCAGGGCAGGCCGGCTTCGTCGATCCGGTCGTGCACCGCGCGCAGATCGACGCACACCGAACCACCCCGCAGCGCGCGGACCACCAGGGCGACCGCGAGCGCCACCCGCTCATCGGACTCGCCGGTGAGCGAGGTAAGACGTTGCGCCACATGGATATCGGCGGGCTCGAATACGCCGGCGTCACTGAATGTGCGCAGCAGCCCGGTCGCGGACACGACCTCCACCGTCACGCGGCCACCCCCTGAGCATCGAGCAGGTCCGACAGGGCCGTGATCAACGGCCAGGGCGGCCGCCAATCGAAGACACCCGCCGGGTGGCCGTCCAGCACGGGCGTCTGCTCGCCGCACATGCCCCGCACGAACAGGTAGAGGACGCCACCCAGGTGCCGGCCGGGATCGTAATCGCTCAACCGCCAACGCAAAAACCGGTGCAGCACCGTGCAATACAGCAGCGCCTGCAGCGGGTAGTCGGAGTGCAACATCGCCTCGGCCATCCGTGACCGGTCGTAATCGGCGGCGGTCAGGGGTCGCTCCGGGTCGCCGAGCCGGTTGGTCTTGTAATCCACCACCACGAAGCGGTGGCCCGATCCGTCGGGAACGCGGAGCACGGCGTCGATCGACCCGGTGAGGTATCCGCGCAGCGACTGATCGCCGAGGCCGTGCTCGGCCAGCCGGTCGGCATACGGTGCCAGCACATCGTCGTCCGGCAGGTGCGCGCGTAGCAGCGGCGCCAGATCCGCGAGCCGGACCTCCGGCGCCGTCGAGCGAAGGTCACCGCCCGCCAGGGGCAGCTCAAAGTCCAGCTCGCGCAACCGGTCCGGCAATCCGATCCGGCGCAGCGTCCTGCCATCCGTCAACGGGCCCAGCGGCGTGTCGTGCATCGGCACCATCGCCGCGGCCAGCTGCTCGGGGGCCGCGGCGACCGGCCACCACGCCCAGTGCGCCCGGATCTGCGTCTCGAGCTCGGCGGCCAGGTCCGCGGCCAACGGGTCGGCCGTCTCCAGCACGGCATGTACCAGGGTGCCGAAGGTGGCGCCCGCCGGCAGCTCCGCCATCGGCGATGGCACATCCGGCCCGGCCTCCGCCGACACCAACGGGATGTCGCCGGCCTCGTCGTCGAGTTCGCCGGCTTCGGGTTCGCTGCCCACCCCGCTGGCCTGCGCGGCCCGGATCAAACCGGAATACGAGGTGCGCCGCCAACCGGTGTCGATGCCGCGGTGAAAGTGGCGGTTCCCGAGGCGCTCGGGGGTCGGCTCGGCGGTCAACGACGGGGCGGGCGCCACCACCGATTCCTCGATGACCGGCCCGCCCGCCGCCTCCCACTCCCGCAGCCTGGCCATGGCATCGTCGTCGGAAATCCTGGCGGGCTCGCATCGGTCCGGCACCACCGGGTCGCCGGGCCGGCGGCCGCGCAGCAGCCGTGACAGGCCGCCGGTGGGTTCGTAATACGCCGGTGACCACCACGCCACCACCTGGGACTGGGCCCTGGTCAGTGCGACGTACGTCAACCGGCTGTCGTCGCTGGCGTCCTCTTTGCGCCCCAGCCGCTCAACGGCTTTGAAGTCGGGGCTGTCCTTGCCGCCGACGTGCAGGCAACGCGCGCCGTCCTCGTCGTGGAACAGCACCACGTCGCTGTCCTGGGTGGTGCGGTTGAACGCGAACGGCAGATACACGATGGGGTACTGCAGGCCCTTGCTGACGAAGACAGTCATGATCTGGACGGCCGCGGCGTCGCTGTCGAGCCGGCGATTGCGCTCCGGCGCGCCGCTGCGCTCATCACGCTGCCGCCGCAGCCAATCGCGCAGCGCGGGCAGGCTGTAGTGGTTGCGGTGCGCGACATCCTGCAGCAGCTGGGTGACGTGCGCCAGGTCGGTCATGTGTCGCTCACCGCCCTGCCAGGCGAGCAGGCGATTGCCCATGCCCAGCAATTGAGCGGCCTCGAAGATGGCCGCGACACCGCGTTCGCGGGCATGACCGGCCCACTCCCGCAGGGTTTTCGCGATCCGATCCGTGAGCGCGTCGCCGCCGGCGCTCAGCGATTCCGCGGTCTCACCGAAGAACATTGTCGCGGCGGCGGCGCGCACCATCCCCGGCCGGTGCGGTTGGTCGAAGGCCTCCAGCAGGCACAGCCAGTCCTCGGCGGCCTCGGAGGTGAACACGTCGGAGTTGCCCGTGTAGACCGCGGGGACGCCCGCCGCGCAGAGCGCCTTGAAGCACGCGTGCGCGTCGCGGTGCTTCTCCACGATCACGGCGATGTCGCGCGCCTGCAGTGGTCTACCGGCGAAGGTTGCACCGCTGGCCAGCAACGCGCGGATGTCGGACGCGAGGTCGGCGCCGATGTGTTCGCGCACCTGGTCGATCGGCAGGTTCTGGACACCTCTGCGCCCCAACGCCTTCCGTGCGACCACGCGCAGCCGGAAGGGATCATTGTGCGGCGCGCCGGCCAGCCGATGACCGCGGTGGTGTGCGTCGACGTCGTTCACCACGATCGCGGGGTCGCCGAGCTGCGCGCCGCGCAGCACCACCTGCAGCCGCTGCAGCAGCGCGGAGTCGCTGCGCCAGTTGGTGTCCAGCGTCTTGCGCTCACCGGCCGTCGCGGCGGCCCGCAGATACGTCACGATGTCACCGCCGCGGAACGCGTAGATCGCCTGCTTCGGGTCACCGATGAGGATCACTGTGGAGCGCCCGCTGAACGCCCGGTCGATCACCTGCCATTGCACCGGGTCGGTGTCCTGGAACTCGTCGACCATCACGATGGGCCAGCGTTGGTGCATGCGTAGGCGGGCGGGGGAGTCGTCGGTGGCCAGCGCGTCGGCCAGCCGGATCAGCAGGTCGTCGTAGCCGAGGACGCCCAGCCGGCGCTTGCGCGTATCCAGCTCCGCCAGAACATCTTTGGCGAATCTGACGTTGACTGCGGCCCGCGAATCCGGGTCCGGGTCGCGCGGCCGCAGCTCGGTCGACGGATTGTCGACGACCGCGCGCGCCAGCCGCAGCGCCTCACGGTAGTGCAGCGCCGGGTCGTCGCGCTCCTGGCCGAAGTGCGCCAGGTAGAGATCGTCGACGATCTCGGTCACCAGGTCGTCGAGGCTGTCGAGCAGCGTCACGCTGGCCGCGGTGTCCCCGGCCACGCCGAGCGAGCGCAACACCAGCTGGCAGAACTGGTGGGTGGTGGCGATCGTCGCCGCATCGAAGCCGGCCAGCGCGTCGCGAAGCCGCTGTAGGCGCGCCGTGCGCTGCCCGTCGGTGCCGTCCAGCAGGTACGCCACCACCTGGTTGTCGCCGACGGTCGATGGATCGGCAAAAGCTTTCACGGCATCGACCATTTGGCAGCGGACGCGTTCGCGCAACTCTTGGCTGGCGGCCCGGCCGAAAGTGATGAGCAGCATCTGGTCGAGTGAGGCGGCGCCGTCGGCGAGATACCGGGTCACCAGAGAAGCCAGCGCGAAGGTCTTACCGGTCCCCGCGCTGGCCTCCAGCACAGTGGTGGAGCGCTCGGCCGGCAGCGCACCCAACAGGTCGAAGCGCTCCATCAGGTGGGTTTCCTCTCGGCGCGCAGCATTGGCAGCCAGACCCGGGCGGCGTAGGCGCCGAGCCGGTTGTCCTCGCCGGCGCACTCCTCGCCCGGCCGCACCGGCTGCATCAGCTCGTCCAGCGCCGCGCCCTTGCCCCATGCGCGCGCGTGCGCCGGGGCCTGGTCCTCGCCAGGGAAGCGGTCGCTGGATTTCCATCGGTATCGCGCCTCGGCCACCGGGTCTTCGCCGCCGTACCGGGCGGCGGCCCAGGCGTAGGACGTCTTGATGGGCAACGGAATCGGCTCGCGCCGGCCGGCATCGTAGATCGCCACCAGCTCGCGCAGCACCTCGACGGCCTGCTGCCGGTCGCGCGGCGGGCCCAGCCCCTCGGTCCGGGTGCTGGCACCCCTGCGCATGCGGCCGACACACACCGCCGACCAGTCCCGGCCGGGATCGTGAGCCGCCAACGCCAGCAACGGGATCCACGATTCGAGCAGATGCTTGCCGTCCAGCCGCGAATACGTCACCGACACCAGGCGGTCGCCGTACACCGGCGACACCGTGCCGGTCAGTCGCCGCCCGCCCCCCAGTTCGATGTCGACGTCGTATGCTGCGGCGGTGCCGTGGCCGTGCGTTCGCCTGTGACCGAGCGCCTCGCGGGCCAACAGGGCGGCCTGGTCGCGGATCTCGGTGACCTTGCGCCAGCCCAGTTGGCCCGGCGGCAGCGTGCCGCGCCGCCACTCCGCCTGCCGCGCGTCGTCCGGAGTCATCCCGCGCAGCATGTCGCCCAGCATCCGGTCGCCGACCGTCCACTCTTCGAGGCCGTCGATGTCGACCGGCATGGCGTCCTGCACGCCGTCGACGTCATACGGCAGCGTGAATTCCAGTGCGCGGAAGAAGCCCTTCACCGGGTCTTTGAAGAAGCCGACCAGGTCGGCGAGGATGACGTCACAGGCCGGCGGTGGCGGCAACGGCGCCGAGATGAATCCCGGCCGCTCGCGGTGCTCGCCGGTGGCCGCGCGCGCCGCACGCAGCACCGTGGGGTCGAAACTGAACGGCACGTCCGGGACGAGCCTGCCGGGCATGACATTGCGAATGTCGTACGGCTGCAACGGATGTTCGACGACGATGCGCTCGCGCACCTTGGTCGGGGTGGTCACGTCGAGGGTGTCCAGGAGTTCGGCCAGCGGCACCGCCGGCGGGCGCGGCTGGCCCGAATATTCGTTGGCGCCGGTGTAGGTGATCACCAATTTCTCGGTGGCCGCGCCCACCGCGTCGAGCAGCAATTGCCGGTCCTCGGAACGGATGTCGCGTTCCCCGGTCATCGGGCACCTGGCCAGCGCGTCGTCACCGTCGACGATGCCGAGCCGCGGGAACAGCCCGTCGTCCAGGCCGACCAGGCACACCACGCGGTGTGGCACCGAGCGCATCGGCACCATGGTGCACACCGTCAGGGTGCCGGTGCGGAAGTTGGCCCGCGTCGGGCGACCGGCGAGGCGGTGGGTGAGCAGCGCGCGAATGTCGGGCAGCCGCAGCGCGGTGCCGCCCCGAGATCCGGCCTGCGCAAGGGTCTGCGCGAACTCGCGTTGCATCTGACCGGTCTGCCATTCGTCGGCATCGCGGACCCGCGTCAGCAGCGCGATGCCCTCGGTGAGGGAAGCCAGCCACTCGCTCAGCGGCCTGGTTTTGCAGAGCGAGTCGAGGACGTGCTGCAGTCGGGCGATGAATTCGGCGAACTGGCCGGCCAATTGGACGCGATTGCTGCTGACGTCGTCCAGCGGCAGCGTCGCGTCGATCCATGCGTTCGAATCGTCGGACATCGCGACGCCGGCCAGTATCCGGTCGATGCCGAAACGCCATGTGTTGTGCACGAAGTCGACGTGGTAGGGCCGCCGATGCTCCTGGTCCAGCCCCCAGCGGATGTTCGCCTGCCGGACCCAGCGGGTGATGGCCTCGAGGTCGTCATCGGTGAACCCGAATCGGGCCCGCACCGGCGGGGCCTGGGCCAGGTTGAGCACCTCGCTGGCCGTCACCCGCCCGGCCGCCAGGGCCAGCAGTTGCGCGGCCACACCCAGCAATGGGTTGGTCTGGATCGGCGAGCGGTCCGCGAGCCGGACTCGTAGCTGGTGGGCGGGATGGGCGCCGTGCACCACGTCGCCCAGTCCGAAGTCGGCCATGATCAGCGGCGCGTACGTCTCGATGTCCGGGCACATCACCAGGATGTCGCGCGGTTCCAGCGTCGGGTCATCCTGCAACAGGCCGAGCAGAACCTCGCGCAGCACGTCGACCTGACGGGCCGGGCCGTGGCAGTTGTGGATCTGTACCGATCGGTCGTCGGTCCGCATCGTGCGGCCAAGTGCGCGAACGGCATTAGCGGCGATGTCGGACTGCAGCCAGCCGAGCAGTGTGTCCGGGCGCGCGTCCCCGGCCAGATAGTCGTCGGTCGCGGGATCCGCCGGCAGGCTGCGTTGCAGCTCCCGCAGGTCTCGTCCCAGCGTCGCAAGCAGCGGGTGGGACACCGCGCGATGGCTGACGTCGTCGCGCCTGCGGATCGGGCCGTGGGTGCCGGCCAGCGCGCGCCAGAGCTCCTCGCTCGGGTGTGGTAGCCACAGATGCAGGTCGTGGTGGGTGGCGACCGCCTCGAGCAGCTCGACGTCGGTGCGGGTCAACCGGGTGTGCCCGAACAGCGACAGCCGAGGCGGCAGCTCGCTGGGCGCCTCTCGCAGTCGCGCGATGGTCTTGGCGTGGCGGATATGCGGCGGGTCGGCCGCGACCCGCGCCACCAGCGCCCGCCACAGCTCGGGCTGCCAGCGCAGATCCTCGTCGAGCTCGCCGGGGTCGTCGTTGCCCCAGTCGACGAGCAGTTGCGGGCGCTGGCGCGCGTAGGAGTCGAACAGGCCGGCCAGCCGTCGCGCCACCTCGTATCGACGGCCCCGGCGCAGCTCGGCTTCCGCGCCGGTGTGGAAGTGGCCCACATGCATGGCCAGCGTGCGGCACCACGGTTCGTCCAGCGAGCAGTCGATCGCCTCGAGCAGCGGCCAGGCCATGGCGTCCGGCGACCACGGATCGTCGTCTGCCGTGCCGGTGATTTCCGCGATCAACGAGCCCGGACTGCGAAACGCCACGCCGGCGCACACCCCGTCGCCGCGACGCGCACCGAGCACGTGCGACAACCGCTGGCTGAGCCAGCGTTCCACGCCCCGCGCCGGGACGACGACGAGTTCGGTGGCGAACGGGTCCGGCAGCGGGTTGGCCAGCAGAGCGCCGAGACCGTCGGCCAGAAGATCGGTGCGCTCGGCACGGTGTAGATGAAGCGGCATTGCGCTGTCACGATAAACCCGGACGCCGACGCGGGTGGGCGCTTACGGGCGCGGATACCCCATGGGAATCGGTGCCATGCGGCGCCGGTTGATCCAACCGAACAGTTACCGGAGGGA
Source organism: Mycobacterium sp. NGS58 (assembly GCF_059812385.1). NCBI lineage: Bacteria > Bacillati > Actinomycetota > Actinomycetes > Mycobacteriales > Mycobacteriaceae > Mycobacterium > Mycobacterium sp. NGS58. The sequence goes on along the minus strand of NZ_JCALCO010000007.1, from coordinate 197,497 downwards.
CCCGAATGGAAGCTTGGGACGCGATCTGCGCACGTCGCAATGTCCGGGAGTATCAGCCGAGGCCGATACCGGCCGAGGATCTGGACCGCATCGCCGAGGCCGGTTGGCGCGCGCCGTCGGCGAAGAACCGCCAGCCGTGGGATTTCGTCATCGTCACCGACCGCGACCAGCTGGCCGAGTTGTCAACGGTCTGGCGGGGCGCCGGTCACATCGCCGGGGCCGCGGCCGCGATTGCGATCGTGGCCCCGGTGCCGCCCGACGAGCGCCGGGTGGTCACCGACAACTACGACGTCGGCCAGGCCACCATGGCGATGATGATCGCCGCCACCGACCTGGGGATCGGGACCGGTCATTCGTCGGTGGGGGATCAGGACAAGGCCCGCGCCATTTTGGGCGTGCCCGACGATCACCTGGTGGCCTTCCTGCTCGGAATGGGCTATCCCGCCGATCGTCCGCTAACCCCGATCCGCAAGCCGAACCGCCGCCCCTTCGCCGAGGTCGTCCACCACGGCCGCTGGTGACCGCGCAAGGGTGATGCCCGGCGGGCATGCTTGGGGGCTATGAACAGAACCGAAGTCACCGAACAGGTCGTGTCAGCCCGGCTCCGGGAGGGGCTGACGTGGCAACAGCTGGCCGACGCGATCGGCAGGCCGCTCATGTGGACGACGGCGGCGCTGCTCGGCCAGCATCCGATTCCGGTGGAGCAGGCCAAGGTTCTGGCCGACAAGTTGAAGCTGGACGAATCGGTGGTGCCGGTGCTGGCCGCCGCCCCGATGCGTGGCGGGCTGCCCACCGCGGTCCCCACGGACCCGACGATCTACCGCTTCTACGAGGCCCTGCAGGTATACGGCGGCGCCCTCAAGGAGGTGATCGCCGAACAGTTCGGCGACGGCATTATGAGCGCGATCAACTTCAGCCTCGACGTGCAAAAAAGGCCCCACCCGTCCGGTGACCGCGTCGTGGTGACGTTCGACGGGAAATTCCTTCCCTATCAATGGGTCGGGGCGGAGGACGCCAAGTGAAGTGACGGCGCGTCGCGGCCGTGTCAGACTAGCGTCGAGGAGGCGAAGGGAACGCGGTGGCGGCCAGCGGCGGCCACCGCGTTCGACGTCTCAGTTCATCAAGACCTGCGGGGAAAGCTCTTTGAGCATCGCGTTGGCCCAGCGCATCTGGCGCAAAATCTCGGGGTGGCAGCGCGACGACAGGCTCAGCAGCTCGGCATCCTTGGCGGCCTGTGCGCCCTGCGCCAGCAGCTCCCAGTCCAGCGACACTCCCGCCGACAGCCGGTGAATCCGGCGCAGGTCGGCGAGCAGTGCCAGACCGGGCTCCGGCCGGTGGCGCAGCAGGCCACTCATCCGTGACTGCAGAAATCCGGTGATCGCGCCCGTGCGCGGCTCCGCGGACAGGCGCAGACCATAGTGATGGCCGTGCCGCGCCAGCTCGCTGACATGATGCTGCGACCAGCGCGACATGTCGCGCGCGAGGTGGTAAATGTCTTGGTCACTGGGGTGACGCGCCGCCACCACGTTGAACTCATGCGCCAGCTTGCGTTCCGAACGGTGCAGCTCGCGGATCGCCAACTTCAGCTTCATGGCCGGCCTCCCGCGGGGACGACTTCGGTGACGCCGGCCATCGCCCCGCCTACCGTCGCGGGCACGGATCCGTTGACCGGTGCCGACGCCGCGGTGGTCGGCACGTGCCCGTCGCGGCCGGGCGGCCTTGCCCGAACCTTGCGCAGCCGGGCGGCGGCCGTCTTGTAGATCGGCTGCTTGGACACCGGATCCCAATCGGTCAGCGTCAATTCGTTGCCGGCCCGGTGATGAGCCCCGCCGTCGGTGTCCCAGTAGCCGTAATGGAAGGGCACGAACAGCACACCGTCGCGGATGCCGCAGATGCGCGCGGCGCAGCGCACGCAACCGCGCGGCGTGCTCACCTCGACGAGATCGCCTTCCCCGACGCCAAGGCGCTGCGCGTCTCCTTCGGAGACCTCTACCCAGACCTGCGGGGCGGCCTGCTGAAGTTGTTGTGCCCGAGCGGTTTTGGTGCGGGTATGGAAATGGTAGACGGTGCGGCCGGTGATCAGGGCGAACGGGTACTCGGAGCTCGGTTGCTCGTGCGGTGGCACGTACTCGGCCGCCTTGATGACGGCCTTGCCGAAGGGGTTCATCGAGCGGTACTCGTCGGGCTGCAGGGGCGCGCCGGTGATCAGGTCTTTGCCGTATGCCTCGCAGTAGTCCGGGGCCGCCCAGAACTTCGCGTCGGCGTAGAGCCGTTCAGTGCCGTCGGGATGCTCGGTGTTACAAGGCCATTGGATTCCACTGCCGCCGCGCAGCTTGTCGTAGGTCAGACCCGTGTAGTCGCACGGCCGGCCCGCGGTGCACTTCTTCCACGCCTCGAACGCCGACTCCGGATCGGTCCAGGGCGGGAACGGTTGGCCGTCGGAGTCGCGGAAGTCCATCCGGCGCGCGTAGTCCAGGAAGATGTCGAGGTCGGAGCGCGCGGAACCCGGTGGCTCCACGGCCTTTTCGGACAGGTGCACGGTGCGGTCGGCGTTGGTGAAGATGCCGGTTTTCTCTGCCCACGCAGCGGCGGGTAACACCACGTCGGCCAGCGCGGCGGTCTCGGTCAAAAAGATGTCCTGCACGATGAGGAACAGCCGTTCCTGCGACAAGATGTCGCGGATCCGCGATAGCTCCGGCAACGACACCGCGGGATTGGTGGCGGTGACCCACAGCATCCGCAGCGTTCCCTCTTCGGCGTAGCGGAAGATCTGCATGGCGTGCGTCGGCGGACCGTAGTGCGGAATCTGCAGGAGATCCAGATTCCACAACTTCGCCAACTCGGCGACGTGGGAGTCGTTGGACCAGTTGCGGAAGCCGGCCAGGTCCCCGTCGGCCCCGCACTCGCGCGTGTTCTCCGCGGTCGGCTGCCCGTTCATCTGCAGCACCCCGCAGCCCGGCTTGCCCAGCATGCCGCGCACCAGGTGAATGTTGTTGACCTGCACGGCCGCCGCGGTGGCCTGGTGGGACTGGTAGAAACCCTGCAGCACGGTGGACAGCAACCGCTTGGCCGTGCCCAACAGCCGCGCCGCGCGCCGGATGTCATCGGCCGCCACACCGCAGATGTCGGCAGCCCGCTCCGGCGGGAACTCTGCGACCCGGTCGCGCAGTTCGTCGAAACCGACTGTGTGCGTGTCGATGTAGTCCCGGTCGATCCATCCGTGGCCGATGATCTCGTGCAGCAGACCGTTCATCAACGCCACGTTGGTGCCGGGCAGCGGCGCCAGGTGAACGGTGGCGTGCCGGGCCACCGGCGTGAGCCGGGGGTCGACGCAGATGATCGACGGCGGCGAGTCTCCGGCCAGCCGGTCCAGCATCCGCGCCCACAGCACCGTCTGCGTCTCGGCGACGTTGTGCCCGAACAACGCGATGACGTCGGCGTGGTCGACATCGGTGTAGGACCCCGGCTGGCCGTCGCAGCCGAACGATTCCTTGAGCGCCTCGGCGGCCGTCGCCGTGCACAGCCGGGTGTTGCCGTCGACGTGGTTGGTGCCGATCGCCCCGTGCGCGATCGCGCCTTGGGTGTAATACGCCTCGGCGAACAGCTGCCCGGACGTGTAGAACCCGATCGAGCTGGGGCCGTAGCTGGCGAGTAAGTCCTTTGTGCGGTCCACGATCCTTTGCATGGCGGTGTCCCAGTCGCACGGCTTCAGCTCCCCGCGGACCCGGATCATCGGTGTGGTGAGGCGGTCAGCCGAGGCGTTGGCCTGCCAGCCGAACAGATCCTTCGGATCGAGCCGCCCGTGGTTGACCCGGTCGATGGCGCGCCCGCGCACGCCCACGATCCGCCCGTCCTTGACGGCGATGTCCAGGCCGTCGCCGTTGGAATGAAGCACCGCGGCCGACTGCACCCAACGGTCGACCGACTCGGCGCTGACTCCGTCGGCCAGGTAGGTGTCGACTCGTTCGGGCCAGTGCGTGCCGGGTCCGTATGGAGTTCGCGTTCCCCAGGGGTCTGCGATGCGATCGATGGCCATTCCGGTGACTTCCCCGGCAGCGGCCCGCGAAACCGGCTCGGGCGAACGCCCTCGCCCGGCTCACACCCCGAATTCGGCTTCGATCCCGTCGATGCCGGCGCGGATGGCCGCCAGGGCGTCGGCGCGGGTGCGCAATTTGGTGGCGGCGTGCGCCCGCTGATTCAAACCGGCGAATTCGCGTGCGGCCTCTTCGGCGCGGTCCATCACCATCTCGGGCAACACGATCTCGTCGACAAAGCCTGCCGCAAGGGCGGTTTCACCGAAGAACGTTTTGGCGAGCCCGGCGGCCTGCTGGTAGGCCGAGGGCGTCAACCGCAGCTTCATGATCTCCAGCGCGGCATACGGAATGACCATGCCGATCGCGACCTCATTGGCTTGGACGTTGTAGGCGTGCGCCGCCACCCGGTGATCGCCGGCCGACAACAGGAACGCCCCCATCGCGATGGCGTGGCCGGTGCACGCCATCACCACCGGCTTGGGATAGGACAACAGGCGATACGCGAGCTCGAATCCGCCGCGCAGCATGTCGATCGCGGGCTGCACCTCACCGGAGGTCAGGATCTTCAGATCGAAGCCGCCGCTGAACACGCGTTCGTTGCCGGCGATCACCAGTGCTCCGGCGTCGTCCGCCTCGGCACGGTCGATCGCGTCGTTGAGGGCCTGCTGCATGGTCGGGCCCAGCGCGTTGACCTTGCCGTCGTCCATCTTGATGACGGCGATGGAGTCCTTGGTGCTGTAGTGGACCGGGGCGCTCATCGGTTACTCCTTGCCGTCAGGCGGGCTGGCTGTGGTGTTTGCCCAGGTCGTTTTCGGCGTTACTCCAGCGCAGGCTGACATCGGTGGGTTCGTCGAGTTGGCGTGTGCGCCATCTGTCTTGGGTTTCCCGAACCGCGGCCTTGATCCGTTCGATCTCGCTGCGGAACACCTCGGGACGGGTCTCCTTGCTGACGTAGTGGAAATAGGTCAGCAGGCCGCGCAGCAGCTCCAGCTTCTCCTTCTCCCGCTTCGCCAGGTCATGGGTGGTCATCAATTCGATGCGCTGGACGGGCGGCAGGGCATCCCAGTCCAGCACGACGTCGGTGTGCAGCGGGGAACGGGCGCGCTGCCAGAACCGCCGGCGGTGACCGCGATGGGGCTGGTCGTAATAGGTCAGGGTGCCGGTGAAGCGCGATTCGATGCCGCTGCCGATCTCGGCGCGGTCGAGCGCGGAATCCCACACCATGCGCCACTCCTGGCCGGGCGCCAGCATGGGCAGCTCGTGCGGGAGCCGCAGTTCGATGACGTCGGCGTAGCCGTCGGTGGCGTTCTCGTATTCGGCCACGGTGGGGGGATTCGCAAAGGAGAACCCGATGTCGTAGGCCGCGGTCCGCCCGAAGTTCCGGACCACGAGTTCGATCACGTGCCAGTCGGCGGAATGCGGCTCCATGAACATCGCGACCTGCGGACGCGTCTGCTCGGCCGCCACGCGGCGATTCCGGTTGATCTGCCTGTTGGTGAAGACCAGCGTGACGATTGCCAGGACGATCGCCGCCCACGCCGCCCACGCTATCCAGGTGTCGGACCCGACGTGCGTGACATCATGCCAGCTGTCCTGGATCCAACCCATGGAATCCACCCTCCGCTTATATCACAGGGGCGGTCGCCTCGCCGCCCGGTCGCGACCGAGCGATACGGCCTCAGCCGCCCATCAACATCCGCCATTGGTCGAGGTCCGCTGCCCGGTACACGTAGTTGGAACGCTTGACCTCCGCGAGCGACGCACTGGGCTCCGCCGAATACCAGTGGCCCGGAAACACGGTCGGGTCACCGGGCAGCGTCGCGAGCCGCTGCAGGCTGCGGTACATCTCGTCGGAGTCCCCGCCGGGGAAGTCCGTGCGTCCGCAGCCCTCCAGGAACAGCGTGTCGCCGGCGACGAGTCGGCCGTCGAGCAGAAAGCACTGGCTGCCCGGTGTGTGGCCGGGGGTGTGCAACAGCTCGATCTCGATGTCGCCGATGCTGATCTTGTCGTGGTTCTCGTGGGAGGTCAGGTCACCCAGGCCAATCCCGGTGACGCGCGAAACCCACAGTGCCTCATAAGCATTGACGTGTACCGGCACCGGTGCCCGGTCCAGCAGTTCGGCCAGGCCCGGCAGCGCGAACCCCATCATGGAGCCACCGACGTGGTCGGGGTGGTGGTGGGTCACCAGCACGCCGGAGAGGTGCATGCCATCGGCCTCCAGCGCATCGAGCAGGTCGCCGGCGGCGTAGGCCGGGTCGACGACCACGCAGTCACCCGTTTGCCGGTCGCCGATCAGGTAGGCGAAGTTGCGCATCTGCGTCGCGAACATATCGCCGGCGGCGAAGTCGCGACCGGAGAGCAGTTGTCGAAAATACAGCCGGTCCTCTGGCACGTGACCAGACTAGGACGCCACCCGAAACGGCCCACCGACACCGCCGTTTCGCAGCCGATTAGGTCGGTACCCCCTGGGTATTGTTGGCGCATGAGGAAGAAGGTCGAAATCGAGGTCGACGGCGATCTGATCGATGAGGCGATCCGCCGCTTCCATCTCCTCGACGCGCGCGAGGCTGTGAATCTCGCGTTGCGGACCCTGCTCAGCGACGACGATTCCGTCGAACAGGACGATGAGTACGACGAGTTCAGCGACCTCAGTGCCTGGGAACCTCGGCGCAACGGCAAGAGCGGCTGATGTTTGCCGCGGATTCATCGATCGCCGGGTAAACCCGCACGATTAGGGGCACCGGCTTCCGACGGCGTCGTCGCTACCCGTGGTTTGGTTCCGCTGCGAGCCAGGCTGTACCCTCTTTTAGGCCCGCGCGGAGGAGATCGCTGCGGGTGAACGGCCCCCTTAGCTCAGTCGGTAGAGCGTTTCCATGGTAAGGAAAAGGTCAACGGTTCGATTCCGTTAGGGGGCTCGGCGGACGCCGAGCAGGCGTGGCGGCCCCGACCCCGAATGGGGTGGCCAGAGGCGATGTAGCTCAGTCGGTTAGAGCGAACGACTCATAATCGTTAGGTCGCCGGTTCGAGTCCGGCCATCGCTACAACACAACAGCACAGTTCAGGAATCGAGAGAGAACCGTAATGGCTTCCAGTACCGACGTACGGCCGAAGATCACCTTGGCATGCGAGGTGTGCAAGCACCGCAACTACATCACCAAGAAAAACCGCCGGAACGACCCGGACCGACTGGAGCTGAAGAAATTCTGCCCCAACTGCGGTAAGCACCAGGCGCATCGGGAGACGCGCTAGCGGCAACCCGCGGGCGTTTATTCCGATTGACTAGGTAGTTTAAGAGCCGTGCCGTTACCCACACGCATTGTCGGGATGCACTACCGCTACCCCGATCATTACGAGGTGGAGCGCGAGAAGATCCGCGAGTACGCGGTGGCCGTGCAAAACCACGATCCCTGCTTCCTCGAGGAGAAGGCGGCGGCCGAACTCGGTTACGGCGGTCTGGTGGCGCCCCCGACCTTCATCTGTGTTTTCGGATACAAGGCCCAGACCGCGTTCTTCCAATACGCGAACATCGCGATCGCCGACCAGCAAATCGTCCAGGTCGACCAGGTGCTCAAGATGCAGAAGCCGATCGTGGCCGGCGACAAGCTGTTCTGCGACGTTTACGTGGATTCGGTGCGTCAGTCGCATGGCACTCAGATCATCGTGACGAAGAACATCGTCACCAACCAAACCGGTGAAGTGGTGCAAGAGACCTACACGACCCTCGCGGGCCGTGCGGGCGAGGATGGAGAAGAGGGATTTTCTGATGCCACTGCGTGAGTTCAGTTCCGTGAAGGTGGGTGACCAGCTTCCCGAGAAGACCTACCCGCTGACCCGACAGGATCTGGTGAATTACGCGGGTGTTTCGGGCGACTTGAACCCGATCCACTGGGACGACGAGATCGCCAAGGTCGTCGGCCTGGACACGGCGATTGCGCACGGCATGCTGACCATGGGCATAGGCGGCGGTTACGTCACCGCATGGATCGGCGACCCCGGGGCGGTCACCGAGTACAACGTAAGGTTCACTGCCGTGGTGCCGGTGCCCAACGACGGCAAGGGCGCCGAACTAGTCTTCAGCGGCCGGGTGAAGTCCGCTGATCCCGAGACGAAGTCCGTGACCATCGCGCTCACGGCGACCACCGGCGGCAAGAAGATTTTCGGCAGGGCGATCGCGTCCGCGACTCTGGCGTAGCCCATGGCGCTCAAGACAGACATCCGCGGAATGATCTGGCGGTATGCCGATTCCTTCGAAGTGGGGCGAGAGCAGCTGCGTGCGTTCGCGCAATCCATCAAGAACGACCACCCCGCCTACTACAACGAAGACGCCGCCGCGGAACTGGGCCACAGCGCGATTCTCGCGCCGCTGACCTTCGCGACCATCTTCGCCAAGCTGGTCCAGCTGGACTTCTTCCGGCATGTCGACATCGGCATGGAAACCCTGGTGATCGTCCAGGTCGACCAGCGGTTCGTCTTCCTCAAGCCGATCAAGGCCGGCGACAAGCTGTGGGCCCGGATGGAGATCCAGTCGGTAGACGAGCGCTTCGGGGCCGACATCGTCGTCACCAAGAACATCTGCACCAACGATCAGGGTGAGCCGGTCCTGGAGGCCTACACCACGCTGATGAGCCAGTACGCCGAACAGTCCGACAACCTGCGCTGGGACCCGGAGTCCGGGCAGGTCGTCAGGACGGCGTAATTAGTATCTGACTCCCGCACCGTTGTACACTCGGTCCTCGGGGTTTTCCCAGCATTAGCGCGCTTTCCGTGAGTCGAGCAAATCGGAAGGCGCGCGTGTCATGTAGGCCCCGGTAGGTAAGCGCAGGTTGGCCTGCCAACCGCGAAGGGGCGTAGCTCAACTGGCAGAGCAGCGGTCTCCAAAACCGCAGGTTGCAGGTTCAAGTCCTGTCGCCCCTGCTAATGGCGAACGTCCTGGCATGGTGGACACTGGAAGAAAGTTCCCACCATCGGCGGGATGGTTCGCGAAGTACTAGCAAACAAAGGAGCATGCGGTGAGCGACGAAGGCGATGTTGCCAACGACGCCGCAAGCGACGGCACTGAGAACGAGGACGGCCGCGCGAGCGCCGGTCGGACAGCGGTGGTGACGCGGCCACAGCGCCCCACGGGCAAGCGGTCCCGGCAGCGGGCGGTCGAGGGCGGCGACGACGCCGAGGCTTCCGACGAGGTCGAGGTCTCCGCGCCGAGCAAGGCCAAGAAGGGCGCGAAGGCCAAGAAGGCCGCGAAGACCAAGGCCGGCGACCAGCGGGTCAACCCGTTCGTGTTCGTCTACAACTACCTCAAGCAGGTTGTTGCAGAGATGCGGAAGGTCATCTGGCCCAACCGCAAGCAGATGCTCACCTACACCTCCGTTGTGCTGGCTTTCCTGGCCTTCATGGTGGCGCTGGTCGGCCTGGCGGATTTCGGCCTGACCAAGCTGGTGCTGTTGGTGTTCGGCTGAGCGATTGACAGAGAGGACTCAAACCGTGACAACCTTCGACGGTGACCCGTCCGCGGGTGAAGCGGTCGACGTGGACGAAATCGCTGAGGCGCAGGCCACGGACACCTCTGCGGCCGCTGAGGTCACCGAGGCGACCGCGGACGCCGCCACCGACGAGACGGCCGAGGCCGCCGCGGCGCCCGAGGAACCGGCCGAAGAGGCCGACCCGGCCGCCACGCTCAAGGCGGAACTGCGTAGCAAGCCCGGCGACTGGTATGTCATCCACTCCTACGCGGGATACGAGAACAAGGTGAAAGCCAACCTCGAAACCCGTGTGCAGAACCTCGATGTCGGTGACTACATCTTCCAGGTGGAGGTGCCCACCGAAGAGGTCACCGAGATCAAGAACGGCCAGCGCAAGCAGGTCAACCGCAAGGTGCTGCCCGGCTACATCCTGGTGCGCATGGACCTCACCGACGACTCGTGGGCCGCGGTCCGCAACACCCCCGGCGTCACCGGGTTCGTCGGGGCGACCTCGCGCCCGTCGGCGCTGACGCTCGACGACGTGGTCAAGTTCCTGCTGCCGCGCGGCGCGACCAAGAAGGCCGCCAAGGGCGCCGCCACCACCGCCGCCGCCGCCGAGGTGGGCGGCCTGGAACGCCCGGCCATCGAGGTCGACTACGAAGTCGGCGAATCGGTGACGGTCATGGACGGCCCGTTTGCGACGTTGCCGGCCACGATCAGCGAGGTCAACGGCGAACAGCAGAAGCTCAAGGTGCTGGTGTCGATCTTCGGCCGCGAAACCCCGGTCGAGTTGACGTTCGGCCAAGTCTCCAAGCTCTAAACCGGCGCATACGCCCGGCGTAAACCAGGAAGGAACAGCACAATCTCATGGCCCCGAAGAAGAAAGTCGTCGGGCTGATCAAGCTTCAGATCCAGGCGGGGCAGGCCAACCCGGCGCCGCCGGTCGGGCCCGCGCTCGGTCAGCACGGCGTCAACATCATGGAGTTCTGCAAGGCATACAACGCCGCGACAGAAAACCAGCGCGGCAACGTCATCCCGGTGGAGATCACGGTCTACGAAGACCGCAGCTTCACCTTCGCGCTCAAGACGCCGCCCGCCGCCAAGCTGCTGCTCAAGGCCGCCGGTGTGGGCAAGGGATCGGCCGAGCCGCACAAGACCAAGGTCGCCAAGGTCAGCTGGGATCAGGTCAAGGAGATCGCCGAGACCAAGAAGGCCGATCTGAACGCCAACGACATCGACGCAGCCGCCAAGATCATCGCCGGCACCGCCCGGTCGATGGGTATCACCGTCGAGTAATACCCGCACCACCACCGTGGGAGGGCCAGCTCCGGCCCGCTTTTCAACCACGACCCAACGCACGATTGGATGAATCAATGAGCAAGAACAGCAAGGCATACCGCGCCGCCGCCGAGAAGGTGGACCGCGACAATCTCTACACCCCGCTGGAAGCGGCCAAGCTCGCCAAGGAAACGTCGTCGACCAAGCAGGACTCGACCGTCGAGGTGGCGATCCGGCTGGGCGTTGACCCGCGCAAGGCCGACCAGATGGTCCGCGGCACCGTCAACCTGCCGCACGGCACCGGTAAGACCGCCCGCGTCGCGGTGTTCGCCGTCGGTGACAAGGCCGAGCAGGCGCAGGCCGCCGGCGCCGACATCGTGGGCAGTGACGACCTGATCGAGAAGATCCAGGGCGGGTTCCTCGACTTCGACGCCGCGATCGCGACGCCCGACCAGATGGCCAAGGTAGGTCGCATCGCGCGGATCCTGGGACCGCGCGGCCTGATGCCGAACCCCAAGACCGGCACCGTGACCCCCGACGTCGCCAAGGCCGTGGCCGACATCAAGGGCGGCAAGATCAACTTCCGCATCGACAAGCAGGCCAACCTGCACTTCGTGATCGGCAAGGCGTCCTTCGACGAGAAGTCCCTGGCCGAGAACTACGGCGCCGCGCTGGACGAGGTGCTGCGGCTCAAGCCGTCCGCGTCCAAGGGCCGCTACCTGCGCAAGATCGTGGTCTCGACGACGACCGGGCCGGGCATCCCGGTGGACCCCGCCGTCACGCGCAACTTCGCGGAGGGCTAACCCCCGCACTCGGCGATGCGCCGCCGCAGAAACTCGCGGCCGGGGTCGGATCCATTGGACTGCAACGCCGCTCGATACCAGGCGAGCGCGGCGGCGGGTCTGCCCGCGCGCCGCAGCAGGTCGGCGCGCACGGTCGCGACCAGGTTCGAGCGGGTCAGCCTCGGGTCGTCTGCGACCTTGTCCAGAGCGGCCAGGCCGGCATCGGGGCCGTCGCGAAATCCGATCGCCAGCGCCCGGTTGGCGGCCACCACCGGCGAATCGGTCAAACCGAACAGCCGGTCGTAGGCCGCGCAGATGGTAACCCAATCGGTCTGCTCCCAGGACGGTGCCGTGGCGTGCAGCGCCGCGATCACGGCCTGAGGCAGATAGGGGCCCGTCGAGCCTTGGGCGTGCCGCAACCGGTCGAGCCCGCGCGAAATGCGCCCGCGGTCCCATCGGCGCCGGTCCTGGTCCTCGAGCGGCACCAGCATCCCGGAATCGTCCACGCGGGTCGCGCGCCGCGAATCATGCAGCAGCATCAGGGCGGACAGGGCGTGCGCCTCCGGCTCGTCGGGCAGCAGCGCGCACAGCTCCGCGCCCAGCCGGATCCCTTCGTCGCACAGGTCGTCCCGGATCGCCGACGGGCCGGCGGTCGACCAGTAGCCCTCGGTGAACACCGAATAGACGCAACCGAACACGTGCGGCGTGCGCTCGGGCAGCAACTCGGCGGGCGGCACCCGCAGCGGGATGTTGGCGTGCCGGATCTTGTTCTTGGCGCGCGTGATTCGCTGACCGATGGCCGCCTCGGTCTGCAACAGCGCACGCGCGATCTCGCCGACGGTCAAACCGGACACCAATCGCAGCGTCAGGGCCAATTGCGACTGCCGGTCCAGCGCCGGGTGGGCGCAGGTGAACATCATCCGCAACTCGTCGTCGCGAACGGGATGCGGGTCGGTGTGATCGGTGCGCGCCATGATGTCGTCCAGCACAGCCACCAATTCCTTTCCCGGACGCAAGGACTCGCGGCGCAATCGGTCCCGGGCCCGGTTGCGGCCGACGGTTACCAGCCAGCCGCCCGGGTTTGCGGGCACCCCGTCGCGCGGCCAGGCGCGCAGCGCTTCGGCGCAGGCCTCCTGGACGGCGTCCTCGGCGACGGTGAGGTCACCGGACCACCGCGCGAGGGTAGCCACGGCGGGTCCCCATTCCCGGCGGAAGACGCCGTCCAGGTTCGCCATGCTCTACAGGGCCGAGACTCCAGCCAGTTGCCGCACCTGCACCGTCGAGGCGGGAATCATCGATGCGATCTTGACGGCCTCGTCGCGGTCGGCGGCGCTCAGTAGGTAGATACCAGTAGCTATTTCGGCGCCCTCAACGTATGGCCCGTCGGTGATCAGAACCTCGCCGTTGCGCACCCGCACGGTCGTCGCCGTGGACCGGTCGTGCAGCGCCGCACCGCCGACGATGTGATCGCCCGCGGCCGCGTGGAGGTCGGCGTGCTTGGCCGCCACCGCGTCCCACTCGGGTGTGCCCGGGGTGTGGGCGGTGGCGGGCGGCTCCAGCAGCAGCGCGAGCCAGTCGTTGCCGGTGAGCTTGCGGGTCAGCTCAAGTGAATGCACCGCGGGCCACACTTCCACGGCCCCGAACGCGGCGAGCGGGACATCGCGCGCCAGCGCCAGCGCCTCGTCGAGGTTCTCCGCTTCGAACATGTAGTAGCCGCAGGCCACCTCGGCGGTCTCGGCGAAGGGCCCGTCGGTGACCACCGGCGCGTCCGGGCCGCCGGTGATGACCACCGCGGCGGCGGCGGGAGCCAGCGCGTCTCCGGATTTGATCGCCGAGCCGGCTTTGGCGTGGAAGTTCTCCCACGCCGCCATCGCTGCGGCCGCATCGTCGGGTGCGCGGTCTTGCTCTTGACTGATCAACAGCGCGAAGTACTGCATGTTCGTCACCTCCGGTTGCGAGCGAAGCCTCGTGCTCCACTCTCTACCTATTCGACGAACGCCGCAGCGCCGATCCGACAGCTAGGCGGCAGCTCCCGGCTTGAGGTAGGTCACCAGGCTGACGTCGAGCATCTCGTCGCCGAAGTAGTGCTCGCAGCCGCGCAGATATTTGATGTAGCGGTTGTAGACCTCTTCTGAGGTGACCTCGATGGCCTTGTCCTTATTCGACTCAAGCGTGTCGCCCCAGATGTGCAGGGTCTTGATGTAGTGCGGCCGCAGCGAAAGCGGTTCGGGCACAACGAATCCCGCCTTCTCACCGTGGTCGACCATCATCTGGGTGGACGGCAGCCGGCCGCCCGGGAAGATCTCGGTGACGATGAACTTGATGAACCGCGCCGTCTCGAAGCTCAGCTTCTTGCCGCGCGCCGCCAGGTCGTACGGGTGGTAGCTGACACTGCTTTGAACGGTCATCCGGCCGTCGTCGGGCATGATGTCGAACGTCCGCTTGAAGAAGTCGTCGTAGTTCTCGTGGCCGAAGTGCTCGAAGGCCTCGATCGACACGATGCGGTCGACGGGCTCGTTGAAATCCTCCCAGTTCTGCAGGCGGACGTCGCGCGAGCGCTCGCTGTCGATCGAACCGAGCAACGCTTCGGCGCGGGCGTGCTGGTTCTTGGACAGCGTCAGGCCGATGACGTTGACGTCGAACCGCTCGACGGCGCGCTTCATGGTGGTGCCCCACCCGCAGCCGATGTCGAGCAGGGTCATGCCCGGCTTGAGGTCCAATTTGTCCAGGTTGAGGTCGATCTTGGCGTACTGGGCCTCTTCCAGGCTCATGTCGTCGCGCTCGAAGTAGGCGCAGCTGTAGATCCGGGACGGGTCCTGGAACAGGCCGAAGAAGTCGTCGGAGACGTCGTAATGCGCCTGGATGTCCTCCGAACGCGTCCGCGTCTTCGTCGGGCTAGTCGGTTGCTCAGCCATTTTCGTCCTGTTCTCCTCCGATGAGGTGCACTTCCTGCGATCCGCGCACGCACCGGCGGGGTCGCGTGTGACCTGCAACGATACCCAATGCCGAGACCTGAATTCGCAAGGGTGCACGTGCGCGTCGCGGTCCCGACCGCGAATGTGGAGTCTACTTTTCCAGGGTGAACTGTTTCACGCCAACCCACCCGCCACGGACCGGTCGGCCGCGGCCGACCGGGCGTTACTTGGTGAGCGTGTACTGGGCCACGTTGGAAATGCCCTTGCGGAAAAGCTCCGCGCAGCCGGTCAGATAGCGCATGAAGCGGTCGTAGACCTCTTCGGACTGGATGGCGATGGCCCGTTCGCGATTTGCGGCAAGATTGGCCGCCCACGTGTCGAGCGTGCGCGCGTAATGCGGTTGCAGATATTGCGTGTGCTCGAGCGTGAATCCGCTGTCCCGGGAATAGTCGACGATATCGGGTTCGCCGCACATGTTCCCGCCAGGGAAGATTTCCTTGCCGAGGAAGCGCAGGAATCGCAGATCGGACATCGTGATCGTGATGCCGTGCTCGTGCCAGTAGTTCTGCGGATGCGTGAAAATGCTGTGCATCAGCATTCTGCTGCCTTCGGGAAGAGTCTGGTAGGCCCAATCCCAGAACGCGGGCCAGCGCTCTTTCTTGAATGCGTCGAAGGCCTCGAAGCTGATGATCCGATCGACTTGCTCGTCGAACTCTTCCCAGCCCTGCAGGCGGGCCTCGGTGCGCCGCGTTGTCGGGATCGCCGCCAGCCTCGCTTTGGTGCGCGCGTAGTGGTTGCGGCTCAGCGTGATGCCGATGACATTCACGTCGTATTTCTCCACCGCCCGGACCACGGCGCCCCCCCAGCCGCATCCGACGTCGAGCACCGTCATTCCCGGCTCGAGTTTCATCTTGTCCAGCGCCAGATCGATCTTGGCGAGCTGCGCCTCTTCCAGGGTCATGTCGTCGTTCTTGAAGTAGGCGCAGGTGTAGACCATGTTCGGGTCGAGGAACAGCGCGAAGAAGTCGTCCGAAATGTCGTAGGTTGCCTGCGACTCTTCGTAATACGGCTTCAGCTTGGCCATTTGAGACACCCACCCTTCTGTGCCAACCGTACAACCCCGCGACATGGACTGAAAATCACGGGGATGCGTTTCTATCAAATGTTTTTGGCTAGCGTGCCTCATCGAAGTTTTCCGTGAGCACGCCGATCACCTGATCCCACAACTGCTGTGGAAGATCATGGCCCATGCCGTCGTATGTCACCAGTCGGGCCCCATCGATCGCCCGCGTCACGGCGCGCCCTCCGGACGGGCGCATCAGCTTGTCGGCCAGGCCGTGGATCACCACGGTGGGCGCGGTGGTCCGCCGGTTGTAGCGACGCAGGCTGCCGCTGCCCAGCACGGCGTCGAAATGCCGGGCGACGCCCCACGGGTAGTAGCTCCGGTCGTAGCTTTCGATGGCCTCCGCCCGGAGCTGCTCCTCGGAAGCCAGGTACCGCGGGCTGCCGATGATCTTGCTGACCCGGATCGCATTGTCGATGATCACGTCGCGCGGCGAGCTCGGCGCCGGCCCCTTGATGAGGGCCAGCAACTGGCGGGGCCCGGGCGGCGGCAGGAACGACGAATTGTTGCTGGAGAAGATGACGCCGAGCGTTTTCGTCCGCCCCTGGAATCGCCCGGCGAAAATCTGGGCGATCATGCCGCCCATCGAAGCGCCCACGACGTGCGCCCGCTCGATGCCCAAGTGATCGAGCACGGCCGCGGCGTCGTCGGCCATGTCCTCCAGCTTGTACGCCGCCTTGCTCGGCAGCCCCAGAAAGGACCGGACCAGGCGCGTCACCAGCGGCTGCCCCGAGCTCGGACGCGGGGTCTTACTCGACAGGCCGACATCCCGGTTGTCGTACCGGATGACGCGCAGGCCGTGGCCGACCAGCTTCTCGCAGAACTCGGTTCGCCACAGCAGCAGCTGGGCGCCCAGCCCCATGATCAGCAGCACGGGCGGGTCGTCGAAGTCGCCCATGTCCTCGTAGTACAGCTTCAAGTCGCCCGACGTGGCGTTCCCGGTGCGGACCTCCATCAGACCTCGATGTCGGAGGAGTGCTCGCGGCTGACTTCGACCATGAAGTTCGCGAAATAGCCCGTCAGTTGCGGATCCGACATCATCTGCCACCTGGGCGCCAGCAGCTTCATGTACCGCTCGACGTAAAGGAATTGCTTGCCTATCAGCACCAGCTCGCGGGGGAGCTTGACATCGTAGGCGTCGGCCAGCGCCGACAACTGCCGGCCAATGTCGGCGTAGGACATGTCGCCCAGCGTCGACATGGTCAGCGGGGTCGCGAACTTCTCCAGGTCCTTGGCGGCCTCGGCCTCGGGCTTCATGGTGCCGACCGCGCCCATCAACACCACGATCTTGCCCGCCGCGGCGTGGTCCTTCTTGACCAGCAGCGCGTACACCAGCTCGCGCAGCAGCCAGCGGGTGCGGGGATCGATGCGGCCCATGATGCCGAAATCGAAGAAGACGATGCGGCCCTGGTCGTCGACGTAGAGGTTGCCTGCGTGCAGATCGCCGTGGAACAGCCCGTGCCGCAGCCCGCCCTCGAACAGCGAGAACAGCAGCGCCTTGACCAGCTCGACACCGTCGAACCCGGCCTTGCGGATGGCCGCGACGTCGTCGATCCGGATGCCCTGCACCCGCTCCATGGTCAGCACCCGGTCGCTGGTGAAGTCCCAGAACACCTGCGGCACCCGGATGTTCTTGCCCAGCGGGGAGGCGTGCAGGTGCGACACCCAGGCTTCCATCGACTGGGCCTCGAGCCGGAAGTTCAGCTCCTCGGCCAGGTTGTCGGAGAAGTCGGCGACCACGTCCTGCGCCGAGAGCCGGCGGCCCAGCTTCGCCAGTTCGACGGCCTGGGCGAAACGCTTGAGGATCTGCAGGTCGGCCGCGACGCGGCGCCGGATGCCCGGCCGCTGGATCTTGACGACCACCTCCTCACCGGTGTGCAGGGTGGCGTAGTGCACCTGCGCGATGGACGCCGATGCGAACGGCGTCTCGTCCCATTTGGCGAACAACTCCGACGGGTCACCGCCGAGGTCTTCGACGATGAGCTTGTGCACTTCGCCGGAGTCGGCGGGCGGCACCCGGTCGAGCAGCCCGCGGAACTCCCGGGACAAGGATTCGCCGAACGCCCCGGGGCTGGAGGCGATGATCTGTCCGAACTTGACGTACGTCGGTCCCAGGTCGGCGAAGGTTTGCGGCAGCTGCTTGATCACCTTCTGCTGCCACGCGCCTCTACCCGGAAGCTTGGTGAGGATGCGGGCGCCGGTGCGGGTGACCTGCCAACCCGTCGCGGCTACCCGGGCCGCTTCGACCGGCAACGGCACCCGGTCGAGCTTGGCGCCCTCTCGATGTTTGGTAGAGCTCATCAGTGCAGTGTGCCAAACCCGAACGGATGAGTCCCAATCCTCTAACTCGGGCGCCGACCGCTTTGCCCGCTTTTCCACGGCTGCACCCAGCCCTCGATCGCCCAGCCCTCCCGCGCGGCGATCAGCTCGTACATGGTGGCGCCGTCGATCGTCTCCCGGATGATGTCGGCGTGCCCGGCATGCCGGGCCAGCTCGTTGATCACGTGCAAAATCACCCAGCGCACCGACCAGGCCCGCTGGTCCTTGGGGAACCACGGGATGTCCCGCGGAACCGGCACCGCGGCGTCCAGGTCCGCGGTCTCCACCAGCCGCAGCGATGTCGCGTTCTGCGCCTTGAACGACGCCAGCAGCCCGGCCAGCGTCTCGTCGGGCCGCATCACGTGCTGGTCGGCGAACTCCGCGGCGATCTGCTCGAACGGGCGGGGGTCTTTCGGCGGCGCCTCCGGCGCCGCGGCCACGCGCGCCATCCAGCTGCGTTGCATTCCGGTGGCGTGCTTGACCAGCCCCCCGATCGACAGCGCGCTGACCGAGGGCGTGGAGCGGGCCTGGTCGTCGGTGAGGCCGTGGCTGACCGCGAAATACGCGCTCTGGTGGTATGCCAGGAATTCGTGAAGGGCGCTGCGTTCGTCGGCAACCGGCGGGGCGAGGGCGGGCACTGTCGGATGTTAGCTCGATCCTAGGGTCTCGCGCGCCGTAAGGTGCGGGGATGCAGGTGGTTTCGGCATGCGACTGACGAAGGCCGAGTCGACCGACCTGTTCGTCGGGCCACCGCACGCGCCGCTGCAGCTGGTCCGCGTCACCGTCTCCGAGTGTGACAAACCCACGCCGATCCGCGTCGACGGGCGCGGCCTGCTCGGGCAGGCGATCGCCGAACCCGGGCGCGAGGTCGTCGAGGTCGCGGTGACGGTGCACGAGGCCGTCGTCGGGCAGCGCCGCACCGCGCGGGTGCAGGCCGGTGGTCAGCGGCTGCCGTTCGAGTTCACCGTGGCCGAGCCGGGCTGGACCATGTTCATGGTCAGCCACTTCCACTACGACCCGGTGTGGTGGAACACCCAGGGCGCCTACACCAGCGAGTGGGCGGAGGACCCGCCGGGGCGGGCCCGCCAACAGAACGGCTTCGACCTGGTGCACGCGCACCTGGAGATGGCGCGCCGCGACCCCGAGTACAAGTTCGTGCTGGCCGAGGTCGACTACCTCAAGCCGTACTGGGACACCCACCCCGAGGACCGGGCCGACCTGCGCCGGCTCATCGACCAGGGCCGCGTCGAGGTGATGGGCGGCACCTACAACGAACCCAACACCAACCTCACCAGCCCCGAGACGACGATCCGGAACCTGGTCCACGGCATGGGTTTTCAGCGGCACGTCGTTGGCGCAAACCCCGCCACCGCGTGGCAGCTGGACGTGTTCGGCCACGATCCACAATTCCCCGGGATGGCCGCCGACGCGGGGCTGACGTCCAGTTCGTGGGCCAGGGGACCGCACCACCAGTGGGGCCCGGCCCACGGCGGCCCCGACATCGGCCCGGAACCCCGCGGCCTCGAGCGGATGCAGTTCTGCAGCGAGTTCGAGTGGATCTCGCCATCTGGGCGCGGCCTGCTCACCCATTACATGCCCGCGCACTATTCGGCGGGCTGGTGGATGGATTCCGCGGCGTCACTGGACGAGGCCGAGAACGCCACGTACGAACTCTTCGATCAGCTCAAAAAGGTCGCCCTGACCCGCAACGTGCTGTTGCCCGTCGGCACCGACTACACCCCGCCCAACAAGTGGGTCACCGAGATCCACCGACACTGGGCCGCCCGCTACACCTGGCCGCGGTTCGTGTGCGCGCTGCCGTGCGACTTCTTCGCGGCCGTCCGTGCCGAGCTGGCGCATGGGCGCGGTGCGCCTCGAGAACCATCGCCCCAGACCCGGGACATGAACCCGATCTACACCGGCAAGGACGTGTCGTACATCGACACCAAGCAGGCCAACCGGGCCGCCGAGAACGCCGTGCTGCAGGCCGAGCGCTTCGCGGTGTTCGCCGGGCTGCTGACCGGTGCTGCGTACCCGCAGGCCGCCCTGGCCAAGGCCTGGGTGCAGCTGGTCTACGGCGCACACCACGACGCCATCACCGGTTCGGAATCCGACCAGGTGTACCTCGATCTGCTGACCGGGTGGCGCGACGCCTGGGAGCTGGGCCGCGCGGCCCGCGACAACTCGCTGGCCTTGCTGTCCGGCGGAATCGACGGCGACGTGGTCGTGTGGAATCCCTTGACCTGCCCACGCACCGACATCGTCACCGTGCGCCTCGACCGGGGCGACCGGGTCCGGGTGCTCGATGCCGACGGTGTCGAGCACGCGGCCCACGTCGAGCACGGCGGCCGGTCGGTCAGCTGGCTGGCGCGCGGGGTGCCGTCGCTGGGTTGGCGGGCATACCGGTTGGTGCCCGTGCCCGAACGGGGCGAACCCGCCGGCTGGCAACCGGTCGCGGGATCGGTGATCGCCAACGAGCACTACCGCCTCGAGGTCGACCCGGCGCGCGGCGGGGGAGTCTCCTCGCTGATCCAGGACGGACGCGAGCTGATCGCCGGTCCCGCGGTGGGCAACGAGCTGGCCGTCTACGAGGAATATCCGGCGCACCCGAACCAGGGCGAGGGCCCGTGGCATCTGCTGCCCAAGGGTCCGGTGGTCTGCTCGTCCGAAGGTCCGGCGCGGGTGCAGGCCTTCCACGGGCCCCTCGGTCAGCGGGTGGTGGTGCACGGCCGGATCGGCACGCTGCTGCGCTACACGCAGACCCTGACCCTGTGGCACGGCGTCGCAAGGGTGGAGTGCCGCACCACGATCGATGAGTTCAGCGGCGCCGACCAGCTGGTGCGGCTGCGCTGGCCGTGCCCGGTGCCGGGCGCCATGCCGGTCAGCGAGGTGGGCGACGCCGTCGTGGGCCGGGGTTTTGCGCTGCTGCACGACGGTCCTCGCTCGGTCGACACCGCCCAGCACCTGTGGACCCTGGACAACCCGGCGTACGGCTGGTTCGGGCTGTCCTCGGCGGCCCGGGTCCGGATATCGGACACCGGCGTGCGGGCCATGTCGGTCGCCGAGGTGGTGTCGCCGGCCGAAGCGGTGTCGGGTCCGCTGGCCCGGGAGCTGATGGTCGCGCTGGTCCGCGCCGGCGTCACGGCCACCTGCAGCTCCGCGGACAAGCCCCGCTACGGCAACCTCGAGGTCGATTCCAATCTGCCCGACGTTCGCATCGTGCTGGGCGGGCCCGCCCGCAACGCCTTCGCCGCGGCCGTGCTGGCCGACGCTCCGGCGTACGCCGAAGAACTGGAGCGCCAGCTGACCGCCACCGGCCGGGCCCGGGTGTGGGTGCCGGCCGAGACGCCGTTGGACGCGGTGTGGGTGCCCGACGCCGACCTGCGTGCGCACCGCGCGCTGCCGGTGCTGGTCATCGACGGACGCGACGAGCACGACCTGCGGGCCGCGATCACCGCCGTGGCCGACGACCTCGGCGACGCCGAGATCACCGTCGCGCAGCAAGCACCCTCAGGCACAGAACGTTTCGAGGACCGCACCGTCGCCCTGCTCAACCGCGGGGTGCCCAGCTTCGCCGTCGACACCGCGGGCACGCTGCACACCGCGCTGATGCGGTCCTGCACCGGCTGGCCCTCGGGCATCTGGATCGACGACCCGCGCCGCACCGCGCCCGACGGGTCCAACTTCCAGCTGCAGCACTGGACCCACACCTTCGACTACGCACTGGTCAGCGGGGCCGGCGACTGGCGGCAGGCCGAGGTCCCCACCCGCAGTGCGCAGTTCTCCCAGCCACTGCTCGCCGTCGCATCGGGGCGGCGGGGGGCGGGGCTGCCGACGGTCGGGTCGCTGCTGCGCGTCGAGCCGGCCGAATCGGTACAGCTGGCCGCCCTCAAGGCCGCCGGCAACCCACTCGCGGCGGGCAGCGCGGCGCCGCTGGACCCGACCGCCGTCGCCCTGCGCCTGGTGGAGACAACCGGCGAGGGCGCCGGCGTCGTCATCGACTCCGACGTGGCGACGGTGCGCGACCTGGCGCGCGCGGATCTGCTGGAAGCGCACCCCGAGCCGGTGTCCACGGTCCAGCTGCACGGCTACCAGGTGGCCACCGTGCTGGCCCGCTTCGACGCGACCCGGGCAGCGACCGGCGCCGCCGACCTGGCCCCGCACGCCGAGTCCGCGCAGCCGCTGTACGCGCGGTACTGGCTGCACAATCGCGGCCCCGCGCCGCTCGGCGGGCTGCCTGCGATGGCCCACCTGCACCCGCTGCGGGTGACCGGGCAGGCCGGCGACCAGGTGACGTTGCGCCTCACCGCGGCCAGCGACAGCACCGACACCACGCTGCGCGGCACGGTCACCCTCCGATGCCCGGACGGCTGGACGGCCACACCCGCCGAGCTGCCCTTCACCCTGCCCGGCGGCGACTACCTGCACACCGACGTGGCGGTGTCGGTCCCGGCGCGCGCCGAACCCGGTAGCTACCCGGTCCACGCCGAACTTCGCATCACCGGCGACGAGGTCCCGGCCTCCTGGCGCCAGCCCGTCGAGGACGTCTGCGTGGTGACCGTGGGCGGGGGAGCCGGTGAGCTCGTCTACCTCGCCGACGGTCCCACCGACGTCACGCTCGAGCCCGGCGAAGCGGGCACCCTGACCGTCACGGTCGGCAGCCACGCCGGCGCCGACCTGAATCTCGAGGCCCATCTGATCAGCCCGTGGGGCACGTGGGCCTGGATGGGTCCCGGGGCGCTCGGCGCGGTGCTACCCGCCCGCGCCACCGTCGACCTAGGCTTCCAGCTGACGCCGCCGGCCTGGCTGGAACCCGGCCAGTGGTGGGCGCTGGTGCGGATCGGCTGCGCCGGCCGACTGGTCTACTCGCCGGCGGTGAAGGTGACGGTGACATGAGCGTCCAGCCGATAGCGACCGTTGCCGGCGTGGCCGTGTCGGCGGGTGACCTCGACGCCGCCGAAGCGCGGCTGCGCGCCTCACGCGGCGCGGCCGGCCTGCCGGTCAGCGGCTCCAGCGAGGGCCGCCAACTGCGGCGCTGGCTGACCCAGCTGATCGTCACCGAGCGGGTGGTCGCCGCGGAGGCGGCCGCGCGCGGGCTGAGCGGACGCGGCGCGCCGTCCGAGGCCGACTTGCTGCCCGACGTGACGGCCCGGCTGGAGATCGGCAGCTTCGCCGCGGCCGCGCTGGCCGATCCGCGTGCCCGCGCGCTGTTCGCGGAGGTCACCGCCGCGGTGCGGGTTGCCGACGCCGACGTGGCCGCCTATCACGCCCGCAACCCCCTGCGCTTTGCCGCACCGCAACCAGGCGAACACGGCTGGCGCACAGCGGCGTCAGCGGCGCCACCGCTGGACGACGTGCGATCGGCGATCGAAGAGCAGCTACGCGGCGCCGCACGGCGGCGCGCCTTCCGGCTGTGGCTGGACGCGCGCCGCGCCGCGCTGGTGAAGTTGGCGCCCGGCTACGAGCATCCCGGAGACCCTCGCCAACCCGACAACACTCACCGGCACTGAACGCCATGCTCACCCTCTGCATGGACATCGGCGGAACCAAAATCGCTGTCGCGCTGGCGGATTCGGGAGGAAAGCTGGTGCACACCGCCACCCGCCCCACACCGGTCGCGGCCGCCGCCGACGGCGTCTGGGCCGTCGTCGAAGCCATGATCGGCGACGCGTTGCAGGCCGCCGACGCTCCGGTCGGCGCCGTCGGGATCGCGTCGGCCGGGCCCATCGATCTGCGCAGCGGAGCCGTCAGTCCGATCAACATCGACGGCTGGGACCGTTTCCCGTTGCGCGACAAAGTTGCCGCGGCGGTGCCCGGACTACCGGTGGTGCTGGCCGGTGACGGCGTCTGTATGGCCCTGGCGGAGCACTGGATCGGAGCGGGGAAAGACGCGCACTCCCGATTCATGCTGGGCATGGTGGTCTCCACCGGGGTGGGCGGTGGACTGGTGCTCGACGGCGTCCCCTACTCGGGGCGCACCGGCAACGCCGGTCACGTCGGACACGTGGTGGTCGAACTGGACGGCCGGCCCTGCACGTGCGGCGGTCACGGTTGCGTGGAGACCGTTGCGTCCGGGCCGTGGATGGTGCGCCGGGCGCGCGAGGACGGCTGGTCCGCGCCGCCCGGCGCCGGCGCGGTCGACCTGGCGGCCGCGGCGGTGGCCGGAGACCCGACGGCCCGGCAGGCATTTCAGCGGGGAGGCAACGCGCTCGCCGCGATGATCGCCTCGGTCGGCGCGGTGTGCGATCTCGATCTCGTGGTGATCGGGGGAGGCGTTGCCAGATCCGGGCCGCTGCTATTCGACCCGCTGCGGGCGAAACTCGCCGAATACGCGGGCCTGGACTTCTTGTCCGGGTTGCGCGTGGTGCCGGGTGAACTCGGCGCTGACGCCGGGCTGATCGGCGCGGCCAGGCTCGCGAGCCTCAGCTGACCCGCCGCAGTGTTCATGCCAGTGTCGTTGCCATGAACAACAGCATCGATGCGCTCGCGGTTGTGGTCACCGGACTGTTGGTGGGCGTGGAGCTGGCGGTCGCGGTCTTCTTCCACCCGCTCATCGCCCGGCTGCCCGACGACGGCTTTCGCGCCGCCCGCGGCGGCGCCGCCCGGGCCCTGGGCACGACGATGCCGTTCTGGTACGCCGTCGTCCTGCTGTTGGTGGCCTCCCTCGCGATCCAGGAGCGCGGCGAGCAGCGCGACTGGCTGTGCGGCATCGCCGCCGGCCTGATGGCCGTGGTGATTCTGCTGACGGTGACCATGCTGGTGCCGATCAACAACCGCATCGCGAAGTGGCCGAGCACCGGTGAGCTCTCCCGCGAGCTCGCCGCCCGCTGGGATCGACGGCACCGGGTGCGGGTGATCCTGCTGCTGGCGGTGTTCGTGCTGTTGGCCCTGGCCGTCACCTGAGCCCGCCGTTTTGGCTGATCGCGCCGGTCACGCTATTGTGTTAGCCGATCCACCGAAGACCGTCGGTCACCGAGCAATCGGTTGAAGGTCCGGGAGTATCCCGGCGGCCCACGCAGGAGGACGAGGCATCAACGCCGGCTCGGGCCGGCGTCTGTTCACGCCCCGGCCGCTTCTGCGCCGGGGCGTTCGTCGTTCTCGGTGGCATCGAGACGACACGTCGCATTGACTTTTTACTTCAGGAGGTAGGCATGGCCAGGGCTGACAAGGCCACCGCCGTTGCAGACATCGCCGAGCAGTTCAAGGAATCGACCGCCACCCTGATCACGGAGTACCGCGGTCTGACCGTCGCCAACCTGGCCGAGCTGCGGCGCTCGCTGGGCGGGGCGGCCACCTACTCGGTGGCCAAGAACACGCTGGTCAAGCGCGCGGCCACGGAGGCGGGCGTCGAGGGGCTCGACGAGTTGTTCGCCGGTCCGACGGCCATCGCATTCGTCACCGGGGAACCGGTCGACGCCGCCAAGGCCATCAAGACCTTCGCCAAGGACCATAAGGCGCTGGTCATCAAGGGCGGCTACATGGACGGCCGCGCGCTGACGGTCGCCGAAGTCGAGCGCATCGCCGACCTCGAGTCGCGCGAGGTGCTTTTGGCCAAGCTGGCGGGCGCGATGAAGGGCAACCTGGCCCAGGCGGCCGGGCTGTTCAACGCTCCGGCGTCGCAGGTCGCCCGCCTCGCGGCCGCGCTGCAAGAGAAGAAGGCCGCAGAGGGGCCAGCAGCTCCGGCAGAGCCGGCGGCCGCTGCCGAGGCCACCCCGGAACCAGCTTCGGAAACACCCGCCGAGTCGCCGGAAACCCCGGCCGAAGCCGAATAACAACCAACCTCCAAACCTGGAAAAACAAGGAAGGACCCATACCCATGGCAAAGATGTCTACCGACGACCTGCTCGACGCTTTCAAGGAAATGACCCTGCTGGAGCTCTCGGACTTCGTGAAGAAGTTCGAGGAGACCTTCGAGGTCACCGCGGCCGCCCCGGTCGCGGTTGCCGCTGCCGGTGGCGCCGCCGCCGGTGGCGCGCCCGCCGAGGCCGCCGAGGAGCAGTCGGAGTTCGACGTGATCCTCGAGGCCGCCGGTGACAAGAAGATCGGCGTCATCAAGGTGGTCCGCGAGATCGTCTCCGGCCTGGGCCTCAAGGAGGCCAAGGACCTGGTCGACGGCGCACCCAAGCCGCTGCTGGAGAAGGTGGCCAAGGAGGCCGCCGACGAGGCCAAGACCAAGCTCGAGGCAGCCGGCGCCACCGTCACCGTCAAGTAAGTCATCGCGCGCAAACCCCCGGGATCGCCATCCCGGGGGTTTCGCGCGTTCAGCGCCTGGCCGACTGCAGCGACCGCGCCACCAGCTCGGGTGAATCGCCAAGGGCGGCAAGCAAATTGGTGGTCATCGCACTGAGCACCGGCGCGACCGCCGAGTCGTCGTCACCGTAATAGCCGGCCAGCTCCAGCATGACGAACCCGTGGATCAACGCCCAGAACTGGGCTGCGGTGGCCACGACGGACGGGTCGTCGTCGGCGGCGCCGACGGTGATCCGGCCGGCCTGCATGCAGCGGTGCACCCCTCGCACCACGTGGGCAAAGCTGGGGTGGCGCCGCTCGATCTCGGCGACCGTCAGGGTCAGCACATTGTGGGCGGGCGCGTTGATGCCGTGTGCGCTGGTGCTGCCGAACATCAGCCGATACATGTGCGGGCGCCTGATGGCGTAGCGGCGGTAGGCCGCGCCGATGACAAAGAGGTCTGCGACGGGATCGGCGGTCTGCGGCATGGTCAGTGCGGCGTCGAACTGCCGCAGTCCTTCCTCGGCCACTTCGGCGATCAACCCGCGCATCCCGCCGAAGTGGGTGTACACGGCCATCGTGGAGGTCCCCGCGATCCCGGCCACCTTGCGCGTCTGGAGGGCGTCGGGCCCGTGCTCATCGAGCAGGCCGACCGCGGCGTGCAGCATCTCCTCGCGAACGCTGCGCTGAACGTCTGAAGTCATCGTTGCCATCCTCCCATCGGGAGCGTAGCGTGCCAATAACGCCGAAATAACAATGTTATAGGAGCTCAGACATGGCGACCACGACGACCGCCAAGCTCGGCAACCCGTACCTCGAGGACTTCCTTGCGCCGGTGCGCACGGAGGTCACCGCGCACGATCTGCGCGTCACCGGACGAATCCCCGAACACCTGGACGGGCGCTACCTGCGCAACGGGCCCAACCCGGTCGCCGAGGTGGACCCGGCCGTCTACCACTGGTTCAGCGGCGACGGCATGGTGCACGGGGTGGCGCTGCGCGACGGGCAGGCGCGCTGGTATCGCAACCGCTGGGTGCGCACCGCGCACGTGTGCGGGGCGTTGAATGAGCAGGCGCCCCGCGGGCTGAACCCGCGCGCCGGGATGCTGTCCGTCGGCCCCAACACCAATGTGCTGAGCCACGCCGGTCAAACGCTTGCGCTCGTCGAGGGGGGCGGGGCTAATTACCGGCTGACCGAGGAACTGGACACCGACGGGACATGCGACTTCGACGGCACCCTGTTCGGGGGCTACACCGCCCATCCGCACCGCGATCCGCGCACCGGCGAATTGCACGCGGTGTCCTACGCTTTCACCCGCGGGCGGACCGTGCAGTACTCGGTGATCGATAACTCGGGACGCGCTCGTCGCACCGTCGACATCGAGGTGGCGGGGTCGCCGATGATGCACGATTTCTCCCTGACCGACGACTACGTGGTGATCTACGACCTGCCGGTGACGTTCGATCCGGTGCAGGTGATGCCGACGAATGTGCCGCGCTGGTTGAGTTTGCCGGCCCGGCTCGTGATGCAGTCGTTGATCGGACGCGTCCGGGTCCCCCGTCCGGTCACCGCGATGATCAACAACAATCGCGAGCCGATCAGCCGGATGCCCTACCGCTGGAATCCCAGCTACCAGGCGCGCATCGGAGTCATGCCGCGCGAGGGCGGCAATAAGGACATTCGCTGGTTCGACATCGAACCCTGCTACGTCTACCACCCGCTCAACGCCTACTCCGAGATGCGCGGTGGCGCTGAGGTTTTGGTGCTCGATGTGGTCCGCTATTCGCGGATGTTCGACCACGACCTACGCGGTCCCGGCGACAGCCGGCCCACGCTGGACCGCTGGACCATCAACCTCGGGACCGGATCGGTGACCAGCGAACGCCGCGACGATCGCCCGCAGGAATTCCCGCGCATCAACGAGAACGTGCTGGGCGGGCGGCACCGATTCGGCTACACCATCGGCACCGACGGCGGCTACCTGGCGAACGGAGCGTCCGAGATGTCCACCGCGCTCTACAAACACGACTACGCCACCGGATCCAGCACGGTTGCGCCGCTGGATGCCGGGCTTCTACTCGGCGAGATGTCCTTCGTGCCCAACCCCGCGCCCCGCGCCGAGGACGACGGCATCTTGATGGGCTTCGGCTATCACCGCGGCCACGACGAAGGCCAATTGCTTCTGCTGGACGCTCAGACGCTCGAGCCGGTGGCCACCATCCACCTGCCGCAGCGGGTCCCGATGGGCTTCCACGGCAACTGGGCGCCCACTGGCTAACACGTGCGTCAAATAGGTGCTGCCGCGCGGGCTTCCGGGTGATCTCAGGACGGCCAATTTTTCCCGCTGTCGTCCGCATCCCTGATGCCGTGTGGCAGGCGTGCGCTACAGTGACTCATGCCACATAAAAGGGCAGGTGGCAGGCACGACTGTCGACGGAAGGATTCCCCATGGGCGTCGCTATCGAGGTGAATGGACTGACGAAGTCCTTCGGCTCCTCGAGGATTTGGGAAGACGTGACGCTGGAAATCCCCGCCGGGGAGGTCAGCGTCCTGCTGGGGCCGTCGGGTACCGGCAAATCGGTTTTCCTGAAGTCCCTGATCGGCTTGTTGCGGCCCGAGCGCGGTTCGGTCGTCATCGACGGCACCGACATCCTGCAGTGTTCGGCCAAGGAGCTCTACGAGATCCGCACGCTGTTCGGCGTCATGTTCCAGGACGGCGCCCTGTTCGGATCGATGAACCTGTTCGACAACGCGGCGTTCCCGCTGCGCGAGCACACCAAGAAGAAGGAAAGCGAGATCCGTGACATCGTCATGGAGAAGCTGACCCTGGTCGGTCTCGGCGGTGACGAGAAGAAGTTCCCCGGCGAGATCTCCGGCGGTATGCGCAAGCGCGCCAGCCTGGCCCGCGCCCTGGTGATGGACCCGCAGATCATCCTCTGCGACGAGCCCGACTCCGGTCTGGACCCGGTCCGTACCGCCTACCTGAGCCAGTTGATCCTCGACATCAACGCCCAGATCGACGCCACCGTGCTGATCGTCACCCACAACATCAACATCGCCCGCACAGTGCCGGACAACATGGGCATGCTGTTCCGGCGCAAGCTGGTCATGTTCGGCCCCCGCGAGGTACTGCTGACCAGCGACGAGCCGGTCGTGCGGCAGTTCCTCAACGGTCGCCGGATCGGGCCGATCGGCATGTCGGAGGAAAAGGACGAGGCGACCATGGCCGAAGAGCAGGCCCTGCTCGACGCGGGTCACCACGCCGGCGGTGTCGAGGAGATCGAGGGTGTGCCCCCGCAGATCACCGCCACGCCCGGCATGCCCGAGCGCAAGGCCGTCGCCCGCCGCCAGGCCCGGGTGCGTGAGATCCTGCACACCCTGCCCAAGAACGCGCAGGCCGCCATCCTCGACGACCTCGAAGGGACCCACAAGTTCCGGTCGCACGAGTTCGGCGACTAGGGCGGGTGGCCGCCGGGTTTCGCGATAACTCCGCGTAACACTCCCGGCCCGCCCTCTTGACGACAGGCCGTAAACGGGCCAGTCTGTTGGGCAGCATGTATCCAGCGGAAAGTCGAGATGCCAGCCAGCGCCGATGTCCCTGGACTGCTAATGCTGGGCAGTTGAGGAATGCGCCGTCCTGCGCTATTGTTGGACGTTGCGCTGGCTACCTCCTGCCCACCTCACCCGCCACCTGACACCGTGGTCTAAGCCTGAGCCCCTCTAGCGGCTTAGTTCTAGTTGCGCGTGAGATCCGGACAGATCGTCCGCCGGCCGAACCGACACAATTCGCGGCGAGCTGACCGGTGGTTCCGGTCTTCGTGAGTCGCACGAGGTGCTGGAAGGATGCATCTTGGCAGATTTCCGCCAGAGCAAGACGGATCGCCCACAAAGTTCCTCTAACGGAAGTTCCTCAAACGGCTCCGTGCCTGGAGCGCCCAACCGAGTTTCCTTCGCCAAGCTCCGCGAACCGCTCGAGGTTCCGGGCCTGCTTGACGTGCAGATCGACTCCTTCGAGTGGTTGATCGGCGCGCCCCGGTGGCGTGAGGCCGCCGCCGCGCGCGGGGACGTGACTCCGGTGGGTGGCCTGGAAGAGGTGCTCTACGAGCTCTCGCCGATCGAGGACTTCTCGGGCTCGATGTCGCTGTCGTTCTCCGACCCGCGTTTCGACGAGGTCAAGGCGCCGGTCGACGAGTGCAAAGACAAGGACATGACGTACGCGGCCCCGCTGTTCGTCACGGCCGAGTTCATCAACAACAACACCGGCGAGATCAAGAGCCAGACGGTGTTCATGGGTGACTTCCCGATGATGACCGAAAAGGGCACCTTCATCATCAACGGCACCGAGCGGGTCGTGGTCAGCCAGCTGGTCCGCTCGCCGGGTGTGTATTTCGACGAGTCGATCGACAAGTCGACCGAGAAGCTGTTGCACAGCGTCAAGGTGATCCCGAGCCGCGGCGCGTGGCTGGAGTTCGACGTCGACAAGCGCGACACCGTCGGCGTGCGCATCGACCGCAAGCGTCGCCAGCCCGTCACCGTGCTGCTCAAGGCGCTGGGCTGGACCAACGAGCAGATCACGGAGCGGTTCGGCTTCTCCGAGATCATGATGTCGACGCTGGAGAAGGACAACACCGCCGGCACCGACGAGGCGCTGCTGGACATCTACCGCAAGCTGCGTCCGGGCGAGCCGCCGACCAAGGAGTCCGCGCAGACCCTGCTGGAGAACCTGTTCTTCAAGGAGAAGCGCTACGACCTGGCCCGTGTCGGCCGCTACAAGGTCAACAAGAAGCTCGGCCTGCACGCGGGCGAGCCGATCACGTCGTCGACGCTGACCGAGGAAGACGTCGTCGCCACCATCGAATACCTGGTGCGCCTGCACGAGGGCCAGGCCACGATGACGGTCCCCGGCGGCACCGAGGTGCCGGTGGAAACCGACGACATCGACCACTTCGGCAATCGCCGGCTGCGTACCGTGGGCGAGCTGATCCAGAACCAGATCCGGGTCGGCATGTCGCGCATGGAGCGCGTGGTCCGTGAGCGGATGACCACCCAGGACGTCGAGGCCATCACGCCGCAGACCCTGATCAACATCCGGCCGGTCGTCGCCGCGATCAAGGAGTTCTTCGGCACCAGCCAGCTGTCGCAGTTCATGGACCAGAACAACCCGCTGTCCGGGCTGACCCACAAGCGTCGTCTGTCGGCGCTGGGCCCCGGTGGTCTGTCCCGTGAGCGCGCCGGCCTGGAAGTCCGCGACGTCCACCCGTCGCACTACGGCCGGATGTGCCCGATCGAGACCCCGGAAGGCCCGAACATCGGTCTGATCGGCTCGCTGTCGGTGTACGCCCGGGTCAACCCGTTCGGGTTCATCGAGACGCCGTACCGCAAGGTGGTCGACGGTGTGGTCTCCGACGAGATCCACTACCTGACCGCCGACGAGGAGGACCGCCACGTCGTGGCGCAGGCCAACTCGCCGATCGACGCCAAGGGCCGGTTCGAAGAGGCACGCGTCCTGGTCCGCCGGAAGGCGGGCGAGGTCGAGTACGTGCCCTCGTCCGAGGTGGACTACATGGACGTCTCGCCGCGCCAGATGGTGTCGGTCGCGACGGCCATGATCCCGTTCCTCGAGCACGACGACGCCAACCGTGCCCTGATGGGTGCCAACATGCAGCGCCAGGCGGTTCCGCTGGTGCGCAGCGAGGCCCCGCTGGTGGGTACCGGTATGGAGCTGCGCGCGGCGATCGACGCCGGCGACGTGGTCGTGGCCGACAAGGCCGGGGTGATCGAGGAGGTCTCCGCCGACTACATCACCGTGATGGCCGACGACGGCACCCGGCACACCTACCGGATGCGCAAGTTCGAGCGGTCCAACCACGGAACCTGCGCGAACCAGTCGCCGATCGTCGACGCGGGGGAGCGGGTCGAGGCCGGCCAGGTCATCGCCGACGGTCCCTGCACCGAGAACGGTGAGATGGCGCTGGGCAAGAACCTGCTCGTGGCGATCATGCCGTGGGAGGGCCACAACTACGAGGACGCGATCATCCTCTCCAACCGGCTGGTCGAGGAGGACGTGCTCACCTCGATCCACATCGAGGAGCACGAGATCGACGCCCGCGACACGAAGCTGGGCGCCGAGGAGATCACCCGGGACATCCCGAACGTCTCCGACGAGGTGCTGGCCGACCTGGACGAGCGCGGCATCGTTCGCATCGGTGCCGAGGTTCGCGACGGCGACATCCTGGTGGGCAAGGTCACCCCGAAGGGTGAAACTGAGCTGACCCCGGAGGAGCGGCTGCTGCGCGCGATCTTCGGTGAGAAGGCCCGCGAGGTGCGCGACACCTCTTTGAAGGTGCCGCACGGCGAGTCCGGCAAGGTCATCGGCATCCGGGTGTTCTCCCGCGAGGACGACGACGAGCTGCCGGCCGGTGTCAACGAGCTGGTGCGCGTCTACGTGGCCCAGAAGCGCAAGATCTCCGACGGCGACAAGCTCGCCGGACGCCACGGCAACAAGGGCGTCATCGGCAAGATCCTGCCGCAGGAGGACATGCCGTTCCTGCCGGACGGCACCCCGGTGGACATCATCCTGAACACCCACGGTGTGCCACGACGGATGAACATCGGCCAGATCCTGGAGACCCACCTCGGGTGGGTGGCCAAGTCCGGCTGGAACATCGACGGTTCGCCCGACTGGGCGGTCAACCTGCCCGAGCAGCTGCTGCACGCCCAGCCGAACCAGATCGTGTCGACGCCGGTGTTCGACGGCGCCAAGGAGGAGGAGCTGGCCGGCATGCTGTCCTGCACGCTGCCCAACCGCGACGGTGAGGTCATGGTCAACGGCGACGGCAAGGCGGTGCTGTTCGACGGCCGCAGCGGTGAGCCGTTCCCGTACCCGGTGACCGTCGGCTACATGTACATCATGAAGCTGCACCACTTGGTGGACGACAAGATCCACGCCCGCTCCACCGGCCCGTACTCGATGATCACGCAGCAGCCGCTGGGTGGTAAGGCGCAGTTCGGTGGCCAGCGCTTCGGTGAGATGGAGTGCTGGGCCATGCAGGCCTACGGCGCGGCGTACACGCTGCAGGAGCTGTTGACCATCAAGTCCGACGACACCGTCGGCCGGGTCAAGGTGTACGAGGCGATCGTGAAGGGCGAGAACATCCCGGAGCCGGGCATTCCCGAGTCCTTCAAGGTGTTGCTCAAGGAGCTGCAGTCGCTCTGCCTCAACGTCGAGGTGCTCTCCTCGGACGGTGCGGCGATCGAGCTGCGCGAAGGCGAGGACGAGGACCTCGAGCGGGCGGCGGCGAACCTGGGAATCAACTTGTCCCGCAACGAATCTGCGTCTGTTGAGGATCTGGCTTAGCGGCAACGTTGCAGCCAGCCTCTTATTGGTAACTAAACCCGCAAGGGGAAAGGGAGTTACGTGCTCGACGTCAACTTCTTCGATGAACTCCGTATCGGCCTGGCCACCGCGGAGGACATCAGGCAATGGTCTTACGGCGAGGTCAAGAAGCCGGAGACGATCAACTACCGCACGCTGAAGCCGGAGAAGGACGGCCTGTTCTGCGAGAAGATCTTCGGACCGACTCGCGACTGGGAGTGCTACTGCGGCAAGTACAAGCGTGTCCGGTTCAAGGGCATCATCTGTGAGCGCTGCGGCGTCGAGGTGACCCGCGCCAAGGTGCGTCGCGAGCGGATGGGCCACATCGAGTTGGCCGCGCCCGTCACGCACATCTGGTACTTCAAGGGCGTGCCGTCGCGGTTGGGGTATCTGCTCGACCTGGCGCCGAAGGATCTCGAGAAGATCATCTACTTCGCCGCCTACGTCATCACGTCGGTCGACGACGAGATGCGCCACAACGAGCTCTCGACGCTCGAGGCCGAAATGATGGTGGAGCGCAAGGCCATTGAGGACCAGCGCGACGCCGACCTGGAGGCCCGCGCCCAGAAGCTCGAGGCCGACCTGGCCGAACTGGAGGCCGAGGGCGCCAAGGCCGACGCGCGCCGCAAGGTCCGTGACGGCGGTGAGCGCGAGATGCGCCAGCTGCGTGACCGGGCCCAGCGTGAGCTGGACCGGCTCGAGGAGATCTGGACGACCTTCACCAAGCTGGCTCCCAAGCAGCTGATCGTCGACGAGAACCTCTACCGCGAGCTGATCGACCGCTTCGGTGAGTACTTCACCGGCGCCATGGGCGCGGAGTCGATCCAGAAGCTGATCGAGAACTTCGACATCGACGCCGAGGCCGAGATCCTGCGTGACGTCATCCGGAACGGCAAGGGGCAGAAGAAGCTTCGCGCGCTCAAGCGGCTCAAGGTGGTCGCCGCCTTCCAGCAGTCGGGGAACTCCCCGATGGGCATGGTGCTCGACGCCGTCCCGGTGATTCCGCCGGAACTGCGCCCGATGGTGCAGCTCGACGGTGGCCGGTTCGCCACGTCGGACCTGAACGACCTGTACCGCCGCGTGATCAACCGGAACAACCGCCTCAAGAGGCTGATCGACCTCGGCGCGCCCGAGATCATCGTCAACAACGAGAAGCGGATGTTGCAGGAGTCCGTGGACGCGCTGTTCGACAACGGCCGTCGCGGCCGCCCGGTCACCGGGCCGGGTAACCGCCCGCTGAAGTCGCTCTCCGATCTGCTCAAGGGTAAGCAGGGCCGGTTCCGTCAGAACCTGCTCGGCAAGCGTGTCGACTACTCGGGCCGTTCGGTCATCGTGGTCGGTCCGCAGCTCAAGCTGCACCAGTGCGGTCTGCCCAAGCTGATGGCGCTGGAGCTGTTCAAGCCGTTCGTGATGAAGCGACTGGTCGACCTCAACCACGCGCAGAACATCAAGAGCGCCAAGCGCATGGTGGAGCGTCAGCGCCCCCAGGTGTGGGATGTCCTCGAAGAGGTCATCGCCGAGCACCCGGTGCTGCTGAACCGCGCACCCACCCTGCACCGGCTGGGTATCCAGGCCTTCGAGCCAATGCTGGTGGAGGGCAAGGCGATCCAGCTGCACCCGCTGGTGTGTGAGGCGTTCAACGCCGACTTCGACGGTGACCAGATGGCGGTGCACCTGCCGCTGAGCGCCGAGGCGCAGGCCGAGGCCCGCATCCTGATGCTGTCCTCGAACAACATCCTGTCGCCCGCGTCCGGCCGTCCGCTGGCCATGCCGCGGCTGGACATGGTGACCGGTCTGTACTTCCTGACCACCGAGGTCGAGGGGGACAAGGGCGAATTCAAGGCGGCCGCCAAGGACGAGCCCGAGGTCGGGGTGTACTCCTCGCCGGCCGAGGCGATCATGGCGTCCGACCGTGGCGTGCTGTCGGTGCGGGCCAAGATCAAGGTGCGGCTGACCCAGTTGCGTCCGCCCGCCGAGATCGAGGCCGAGCTGTTCGGCGCGAACGGCTGGCAGCCGGGCGATGCCTGGATGGCCGAGACCACCTTGGGCCGTGTGCTTTTCAACGAACTGCTGCCGGTGGGCTACCCGTTCGTGAACAAGCAGATGCACAAGAAGGTCCAGGCTTCGATCATCAACGATCTGGCCGAGCGCTACCCGATGATCGTCGTCGCGCAGACCGTGGACAAGCTGAAGGACGCCGGTTTCTACTGGGCGACCCGCAGCGGTGTCACGGTCTCGATGGCCGACGTGCTCGTCCCGCCGCGCAAGAAGGAGATCCTCGACCAGTACGAGGAGCGGGCCGAGAAGGTCGAAAAGCAGTTCCAGCGTGGTGCTTTGAACCACGACGAGCGCAACGAGGCGCTGGTGGAGATCTGGAAGGAAGCCACCGACGAGGTCGGTCAGGCGCTGCGTGAGCACTACCCGGCCGACAACCCGATCATCACGATCGTGGACTCGGGCGCCACGGGTAACTTCACCCAGACGCGAACGCTGGCCGGCATGAAGGGTCTGGTGACCAACCCGAAGGGTGAGTTCATCCCGCGTCCGGTCAAGTCGTCGTTCCGCGAGGGCCTGACGGTGCTGGAGTACTTCATCAACACGCACGGCGCTCGAAAGGGCCTGGCGGACACCGCGTTGCGTACCGCCGACTCGGGTTACCTGACCCGTCGTCTGGTGGACGTCAGCCAGGACGTCATCGTCCGCGAGCACGACTGCGAGACCGAGCGGGGCATCATCGTCGAGCTGGCCGAGCGTCAGCCGGACGGCACACTGATCCGCGACCCGTACATCGAAACCTCGGCGTACGCACGGACTCTGGGCGCCGACGCGGTCGACGAGGCCGGCAACGTCGTCGTCGCGCGTGGCGAGGACCTGGGTGACCCGTCGATCGAAGCCCTACTGGCTGCGGGCATCACGCAGATCAAGGTGCGTTCGGTGCTGACGTGCACCACCGGCACCGGCGTGTGTGCGACCTGTTACGGGCGGTCCATGGCCACCGGGAAGCTGGTCGACATCGGCGAGGCCGTCGGTATCGTCGCGGCGCAGTCCATCGGCGAGCCCGGTACCCAGCTGACCATGCGTACCTTCCACCAGGGTGGTGTCGGTGAGGACATCACCGGCGGTCTGCCCCGTGTGCAGGAGCTGTTCGAGGCCCGCATCCCGCGGGGCAAGGCGCCGATCGCCGACGTCACCGGGCGGGTGCGTCTCGAGGACGGTGAGCGGTTCTACAAGATCACCATCGTTCCCGACGACGGTAGCGAAGAGGTCGTGTACGACAAGCTCTCCAAGCGGCAGCGGCTGCGTGTGTTCAAGCACGAAGACGGCTCCGAGCGGGTGCTGTCCGACGGCGACCACGTCGAGGTGGGCCAGCAGTTGATGGAAGGCTCGGCCGACCCGCACGAGGTGCTGCGCGTCCAGGGCCCCCGCGAGGTGCAGATCCACCTGGTCCGCGAGGTCCAGGAGGTCTACCGCGCGCAGGGTGTGTCGATTCACGACAAGCACATCGAGGTGATCGTTCGCCAGATGCTGCGCCGCGTCACCATCATCGACTCGGGCTCGACGGAGTTCCTGCCCGGCTCGCTGATCGACCGTGCGGAGTTCGAGGCGGAGAACCGCCGGGTGGTGGCCGAGGGCGGCGAGCCCGCCGCCGGACGTCCGGTCCTGATGGGCATCACGAAGGCGTCGCTGGCCACCGACTCGTGGCTGAGTGCGGCGTCGTTCCAGGAGACCACGCGAGTGCTGACCGATGCGGCGATCAACTGCCGCAGCGACAAGCTCAACGGTCTGAAGGAGAACGTGATCATCGGAAAGCTGATCCCGGCCGGTACCGGTATCAACCGGTACCGCAACATCGCGGTGCAGCCGACCGAGGAGGCCCGGGCCGCCGCGTACACGATCCCGTCCTACGAGGATCAGTACTACAGCCCGGACTTCGGCCAGGCCACCGGGGCCGCGGTGCCGCTGGACGATTACGGCTACAGCGACTACCGCTGATCGACGACGAGAAAGCCCCGGGTTCGCCCGGGGCTTTTTCGTATGCCGATGAGTTCGGCCTGCGATCGAGGTCTACCTGTCGACCGTCGAAGAATCCCAGGAGGAACGCGCGTGGCCCAACTGCTCAGAGTCCACAACTTCATGCTGTCGCGCGACGGCTTCGGCGCGGGGCTGAACCAATGCCTCGAGCGGCCGTTCGGCGATGCCGACCAACCCGCCCTGTTCGCGTGGGTCGGCGCGACGGCGAGCTGGGTGGGCCGCAGCGAGCCGGGCGGGACACGCGGCCTCGACGACTATTTCGCACGAGACTTCAGGAACAACATCGGCGCGGAGATCATGGGCCGCAACAAGTTCAGCCCTCACCGCGGTCCCTGGGAGGACCACCCCGACTGGCAGGGATGGTGGGGCGACGAACCGCCGTTCCATACGCCGGTGTTCGTCATGACACACCATGCGCGCCCGTCACTGGCCTTGGGAGAGACAACGTTTCACTTCGTCTCCGATGATCCGGCGAGTGTCCTGGAACAGGCGAAAGCGGCCGCGGCCGGCAAGGATGTCCGCCTCGGAGGGGGCGCGACCACCGTCCGGCAATTCCTCGACGCCGGTCTGGTCGACACTCTCCACGTTGCGGTCGCCGACGTCGACATCGGCGCCGGATCGCGACTCTGGGAGTCACCGGACGAGCTCGAAGACCGGTTCCACCACGAGGTGGTGCCCAGCCCAAGTGGGGTCACGCACCACCTGTTCTGGCGGAGATGACGGCTGTGCCCGGCGTCGGAGCCCGTCACTAGACTGGCCGACGTGCTCATCGGTTCACACGTCCACAACGACGACCCGCTGGCCGCCGCGCAAGCCGACGGCGCCGACGTGGTGCAGTTCTTCCTCGGCAACCCACAGAGCTGGAAGAAACCGAAGCCCCGCGACGATGCCGAGGCGCTCAAGGCCTCGACCGTGCCGCTGTACGTCCACGCGCCGTACCTCATCAACGTCGCATCGGCGAACAATCGCATCCGGATCCCGTCGCGCAAGATCCTGCAGGACACCTGCGACGCGGCCGCGGAAATCAACGCGACCGCGGTCATCGTGCACGGCGGCCACGCCGACGACGACGACATGGAAGCCGGCTTCGAGCGGTGGGTCAAGGCGCTGGACTACCTGGAAACAGACGTGCAGGTGTATCTGGAAAACACCGCCGGCGGCGACCACGCGATGGCCCGCTATTTCGACACCATCGGCAAACTGTGGGATCACATCGGCGACAAGGGAATTGGCTTCTGCCTGGACACCTGTCACGCCTGGGCCGCCGGTGAGGCCCTGATCGATGCGGTCGACAGGATCAAGGCCCTGACCGGACGCATCGACCTGGTGCACTGCAACGACTCGAGGGACGCGGCGGGATCCGGTGCGGACCGGCACGCCAACTTCGGCACCGGCCAGATTGACCCGGCGCTGCTGGTCGCCGTGGTCGAGGCCGCCGGTGCGCCGGTGATCTGCGAAACCGCGGACGAGGGACGCAAGGACGACATCGCCTTTTTGCGGGAGAACACCGCGGGCTGACCGCGCCCGACTGTTACACCTCTTGTGCAACTGTCGGAAAAATGTAACATTGGTGCAATGTCGGATACGCATGTCGTGACCAACCAGGTCCCGCCCCTGGAGAACCACAATCCCGCCAGCTCCGCGGTGCTGATCGAGGCGCTGATCCGCGAGGGCGGGCAGTGGGGCCTGGACGAGGTGAACGAGGTGGGCGCGCTCTCGGCCACCCGGCAGGCGCAGCGGTGGGGCGAACTCGCCGACCGCAACCGGCCCGTCCTGCACACCCATGACCGCAACGGTCACCGCGTCGACGAGGTCGAATACGACCCGGCCTATCACGAGCTGATGCGCGCCGCGGTCGCGCATGGCATGCACGCCGCGCCCTGGGCCGACGAGCGCCCCGGTGCGCACGTCGTGCGCGCCGCCAAAACTTCGGTGTGGACGGTGGAACCGGGCCACATCTGCCCGATCTCGATGACGTACGCCGTCGTTCCGGCGCTGCGCTGCAATCCCGAGCTGGCCGAGGTCTACGAGCCGCTGTTGACCAGCCGCGAATACGACCCCGAGCTCAGGCTCGCCACCACCAAGCCGGGCATCACCGCGGGCATGTCGATGACCGAGAAACAGGGTGGCTCCGACGTCCGCGCGGGCACCACCCAGGCGACCCCGAACGCCGACGGCAGTTATAGCTTGACCGGTCACAAGTGGTTCACCTCGGCGCCGATGTGCGACATCTTCCTGGTGCTGGCGCAGGCGCCGGGCGGACTGTCCTGCTTCCTGCTGCCCCGGGTCCTGCCCGACGGCACCCGCAACCGGATGTTCCTGCAGCGCCTCAAGGACAAGCTCGGCAACCACGCCAACGCGTCCAGCGAGGTCGAATACGACGGCGCGATCGCATGGCTGGTGGGGGAGGAAGGGCGCGGCGTGCCCACCATCATCGAGATGGTCAACCTCACCCGGCTGGACTGCACGTTGGGCAGCGCCACCAGCATGCGCACCGGCCTGACCCGTGCGATTTATCACGCCCAGCACCGAAAGGCCTTCGGCGCCTACCTGATCGACCAACCGCTGATGCGCAACGTGCTGGCCGATCTGGCGGTCGAAGCGGAGGCGGCCACCATGGTCGCGATGCGGATGGCCGGCGCCACCGACAAGGCGGTGCGCGGCGACCAGCGAGAGGCGCTGCTGCGCCGCATCGGCCTGGCGGCCAGCAAGTACTGGGTGTGCAAGCGCTCCACGCCGCACGCCGCCGAGGCACTGGAATGCCTGGGCGGCAACGGCTATGTCGAGGACTCCGGGATGCCGTGGCTGTATCGCGAGGCGCCGCTGATGGGCATCTGGGAGGGTTCGGGCAACGTCAGCGCACTGGACACGTTGCGCGCCATGGCGACTCGCCCCGAATGCGTGGAGGTGCTGTTCGACGAGCTGGCCGACGGCGCGGGACAGGACCGGCGGCTCGCCAACCACGTTGAGGCGCTGAAGAAGCAGCTCGGCGACCTGGAGACCATCGCCTACCGCGGCCGCAAGGTGGCCGAAGACATCTGCCTGGCGCTGCAGGGCTCGCTGCTGGTGCGCCACGGCCATCCCGCCGTCGCCGAGGCGTTCCTGACCACCCGGCTCGACCGGCAGTGGGGCGGTGCCTTCGGCACCATGCCGGACGGGCTCGACCTCGCGCCGATCCTGGAGCGGGCGCTGGTAAAGGGCTGAGCCGCAACATGACTCGCGCTGGCGACGATGCAGAGCGAAGCGATGAGGAGGAGTGGCGCCATTGACCCACGCGATCAGGCCGGTCGACTTCGACAACCTCAAGACGATGACCTACGAGGTCACCGACCGGGTTGCGCGGATCACGTTCAACCGGCCGGACAAAGGCAACGCGATCGTCGCGGACACCCCGCTGGAGCTCTCGGCCCTGGTGGAGCGCGCCGATCTCGACCCGAATGTTCATGTCATCCTGGTGTCCGGTCGTGGCGAGGGTTTCTGCGCGGGCTTCGACCTGAGCGCCTACGCGGATCGCACCGGCTCGGCCGGCGGCACCGGTGCCTATCAGGGCACCGTGCTGGACGGAAAGACCCAGGCGGTCAACCATTTGGCCGATCAGCCCTGGGATCCGATGATCGACTACCAGATGATGAGTCGCTTCGTGCGGGGCTTCTCCAGCCTCATGCACGCCGACAAGCCGACGGTGGTCAAGATCCACGGATACTGCGTGGCCGGCGGCACCGACATCGCACTGCACGCCGACCAGGTGATCGCCGCCGCCGACGCCAAGATCGGCTACCCGCCGACCCGGGTGTGGGGCGTCCCGGCGGCCGGGCTGTGGGCGCACCGCCTGGGTGACCAGCGCGCGAAACGGCTGTTGTTCACCGGCGATTGCATCACCGGCGCGCAGGCCGCCGAGTGGGGATGGGCAATCGAGGCGCCGGACCCGGCGGACCTCGACGAGCGCACCGAGCGGCTGGTCGAGCGGATCGCGGCGGTCCCCGTCAACCAGCTGATCATGGTCAAGCTCGCGCTGAATTCCGCACTGCTGCAACAGGGCGTGGCGACCAGCCGGATGGTCAGCACGGTGTTCGACGGTGTCGCCCGCCATACGCCCGAAGGACACGCCTTCGTCGCGGACGCCGTCGAGCACGGATTCCGTGAGGCGGTGCGGCACCGCGACGAACCGTTCGGCGACCACGGCCGCCGCGCCTCCGGGGTGTAACCATGCCGGACATGACGGCGCGGTCGGTGGTGCTCAGCGTGCTGCTCGGCGCCCACCCCGCCCACGCCCGGGCCAGCGAGTTAGTCAGGCTTACTTCCGATTTCGGTATCAAGGAGCCGACGCTTCGGGTGGCGCTGACGCGCATGGTCGGTGCCGGTGACCTGATCCGCTCCGCGGACGGCTACCGGCTCTC
This sequence comes from Mycobacterium sp. NGS58, assembly GCF_059812385.1. Lineage (NCBI taxonomy): Bacteria > Bacillati > Actinomycetota > Actinomycetes > Mycobacteriales > Mycobacteriaceae > Mycobacterium > Mycobacterium sp. NGS58. The sequence goes on along the minus strand of NZ_JCALCO010000007.1, from coordinate 155,554 downwards.
GGATCGCCTGCTGGCTCGTCAGCGCCGCCAGGACGACGCCATCGACCCGCGGCTGCGCCCCTGGAGCGGGGAGTGGGTCACGCTGATCGTGACCAGCGTGGGGAAGGATGCGCGGACCCGCGCGGCACTGCGAATTACCCTGCACGACAAGCGCTTCGGTGAACTCCGCGAAGGAGTGTGGATGCGCCCCGACAACATCGATGCGGACGCCGGTCCCGAGGTCACCGCCCAGGCGAGGGTGCTGCGGACGCGCGACGACGACCCCGGCGAACTTGCCCAGCAGCTGTGGGACCTGCCCGCCTGGGCTCAGACCGGCCATCGGCTGCTCGACGAGATGTCCGCGGCGCCAGACATTCCCGGCCGTTTCCTGGTGGCCGCGGCGATGGTGCGCCACCTGCTCACCGACCCGGTGTTGCCCGACGAGCTGCTGCCGGCCGGCTGGCCCGGCGCCCGGTTGCGGGCGGCATACCACGACTTTGCCGCTGAGCTGCTTCGGCGGCGCGAACCACTATTTGCGGAGGCGACATGACTGACCCGGTGCGTATCGAGCGCAACGGCCCGGTGACCACGGTGATCATCAACCGGCCGGGGGCCCGTAACGCGGTCAACGGCCCGACGGCCGCCGCGCTGTATGCCGCGTTCGAGGAGTTCGACCGCGATGACACCGCGTCGGTGGCCGTGCTGTGGGGCGATAATGGGACATTCTGCGCCGGAGCCGATTTGAAGGCCTTCGGCACGTCCGACGCCAACGCCGTGCATCGCACGGGCCCGGGTCCGATGGGCCCGACCCGGATGGTGCTGTCCAAACCCGTGATCGCCGCGGTGAGCGGCTACGCCGTCGCGGGCGGCCTGGAATTGGCCATCTGGTGTGACATGCGGGTGGCCGAGGAGGGCGCGGTGTTCGGCGTGTTCTGCCGGCGCTGGGGCGTTCCCCTGATCGACGGCGGCACCGTGCGGTTGCCCAGGCTGATCGGGCACAGCCGGGCGATGGACATGATCCTCACCGGCCGCGCGGTGGGCGCCGACGAGGCCCTGGCCATGGGATTGGCGAATCTCGTTGTCCCCAAGGGCCAGTCGCGCCAGGCCGCGGAGGAGCTGGCGGCACAACTGGCGGCGCTGCCGCAGCAGTGCCTGCGATCGGACCGGCTTTCGGCGCTGAACCAATGGGGGACAACAGAATCCGAGGCAATGGATTTCGAATTCGCGAGCATCGCCCGGGTGGCCGCGGAGGCGAACGAAGGGGCCGGGCGTTTCGCGTCGGGTGCCGGACGGCACGGGGCGCCAGCAGGGTAACCGACGTTTGGCTCCTGAGTTACGGTGCCAGCCTCACCCGGCCGGGCGGCGTGGGCGGCGTGGGCGGCGAGTCTGTACCACCCCCGCCCCCGCTGGGAGGACCCCCAGGCGCGGGAGCGGCGGGCGGCTCCTGCTGCGGTCCCGGCGGCGGCTCCTGTTGCGGCGCTGGCTGTTTCGCTTGCGGCGGCTTCACGACGGGCTGGGGTGGCGTCATGATTTGAACCGTCGGCGGCGGGGCCGGCGGAAGTTGCGGTGGGTCCGGCTGGCCCGTCTCCCCCGAGGGAAACTGCCATGCCAGGGCGGCGTAGCGCGGGTGCGCGGTGCCCCGCTGCGTCGGGTCCTGCGATCCGGGCACGGGATTCGCCAAGGCCGAGATGGAAGCGATCTTCGCTTGATTGTTCGGACAGTAGGCCTCGACCGCGGCGGAGATGAAGCGGGCAACGGTGCGCATCACGCGGTCGGGAGGGTATGGGCCGCCGCCCGCGTTGGCGTTGAACGCCCGTTGCTTCATGTCGTCGACCACGCCGTCGACCGGCATTCCGCCGTCGAGTTGGCGACAAATCCTGTGGGCGGCGGCGATGAGGCTCGGCACATTCTCGAGGGCGGGGATTTGCTTTTGGTCGAGCAGTGCCACGAACTGATCGTCGGGGTTGGGATCGGCCGCCGCGGTGCCGTGGGGCAGCATGACGACGCCGGTCAGTACCACGAAGGCCGTAACCAGGGCGCTGGCGTCGTTGGTGCTGAACATGACGGATTCCGTTCTGCCGGCACGATCATATGCCGCGGCTCTGCGCGCGGCACCTCGAGCGGCAGAGAAGACGGTTGTGGTGCAACCGCAAACGCTGCTCCGGCAAATCTCGACCGCTCCGCGGCGCGGACCACGGCGGCGCTGGTGAAAACCGATGCCGGCCAACGAATACCGGTCAGCCGCCCTTGTTGATCGTGTTGCCCGAACCCAGCTCGTCGACCTTGGGCGTGCCGTCCTTGTAGGTGATGGTGTTGTCCATTCCCAGCACCGTGATGCGGGTGTTGACCTTGTCGAAGGTGATCTTGTTGTTGGCGCCGGTGACGGTGGCCGACTCGCAGGTGCCCGTGACGGTCAGCGTGTTATTCGAGCCGCCGACGTTCAGCGATTTTCCGCTTGCGCAGTCGAGGGTGGTGGTCGTGCCCATCGATCCGTAGTTCATCGTGTTGCCGATCTCGAGGGACGCGGTGGTGCTCGCCCCGCTCGATCCCGTCGTCGGAGCGGCGCCGGCACTGGTCGTCGCGCTCGTCGCGCTGCTTTTGGTCGTGGTCGTCGATGAGCCCGCCGGCGGGCCGGCCGTCGAACTGCAACTGGACAGCACCAGGGCTACGGCGGCCGGCGTCATCGCGAACACGGCCAGGCGCAACGAACGGTCACGGATGTAGGCGGGCATGGTTCCTCGATTCTGTTCGGATGATGTTGTGGTGCCGTGGTTTAGCCCGGCACCTGCTGGAGCCGGTTGGTCATGCCCAGTTCGCGGCCGCGGTCCCACAGGGCGGGTTGGCCGCCCTTGTAGAACACCGTCTGGTTGTAGCCGTACACGGTGATGTCGTGCGACACCGAGTCGGCGATGACGGTGTTCGACGAACCCATCACCGTCACGGCGTAGCAGTTGCCCAGCGCGGTGACGTCGTTGCCGGTGCCGTTGACCATCAGCGTGGCGTCGTTGCAGTCGATCGTCTGCTCGATGCCCTCCCCGACGATGTGTGTGTCACCGTTCTTGGCCTGCGCGACGCGCGGCGGCGCGGCGGAGGTGGCAACGACGGCGATGACACAGGTGGCCAGTGACCCGGCGACAGTCGTCCACTTCACTGCGGGCCCCCTTTTGGACGGGTCGGCTGCTCGAAACGAGGCAAGCATGACATTACGTCCATTTGCCCGCTTGCCGGCAGACTTTGATTTCCTTGGCCCGGCGCTCATATCCCCATATCCCGATGAGATTAAAGTCTGGAAGCTCGTCAACTAGAGTCATTAGTTAACCGCAACCCGTTCATGCGATCGAAGGGCGACGCCATGGCAGTTCCACCGGATCCGCCGTCGGCGGCCGGGCGCCAACGCGCGGGACGGCCCGCTTCCCGTCCGGCCAAGCTGAGCCGGGACGGGATCATCGACGGCGCCCTGACGTTTTTGGACCGCGAGGGCTGGGACGCGCTGACCATCAACGCGCTGGCGATGCAGCTGGGTACCAAGGGGCCGTCGCTGTACAACCACGTCGACAGCCTGGAGGATCTGCGGCGCGCGGTGCGGATCCGCGTCATCGACGACATCATCACGATGCTGAACCGGGTCGGCGAGGGCCGCGCCCGCGACGACGCGGTGCTGGTGATGGCCGGTGCCTACCGCAGCTACGCCCACCACCATCCCGGCCGCTACTCGGCCTTCACCCGGATGCCGTTGGGCGGCGACGACCCCGAATACACAGCCGCGACCCGCGGCGCGGCCGCACCGGTGATCGCGGTGCTGTCCTCCTACGGCCTGGACGGCGAGGCGGCCTTTCACGCGGCAATCGAGTTCTGGTCCGCGATGCACGGCTTCGTTTTGCTGGAGATGACCGGGGTGATGGACGAGATCGACACCGACGCGTTGTTCTCCGACATGGTGCTGCGGCTGGCGGCGGGCCTGGAAAGGCGCACCGCCGCCGATGGTGCGCTGCACTAGCCAGAGGGCGACCCGCTGCGCCCGGCTACGCCCGCCACTAGCGCCGATGGTGGCGACCCGCTGCGCCCGGCTACGCCGCACTTGCGATCGCCACTAGCACCGCCGTCGCTTTGACCTGCGAGACCGGCGGCGGGTATTGTGGTCCCTCGTGCCTGGCGGCTTACGGCGCCTAACCGTAAGGGAGTGAATGCCGGGCGAATTCGCGTGTCCACGAAGCATCGGACCTCCTCCGATGCGCAGCGCATGCGACACACCCGGACGCGGGGTGACGCGGCCGGACATAACTGCAGTACACAGACTTGACAACGCTCGAAGTATGCCGAACACGAACACAGAAAGCCGGTAGATGCCAACCATTCAGCAGCTGGTCCGCAAGGGTCGCCGCGACAAGGTCGCCAAGGTCAAGACCGCGGCCCTGAAGGGCAGCCCGCAGCGCCGTGGCGTATGCACCCGCGTGTACACCACCACCCCGAAGAAGCCGAACTCGGCGCTTCGGAAGGTCGCCCGCGTGAAGCTGACGAGCCAGGTTGAGGTCACCGCCTACATCCCCGGCGAGGGCCACAACCTGCAGGAGCACTCGATGGTGCTGGTGCGCGGCGGCCGGGTGAAGGACCTGCCCGGTGTCCGGTACAAGATCATCCGCGGTTCGCTCGACACCCAGGGCGTCAAGAACCGCAAGCAGGCTCGCAGCCGTTACGGCGCCAAGAAGGAGAAGAGCTGATGCCGCGCAAGGGGCCCGCGCCGAAGCGTCCGCTGGTCAATGACCCGGTCTACGGGTCGCAGCTGGTGACGCAGCTGGTGAACAAAGTTCTGCTGGACGGGAAGAAATCGCTGGCCGAACGCATTGTTTATGGAGCGCTCGAGAATGCCCGGGAAAAGACCGGCACGGACCCGGTGATCACGCTCAAGCGCGCAATGGACAACGTCAAGCCCTCCCTCGAGGTGCGCAGCCGCCGCGTCGGTGGCGCTACGTACCAGGTCCCCGTCGAGGTGCGTCCGGATCGCTCCGTGACGCTGGCTCTGCGTTGGTTGGTCAGCTTCTCCAAGCAACGCCGCGAGAAAACCATGGTCGAGCGGCTGGCCAACGAGATCCTGGATGCCAGCAATGGCCTCGGTGCCGCAGTCAAGCGGCGCGAGGACACCCACAAGATGGCCGAGGCCAACCGCGCGTTTGCGCACTATCGCTGGTAGGGCTCCAACGGCGCCAAAGGCAGTGTGGCCGGGCGCCAACCGACCGCGAACTAATCAAGCAATCGAAAGAGTGGGAAGACTTCTGTGGCACAGAAGGACGTGCTGACCGACCTGACCAAGGTCCGCAACATCGGCATCATGGCGCACATCGACGCCGGCAAGACGACGACGACCGAGCGCATCCTCTACTACACCGGTATCAGCTACAAGATCGGTGAGGTGCACGACGGCGCCGCCACCATGGACTGGATGGAGCAGGAGCAGGAGCGGGGGATCACCATCACCTCCGCGGCTACCACCTGCTTCTGGAAAGACAACCAGATCAACATCATCGACACCCCCGGGCACGTCGACTTCACCGTCGAGGTGGAGCGCAGCCTGCGCGTGCTCGACGGTGCGGTGGCCGTCTTCGACGGCAAGGAGGGTGTCGAGCCGCAGTCCGAGCAGGTCTGGCGGCAGGCCGACAAGTACGACGTCCCGCGCATCTGCTTCGTCAACAAGATGGACAAGATCGGGGCCGACTTCTACTTCTCGGTGAGGACGATGGAGGAGCGCCTGGGCGCCAACGCCATCCCGATTCAGCTGCCCGTCGGCTCCGAGGGTGACTTCGAGGGCATCGTCGACCTGGTCGAGATGAACGCGAAGGTGTGGCGCGGCGAGACGAAGCTGGGCGAGACCTACGACACCATCGAGATCCCGGCCGAGCTGGCCGAGAAGGCCGAGGAGTACCGCACCAAGCTGCTCGAGGCCGTCGCGGAGACCGATGAGGCGCTGCTGGAGAAGTATCTCGGCGGCGAAGAGCTGACGATCGAGGAGATCAAGGGCGCCATCCGCAAGCTGACAATCAGCTCGGAGGCCTACCCGGTGCTCTGCGGCAGCGCCTTCAAGAACAAGGGTGTGCAGCCGATGCTGGACGCCGTCATCGACTACCTGCCCTCGCCGCTGGACGTGCCGCCGGCCGTCGGCCACGTTCCGGGCAAGGAGGACGACGAGGTCACCCGCAACCCCTCGACCGACGAGCCGTTCTCCGCGCTCGCGTTCAAGGTCGCGACTCACCCGTTCTTCGGCAAGCTGACCTACGTCCGGGTGTACTCGGGCAAGGTCGACTCCGGCAGCCAGGTCATCAACGCCACCAAGGGCAAGAAGGAGCGGCTGGGCAAGCTGTTCCAGATGCACTCCAATAAGGAGAACCCGGTGGAGACGGCCTCGGCCGGTCACATCTACGCGGTGATCGGGCTCAAGGACACCACCACCGGTGACACCCTGAGTGACCCGAACCAGCAGATCGTGCTGGAGTCGATGACCTTCCCGGACCCGGTCATCGAGGTGGCCATCGAGCCCAAGACGAAGAGCGACCAGGAGAAGCTGTCGCTGTCGATCCAGAAGCTCGCCGAGGAAGACCCGACCTTCAAGGTGCACCAGGACACCGAGACCGGCCAGACCGTCATCGGTGGCATGGGCGAGTTGCACCTGGACATCCTGGTGGACCGGATGCGGCGCGAGTTCAAGGTCGAGGCGAACGTCGGTAAGCCGCAGGTCGCCTACAAGGAGACCATCCGTCGCGTGGCGGAGAAGGTCGAGTTCACCCACAAGAAGCAGACGGGTGGCTCGGGCCAGTTCGCGAAGGTGCTGATCAACCTCGAGCCGTTCCACGGCGAGGACGGTGCGACCTACGAGTTCGAGAACAAGGTCACCGGTGGCCGTATCCCGCGTGAGTACATCCCGTCGGTGGACGCCGGAGCCCAGGACGCGATGCAGTACGGCGTGCTGGCAGGCTATCCGCTGGTGAACTTGAAGGTCACCCTGCTCGACGGGGCGTTCCACGAGGTCGACTCGTCGGAGATGGCGTTCAAGATCGCAGGTTCGCAGGTGCTGAAAAAGGCTGCGCAGCAAGCGCAGCCGGTCATCCTGGAACCGATCATGGCCGTCGAGGTCACCACGCCCGAGGACTACATGGGCGACGTGATCGGCGACCTGAACTCCCGCCGCGGCCAGATCCAGGCCATGGAGGAGCGCAGCGGTGCGCGCGTCGTCAAGGCGCACGTGCCGCTGTCGGAGATGTTCGGCTACGTCGGCGACCTGAGGTCCAAGACGCAAGGCCGGGCGAATTACTCCATGGTGTTCGATTCGTACGCCGAAGTGCCGGCGAACGTGTCAAAGGAGATCATCGCGAAGGCGACGGGTCAGTAGAAAACCCTCGGAGTAATCTTGCCGGGTCATTGGAATGCCTTGGACGCGGCACAACTGAAAACACCAACACTGCTTTAACAAGCACCAACTAGTCCAGGAGGACACAGAAGTGGCGAAGGCGAAGTTCGAGCGGACGAAGCCGCACGTCAACATCGGGACCATTGGTCACGTTGACCACGGCAAGACCACGCTGACCGCGGCTATCACCAAGGTTCTGCACGACAAGTACCCCAACCTGAACGAGTCCCGCGCGTTCGACCAGATCGACAACGCGCCCGAGGAGCGTCAGCGCGGTATCACCATCAACATCTCCCACGTGGAGTACCAGACCGAGAAGCGCCACTACGCACACGTCGACGCCCCGGGCCACGCCGACTACATCAAGAACATGATCACCGGTGCGGCCCAGATGGACGGCGCCATCCTGGTGGTCGCCGCCACCGACGGCCCGATGCCGCAGACCCGTGAGCACGTGCTGCTGGCCCGTCAGGTCGGCGTGCCTTACATCCTGGTCGCGCTGAACAAGGCCGACATGGTCGACGACGAGGAGCTGCTCGAGCTCGTCGAGATGGAGGTCCGCGAACTGCTGGCCGCCCAGGAGTTCGACGAGGACGCCCCGGTCGTGCGGGTCTCGGCGCTCAAGGCGCTCGAGGGCGACGCCAAGTGGGTCGAGTCCGTCGAGCAGCTCATGGAGGCCGTCGACGAGTCGATCCCGGACCCGGTCCGCGAGACGGAGAAGCCGTTCCTGATGCCCGTCGAGGACGTCTTCACCATCACCGGTCGTGGCACGGTGGTCACCGGTCGTGTCGAGCGCGGCATCATCAACGTCAACGAAGAGGTCGAGATCGTCGGCATCAAGCCGACCAGCACCAAGACCACCGTCACCGGCGTGGAGATGTTCCGCAAGCTGCTCGACCAGGGTCAGGCCGGCGACAACGTCGGGCTGTTGCTGCGTGGTATCAAGCGTGAGGACGTCGAGCGCGGTCAGGTCGTGACCAAGCCCGGCACCACCACCCCGCACACCGAGTTCGAGGGCCAGGTCTACATCCTGTCCAAGGACGAGGGCGGCCGGCACACGCCGTTCTTCAACAACTACCGTCCGCAGTTCTACTTCCGCACCACCGACGTGACCGGTGTGGTGACGCTGCCGGAGGGCACCGAAATGGTGATGCCCGGTGACAACACCAACATCTCGGTGAAGCTGATCCAGCCCGTCGCCATGGACGACGGTCTGCGGTTCGCGATCCGTGAGGGTGGCCGCACCGTCGGCGCCGGCCGGGTCGTCAAGATCATCAAGTAGTTCCGGATCGTCGCAGGGCCCGGATCGCCGACTCGGCAATCCGGGCTTTGTGCGTTTGAGCCCAGCTGGTACCAAAGCGGAGGAGTCCCTGCGGCAGGGGTGGCCTCTGGTCTACGATTTGCCCAATATTTCCTGACCGGAGCGTTGCGGGGGGTGCCATGTCGTTCGTTCAAGCGACGCCCGAATTCGTAGAGGCCGCCGCGGGGGACCTGGCCACGATCGGGTCGACGATCAGCTCCGCCAACACCGCCGCGATGGGTCCGACATCGGGCGTGCTGGCCCCCGGCGCCGACGAGGTGTCGGTGAGTATCGCCGCGCTCTTCGACGCGCACTCCCAGGTCTATCAGGCGCTCAGCGCCCAGGCGACCGCGTTTCACAGCCAGTTCGTCGAGTTGATGAACGGCGGTGCGGCGCGCTATGCGCTCGCCGAGGCCGCAAACGCCGCGCCGTTGCGGGCCGCGGCGGCCCAGGCGTCGGTGGCCGCGCAGATACCGGCGGTGAGCGCGGGCGCCGTGGGCACGTCGGCGCCGGTCGCGCCCGCCGGGCCGCTGGTGGCGGCGGTGGCGCCGGCTACCACCGGGACACCGGCCGGCACGCCGGTCGCGGCGGCCCCGGCCGGATCGGCGACGCTGGCCTCGGCCACCACGCCGGGCGGCGCGGCGCGAGTGGTGACGCCGTCCTACGCTGCGGCAAGTTCTCCGGCCACCGTCGAGCCGGCGCCGTCGGTGGCGACACCTGTCGGCGCTACCGCCGCCGTCCCGCAGACGGGAGTGCCGACGCAGACCTCGCCGGCTTCGACGATGCCGGTGTCGGCGCGCACGGTGCCGCACGCGTCGGGCGAGGCGCAGCCGGCGCACCCGGCGGGCACCCCGGCCAAGCGGATGCCGGTCGTGCCCCCCGAACGGCTGTAGTTGCCAGACGCGGTTTGCGCGTAATTCATTCGCCACGACTTCGCGAGCGCTAATCTGACACGAATTCCCCAGTAAGCCGAGGAGGGGCATGTGTTAGCGCGCTACCTGAAGGCACAGTTGGTGGTTTTGCTGTGCGGCGGACTGGTCGGACCGATCTTCTTGATCGTGTACTTCACCCTGGGGCTCGGCAGCCTGCTGCAGTGGATGTTCTACGTCGGGTTGCTGATCACCGTGGCCGACGTGTTGGTCGCGCTCGCGTTGGCGAACTATGGGGCCAAGTCGTCGGCCAAGGTCGCCGCGTTGGAGCAGAACGGGGTGTTGGCGCTCGCGCAGATCACCGGGATCACCGAAACCGGTACCTGGGTGAACAACCAGCAGGTGGTCAAGGTGCGCCTACACATCGCCGGCCCGGGAATCCTGCCGTTCGACAGCGAAGACCGCGTGATCGCCAGCGTCACCCGGCTCGGCAACCTCAACGCCCGCAAGGTGGTGGTCCTGGTCAACCCCACCACCAGCGAATACCGGATCGACTGGGAGCGAAGCGCTTTGGTGAACGGCCTGGTGCCCGCGCAGTTCACCGTGGCCGAGGACAACAAGACTTACGACCTGAGCGGGCAGGCGGGCCCGTTGATGGAGATTCTGCAGATCCTCAAGGCCAACAACATCGCGCTCAATCAGATGGTCGACATCCGGTCTAATCCGGCCCTGCGCGCGCAGATCCAGGCGGTCGTGCGCCGAGCGGTCGAACAGCCGGCGCCGGCCGCACAACCGGCCCCGGCCGCCGCGCCGGCCGCGGCGCCCGCGGCGGTCGTCACACCGCCCGAATCGTCGATCGCCGCGCGGTTGCAAGAATTGAAGGATCTACATGCGAGCGGCGCGCTGACCGACGCCGAATACACCAGCCGGCGCGCGTCGATCATCTCCGAAATCTGACGGCTCGTTCCGGCCGCCGGGTGAATTAGAACACGTTTCAGTTGCGCTGCTAGCCTGGCGTGATCTATCGGCGGTCGAAGGGGTTGGACGTGGCTGGACAGACCGGATCATTGCAGGGACGGGTCGCATTCATCACCGGGGCCGCCCGCGGGCAGGGACGCTCCCACGCGGTGCGGCTGGCCCGCGAGGGCGCCGACATCATCGCGCTGGACATCTGCGCGCCGGCCTCCGCCAGCGTGACGTACGCGCCGGCCACCCGCGAAGACCTGGACGAGACCGCCCGTCTGGTGGAGAACGAGGGGCGCAAGGTCTTGAGCCGGGAGGTCGACATCCGCGACGACGCCGCGCTGCGGGACGTGGTCGCCGACGGGATCGAACAGTTCGGCCGGCTGGACGTCGTGGTGGCCAACGCCGGAGTGCTGAGCTGGGGCCGCATTTGGGAGCTCACCGACGAGCAGTGGGACACGGTCATCGGGGTCAATCTGACCGGCACCTGGCGGACGCTGCGCGCCACCGTGCCCGCGATGATCGAGGCTGGAAACGGCGGCTCCATCGTCGTGGTCAGCTCGTCGGCGGGCATCAAGGCCACACCGGGCAACGGCCACTACTCGGCCAGCAAACACGGACTCACGGCGCTCACCAACACGCTCGCCATCGAGCTCGGCGAATTCGGCATCCGGGTCAACTCGATCCACCCGTACTCTGTGGACACCCCGATGATCGAGCCCGAGGCGATGATGGAGATCTTCGCTAAGCATCCCAGCTTTGTCCACAGTTTCCCGCCAATGCCGGTGCAGCCCAATGGTTTTATGGCGGCCGACGAAGTGGCCGACGTGGTGGCGTGGCTGGCCGGCGACGGATCGGGCACGCTGACCGGCACCCAGATTCCGGTGGATAAGGGTGCCCTAAAGTACTGACCGGCCATCGTGCTAAGAACTCCACGTGAGTACTGACGAAAGCGCCGACAACGGGATCGTGATCGTGGGCGGCGGATTGGCCGCCGCACGCACCGCCGAGCAGCTGCGCAAGGCGGAGTATTCCGGGCCCATCACGATCGTCAGCGACGAGGTGCACCTGCCCTACGACCGCCCGCCGCTGTCCAAAGAGGTGTTGCGCAAAGAGATCGACGACACCGCGCTCAAGCCGCGCGAATGGTACGACGAGAACCACATCACGCTGCGACTGGGGTCGGCCGCGAGGAGCCTGGACACCGCGGCGCAGACGGTGACGCTGGACGACGGGACGACGCTGGGGTACGCCGAACTGGTCATCGCAACGGGCCTGGTGCCGCGGCGCATTCCGGCGATCCCGGATCTCGAGGGCATCCGTGTGCTGCGTTCGGTCGACGAGAGCATGGCCCTGCGCGAGCACGCGTCGGCGGCGCAGCGCGCCGTGGTCATCGGCGCCGGCTTCATCGGCTGCGAGGTGGCGGCCAGCCTGCGCAGCCTGGGCGTGGACGTGGTGCTGGTGGAGCCGCAGCCGACGCCGCTGGCCGCGGTGCTCGGCGAGCAGATCGGCGCGCTGGTGGCCCGGCTGCACCGCGCCGAGGGTGTCGACGTCCGCCTCGGGGTCGGGGTGGCTGAGGTGCACGGCGACTCACACGTCGAGGCGGTGGTGTTGAGTGACGGCAGCGAACTGCCGGCCGACATCGTCGTCGTCGGCATCGGGTCGCGCCCGGCGACCGAGTGGCTCGAGGGCAGCGGAGTCGAGGTCGACAACGGCGTCATCTGCGACGAAGCCGGTCGCACCAGCGCGCCGAACGTGTGGGCGCTCGGCGACGTCGCATCGTGGCGCGATGCGACGGGACACCAAGGGCGCGTGGAACATTGGAGTAACGTCGCCGATCAGGCACGGGTCGTCGTGCCCGCGTTGCTGGGACGGGACATGCCCTCGGTGGTGGTCGTCCCGTACTTCTGGAGCGACCAATACGACGTCAAGATCCAGTGCCTGGGCGAGCCTGAAGCCGGCGACATCGTCCACATCGTCGAGGACGACGGCCGCAAGTTCCTGGCCTACTACGAACGCGACGGGGCGCTCGTCGGGGTGGTCGGCGGCGGCATGCCCGGCAAGGTCATGAAGGTCCGCGCGAAGATCGCCGCAGCCGTGCCCATCGCCGAAATGCTGGGCTGACACGGGTTATTGCCAGTCCACGGGCGGGCCGTGCGGATGACACTCGCCCAACAGCCGCGGATCGCCCCCTGGCCAGACGCGGGCCCGCACCAAGAACTTGATCGGTGCGCCCGGGCCGTCACGCGCGGGCTCCATCGTGAGGTGGGCGAACGGCGAGCGCGCATCGGCCCGCCCGGCCAGCGCGTCCACGTGCGCGCGCACTGCGCGACGTTCGTCGGCGGACAGATACTGCCAGGTGATCGAGTGCCACAAGACGGTCAGCGCACCCTCGGCCAGGGCCAGGCCTGCGACCGCGTCGGCCGCCGTTCGGCGCTCGAGCACGGCCGGGACCCGGCGGGCCACCTCGATGGCGCCGCGCAGCCGCGCCAGCCGGGCGCCCTGGTCGGGCCAGACATAGCTCAGCACCGTCGTTTCGCCGTCGCCGTCGGCGTCGCCGACGTCGATCGGCGCGATGTCATACCCGTGGCGGGCCACGATCCGTAAGTCGCGCCGGGGCGGCAGCGCGCCGCGCCACGCGTCGTCGATGGTCACCGGCGAGTCGGCCGGCCCCCACTCGCCGCCCGCGAACCCGTACCGGTAATGATCCCCGCGCAGGTTCAGCCCGCCACTCGACCCGATCTCGTAAAGCCTTATCGGCAAGCCGAATTCGTGGTTGATGTGCAAAAGCCCGCCAATCAGGGCGGCCGATCGGCCGACCTCGTTGGTCTGCGGCGGCTGGCCGAGCGCAGCGCGCAGAACGTCGACGTGACCGGCCGCGGTGTCCAGGATTTCCGGCCAGGCGGCTCGGGCGTCCCACCCGCCGCCGGTGCTGGGGTAGAAGCGGCGCAACCGCGCCGCACGGCCGTCGAGCACCAGCCGGTGCAGCCCGCCGAGCAATCGCAGCGGCACCGCATCGCGTGACGGCGCGTCTTCGCGCCCCGACAGGACGGTCGCGAACACACCGCCGGCTTCGACGTCGCCGGCCACCAACTCGAACAGCTCGCCGTACATCGGCGAGCCCGACGAGGCGCAGAACCTGCCCTGTGACCGCAGGGTGTGCAGCAGGTGCTCGGGCGTCACCTGCCCAATCCGTCCAACCCGGCGCCGACAACGTCGAAGGCATTGCCCAGGGCGACCGGCAGCGGGACGGATTCGTCGCTGAGCCAGTGTTCGTAGGCCGACAAGGCCACCCCGAGCATGGTCCAGGCGACGGTCTGAGGCGCCAGATCCGTGGTCTTGCAGTCCAGGCGGCGCGCCACGAACCCGGCGATCACCTCGCGCCAGCCGGCATACATCGTCATCGAATACGCTTGCAGCTCAGCGGTTTGCAGGATCACCCGCATGCGCTGGCGGTGTCGGGCCATCTCGGATTCGTCAAAGGTGTTGAACGCCAACAACGCAGCGCGCAGCGCATCGCCCAGGCGCACCTGCGCATCGACGTTGTCGAGCAGATCGCTCAGGTGGGCAAGGTGGTTGTCGAAGTCGCCCCAGGGGATGGCGTTCTTGGACGCGTAATACCGGAACAGGGTCCTCCGCGAGATACCGGCCGCCTGGGCGACGTCGTCGACGCTCACGTCTGCGAAACCGCGGGCCGTGAACATGTCGATGGCGACGTCGGTGATGTGGTGCGGGGTGGTCGAGCGGCGCCTGCCCACCCGCGGCTGCGGCACCATCGGACCCCGCCCTTCCATTTCGGCACTCGATGCCATATTCTGACGGCGAGTGTGACTCAGATCCCATCGTTGTCGAGACCGGACGAAAGGCAAGCCCCGTGGACCACGAGACCGAAACTGACACCCAACTTGTCACCGAGACCTTGGTCGAAGAGGTGTCCATCGACGGCATGTGCGGGGTCTACTGACCGTGCCCGCGCCCGCGCAGGCTCGTACGTCAACCTCGTTCGACCCTGATCGCGGCTGGCGGTTGCATCCGCAGGTGGCGGTTCGGCCGGAACCGTTCGGCGCGCTTCTCTACCACTTCGGCACCCGCAAGCTGTCGTTTTTGAAGAACCGCACGATCCTCACCGTGGTGCAGTCGCTGGCTGAGCATGCCGACATCCGGACCGCCTGCCGCGCGGCCGGAGTGCAAGACGCCGCGCAGGGTCCGTACCTGCACGCGCTGGGTGTGCTCGCCGAGTCCAACATGCTGGTGCCCCGGAAGGACGATCAATGACAACAGCGGCCCCCGTACCCCGGCTGATCGAGCAGTTCGAGCACGGGCTCGACGCGCCCATCTGCCTCACCTGGGAGCTGACGTACGCCTGCAACCTGGCCTGCGTGCACTGCCTGTCGTCGTCGGGCAAGCGGGACCCTCGGGAACTGTCCACCCGTCAATGCATGGACATCATCGATGAGCTGGAACGCATGCAGGTGTTCTACGTCAACATCGGTGGTGGGGAACCCACTGTGCGCCCGGACTTTTGGGAACTGGTCGACTACGCGACCGAACACCACGTGGGTGTGAAGTTCTCCACCAACGGCGTGCGGATCACGCCGGAGGTCGCCGCGCGGCTGGCGGCCAGCGACTACGTCGACGTCCAGATCTCGCTGGACGGCGCCACCGCCGAGGTCAACGACGCCGTGCGCGGACCCGGCTCGTTCGACATGGCGGTGCGGGCGCTGGAAAACCTTGCCGACGCCGGTTTCTCCGACGCCAAGATCTCCGTGGTCGTCACCCGGCACAACGTCGACCAGCTCGACGAATTCGCTGCGCTGGCAACCCGTTACGGCGCCACACTGCGGATCACCCGGCTCCGCCCGTCCGGGCGGGGCGCCGATGTCTGGGAAGAGCTGCACCCCACCGCCGACCAGCAGGTGCAGTTGTATGACTGGCTGGTCGCCAAGGGTGAGCGGGTGCTCACCGGCGACTCCTTCTTCCACCTGGCCCCGCTCGGCCAATCCGGCGCCCTGGCCGGTCTGAACATGTGCGGCGCGGGCCGCGTGGTGTGCCTGATCGACCCGATCGGCGACGTCTACGCGTGTCCGTTCGCCATCCACGACCGCTTCCTGGCGGGAAACGTGTTGTCCGACGGTGGCTTTGACAACGTCTGGAAACACGCCCCGCTGTTCCGCGAGCTGCGCGAGCCCCAGTCGGCGGGCGCCTGCGGCAGCTGCGGGCACTACGACAGCTGCCGGGGCGGATGCATGGCCGCCAAATTCTTCACCGGCCTGCCGCTGGACGGACCCGACCCCGAATGCGTCCAGGGCCACAGCGCGACGGCGCTGGCGCACGACCGCGAGACGCCGCGCCCCCGCGCCGATCACTCCCGGGGCAAGCGCATCCGCCAGCCGGTGCCGCTCACGCTGTCGCTGCGGCCGCCGGCGGCGCCGCCGGCCCGCATGTGCAACGAAAGCCCCGTGTAACGATGGCCGACGCATGGTTTGAGACCGTCGCCATCGCGCAGCAACGCGCCAAGCGGCGGCTGCCGAAATCGGCCTATTCGTCGCTGATTTCGGCCAGCGAAAAGGGAGTTACGGTCTCCGACAACGTGGCAGCCTTCAGCGAACTGGGATTCGCACCGCACGTCATCGGCGCACAGGAGAAGCGCGACTTGTCGACCAGCGTTATGGGGCAAGACATTTCGCTGCCGGTACTGATCTCACCGACCGGCGTGCAGGCGGTGCACCCCGATGGCGAGGTGGCCGTGGCGCGGGCCGCCGCTGCCCGCGGCACCGCCATGGGCCTGTCGTCGTTCGCCAGCAAGCCGATCGAAGAGGTCATCGCGGCGAACCCCAAGGTGTTCTTCCAGGTGTATTGGCTGGGTGACCGCGACGCGATCGCCGCGCGGGTCGAGCGGGCCCGCGCCGCCGGGGCGGTGGGGCTGATCGTCACCACCGACTGGAGCTTCTCGCACGGCCGGGACTGGGGCAGCCCGTCCATCCCGGAGAAGATGGACTTCAAGACGATCGTCAAGATGAGCCCGGAGGTCATCACCAAGCCGCGGTGGTTCATGCAGTGGGCGAAGACCATGCGGCCGCCGGAGCTGCGGGTGCCCAACCAGGCCCGTCGCGGCGAGCCCGGTCCCCCCTTCTTTCAGGCGTACGGGGAGTGGATGGGCACCCCGCCACCGACCTGGGAGGACATCGCCTGGCTCCGCGAATTATGGGGCGGCCCGTTCATGCTCAAGGGCGTGATGCGCGTTGATGACGCCAAAAAGGCGGTGGACGCGGGGGTTTCGGCCATTTCGGTGTCGAATCACGGCGGCAACAATCTGGACGGCACGCCGGCCTCGATCCGTGCCCTGCCCGCGGTAGCCGAAGCCGTCGGCGATCAGATCGAGGTACTGCTCGACGGCGGCGTCCGGCGCGGCAGTGACGTCGTCAAGGCCGTCGCGCTGGGAGCGCGCGCGGTGATGATCGGACGCGCCTACTTGTGGGGGCTGGCCGCGGCCGGCCAACCGGGCGTGGAGAACGTTCTCGACATCTTGCGCGGCGGCATCGACTCGGCGCTGATCGGCCTCGGGCTGTCCTCGGTTCACGACCTCGGACCTGACCACATCCTGGTGCCGCCCGGATTCACCCGGGCGCTGGGCGTGCCCGCGGGCGGCGGGTAGCGAAAGCTGGCCATGCCGGGCAAATATATCGGGATTAAGTGACGCTCGCGCAAACAGTGATACGGGCGGGGTAACCGTGACGGACGAGCCCACAATTCGAACACCCGGTGAACGACCCAGAAAAAAAATAATTTTCAAGCTCCAACAATTGGTGCACGCCAGGTGAATTCGGCCTACCATCACCGAGTGTCCGTACTCGGCGACTTGGGAACCGCGACGTCGAGCCAGCTATCAAGCATGTCGGCGTCGGTGATGGTTCCGCTGGGGTCGACCGAACAACACGGTCCGCACCTGCCCCTGGACACCGACACCCGGATCGCGACGGCGGTCGCCGTCGCCGCTGCACCGCGCCTCGGACACGACTGGCTGGTGGCCCCGGCGATCGCTTACGGCGCCAGCGGCGAGCATCAGAGTTTCGCCGGAACGATCTCGCTCGGCACCGAGGCGTTGACGCTGCTGCTGCTCGAGTACGGCAGGTCAGTCGCCGCCTGGGCCAGGCGCCTGGTCTTCGTCAACGGCCACGGCGGCAACGTCACGGCGTGCAGCCGGGCGGTGGCCCGGTTGCGCGCCGAGGGCCGTGACGTCGGCTGGTCCCCCTGCCTGGCCGCCGGCGGTGACGCCCATGCGGGCCATACCGAAACATCACTGTTGCTGCACATCTCACCGGCCGAGGTCCGGGCCGATCAATGGGTGGCGGGCAACACCGCACCCCTGCCCGAGCTGCTCGGGTCGATGCGCCGCGGGGGAGTCGCCGCGGTCAGCCCGGTCGGCGTGCTGGGCGACCCGACCACCTCCACCGCCGCCGAGGGCGAGCGGATCTTCGCGGAGATGGTCGACGGGTGCGTCGGTCGAGTGGTCCGGTGGCGGCCCGGACCCGACGGGATGCTGACGTGACCGGGCCTCGGCTGCCGGACGGGTTCGCCGTTCAGGTCGACCGCCGCGTGCGCGTGCTCGGCGACGGCTCGGCGCTGCTCGGCGGTTCACCGACCCGGCTGCTCAAGTTGGCCCCCGCCGCGCAGGACATGCTCTCGGACGGCCGGCTGAAGGTTCGCGACGATCTCAGCGCTCAACTCGCCCGCACCCTGCTGGACGCCACGGTGGCGCATCCGCGGCCCGCTGGTGGGCCATCGCACCACGACGTGACGGTGGTAATCCCGGTGCGGAACAACCTTTCTGGTGTTCGCCGTTTGGTCAGCTCACTGCGCGGCCTGCGCGTCGTGGTGGTGGACGACGGCTCGTTTCCTCCGGTCGAACCCGAAGACTTCGTCGGGGCCCACTGCGACATCGAGGTGCTGCGCCACCACCGCAGCAGGGGCCCGGCGGCGGCCCGCAACACCGGGCTGGCGGCCTGCCGGACCGACTTCGTCGCCTTCCTGGACTCCGATGTCGCACCGCGCCGCGGCTGGCTGGAGGCCCTGCTCGGCCACTTCTGCGATCCCACGGTCGGCCTGGTCGCGCCCCGCATCGTCGGGCTGTCGCACAACGAGAACGTGGTGGCGCGGTACGAGGCGGTGCACTCCTCGCTGGACCTCGGTGAGCGCGAGGCGCCGGTGCTGCCGCACAGCACGGTGTCCTACGTGCCCAGCGCGGCGATCATCTGCCGGTGCTCGGCGATCCGGGGGGTCGGCGGGTTCGACGAGACGCTGCAGTCGGGTGAGGACGTCGACCTGTGCTGGCGGCTTATCGAGGCGGGCGCTCGGCTGCGCTACGAGCCGATCGCGCTGGTCGCCCACGACCACCGCACCGAGTTGCGGGATTGGCTTGCACGCAAAGCGTTTTACGGCGGCTCGGCGGCTCCGCTTTCCGTGCGCCACCCGGACAAGACGGCGCCGGTGGTGATCTCCGGCTGGGCACTGATGACGTGGATATTGATGGCGTTCGGGTCCACCCTGTCGCGGCTGGTGTCCATCGTCTTCGCCGTGCTGACCGGCCACCGCATCGCGCGGGCGATGCGGAGCGCCGAGACGTCGATGACCGATGTCGCGATGATCGCGGGCCGCGGCCTGTGGTCAGCGGCGTTGCAGCTGGCGTCGGCGCTGTGCCGGCACTACTGGCCGCTGGCGTTGCTGGCCGCGGCCATGTCGCGACACTTCAGGCGGGTCGTTCTGGTCGCGGCCGTCATGGACGGGGTGGTCGACTGGCTTCGCCGCCGCGACGCCATCAGTGACGATGTCGAACCGATCGGGCTGCCGACCTACCTGGTGCTCAAACGCGTCGACGACCTGGCGTACGGGCTCGGGTTGTGGTGGGGTGTGCTACGGGAGCGCAACGCGCGCGCCCTGAAGCCTCAGATCCGGAGTTAACCACCACCTTGACCGCAGCCGCCTCGCAGAGCGATGTGCTGATCGTCGGCGCCGGCAGTGCAGGATCGGTTGTTGCGGAACGCCTTTCCGTCGATCCACATTGTCAGGTGACGGTCCTCGAGGCGGGGCCGGCGCTCGACGACCCGGGACTGCTCGCACAGACCGCCAACGGGTTTCAGCTGCCGATCGGCGTCGGCAGTCCGCTGGTCCAGCGCTACCAGACCCGCCTCACCGACGAGCCCGCCCGCCAGCATCCCCTGGTGCGCGGGGCGACGGTGGGCGGTTCGGGCGCCATCAACGGCGGCTACTTCTGCCGCGGTTTGCCGCGCGACTTCGATCGCATCGCGATCGAGGGTTGGGGATGGTCAGACGTCCTGGACAGCTTCCGCGCCATCGAGACCGACCTGGACTTCGATGGTCCCGCCCACGGCGACAGCGGTCCCATCCAGGTGCGTCGCACCCGCGAAATGACCGGGACCACCGAAAGATTCATCGCCGCCGCCGAGCGCGCCGGATTCGACTGGATCGCCGACCTCAATGACGCTGCACCGGAGCATGTTTCGGGGATCGGCGCCGTCCCGCTCAACATCGTCGACGGAGTGCGGCGCGGCTCCGGCACGGGCTACCTGATCCCGGCGCTGAGCCGGCCGAACCTGAACCTGCGTGCGCGGACCCGGGCCACCCGGTTACGTTTCACCGGCACCGTTGCGGGGGGCGTCGACGCCATCGGTCCACACGGACGGATCACCCTGACCGCCGACCGAGTCGTGTTGTGCGCGGGCGCAATCGAGACGGCCCGGCTGCTCATGGCCTCGGGCATCGGCGACGAACCGATGCTTACGGGCGTCGGGGTGCCGGTGGTAATGCCGCTGCCGGTGGGCGCGTCCTTCAGCGACCATGCCGAGTGGGTGCTGCCCACCGATTGGACGGTGGCTCCCGGACGGCCGGTGCTCGAGGTGGTGCTCAGCACGGCAGACGACCTCGAGATCAGGCCGTACACAGGCGGATTCGTGGCGATGACCGGCGATGGCACCGCCGGGCATGCCGACTGGCCACACATCGGGGTCGCGCTGATGCAGCCGCGTGCGCGCGGACGCATGACGCTGGTCTCGGCCGATCCCGACGTGGCGCCGCGAATCGAACATCGCTACGACAGCGAGCCCGAAGACGTCGCGGCGCTGCGCCGGGGCAGCGAGCTGGCCCGCGAATTGTCCGACGGCACAATCGATGCCGCGGCGGCCGTCTGGTCGACCTCTCAACACCTCTGCGGCACCGCACCGATGGGCGCCGAAGGCGACCCGCACGCCGTCGTCGACGCCCGGTGCCAGGTGCTCGGCATCGACAACCTGTGGGTGATCGACGGGTCGATCCTCCCGGCGATCACCAGCCGCGGCCCGCACGCCACGATCGTGATGATCGGCCACCGGGCCGCGGAGTTCGTTCAGTGACGCGTCAGCAGGTGCCGCACCGGGCGCAGCTGGCGACCGTCGCGGCCGGGAGCCCACACTCCGATCACGACGGCGGCGACGGTGACGATCGCGGCCATCGAGATCGTCGAGGCGTGCAGTGCCGCCAGGAACGCGGACTTGCTGATGTCGGCCAGCTGCCGCCCCTGGGGCCCGAGCCGGCCGGCGATCTCGACGGCCTTGGCCAGCGAGTCGGTGGCCTGGCCGCGCACCGGTGCGGGAAAGCCCGCCAGCATGGGCGCCAGCTCGTGCGAGTAGCGGCCGGCCAGGATCGAGCCCGCCACCGCGATGCCCAGCGCGCCGCCCATCTCACGTGATGTGTCGTTCACGGCGGAGGCGACACCCTGTTTTTCGTCGGAGACGGCACCCATGATCGCCGAAGTTGTCGGCGCCGTGCAGATTCCGATTCCTGTGGCGAGAATGAGTGTGGGCCAAGCGAATTCGAGATAGGTCGAGTGCAGGTCCAGCCCGTACATGCACCCGAATCCGACGGCCATCAGCAGGGTGCCGACGAACAACACCAGCCGCAGCCCCAGCTTGGGTACGTACCAGAACGACAGGGCCGAGAAGATGGCCAGCGGCACCATGAAAGGCCCGAAGGCGATCGCGGTCGCCAGCGCGGAGTAGCCCATGATCTGCTGCACGTATTGCATGCCGATGTAGAAGAAGCCGAAGGTGGCGCCGAACAAGATGACGATCGCGGTCACCCCGGTGGCGAAATTGGGGTCGGCGAACAATCGGACATCCAGCAGTGGCTGTCTGCCGCGGGACGCCAGGCGCAATTCGAGGGCGCCGAAGCCCGCGGCGAGCACCGCACCGACGACGAGGCCGCCCCACACCACCGGGTCGCTCCAGCCGCGGCCGGGCGCTTCCAGGATCGCGGCTACGGCGATGGCGACCGCCGTGCCGATCAGGATCGCGCCCAGCGCATCGACCCGGGGAGCCGCCGCATCGCGCGACGACGCGACGGTGCAGGCCAGCAGGAAAATCACCAGGCCGGCGATTCCCAGCGACCAGAAGATCGCGTGCCAATCCCAAAAGCGGAGCAACAGACCGGAACCGAGCATGCCCAGGACACCGCCCGAACCGGCCGTCCCGGCCCAGATGCCAACGGCCTTGGTGCGGTCGTCTTTCGGATAGGCCACCGTCAGCAGCGACAGGGTGGCGGGCATGACGAATGCGGCGCCGATCCCGGCCACCGCCCGGCCCGCGATGATCTGGGACGGATTGTGCAGCAGCGCGGGTGCCATCGAACCGATCGCGAACACCAGCAGCCCGGTCAGCAGCGCCCCACGGCGTCCGTAGCGGTCACCGATCGCACCGGCCGGCAGCAGCAGACACGCCAGCGCCACGGTGTATCCGTCGACGACCCAGTTCAGCTGCGATGCGGTGGCCGAGGTGGCCACCGCAAGGTCCCCGAGCGCGGTGTTCAGGGCGGTCATCGACGCCACCACCAGGGCCACGGCCATGCAGGCGACCGCCAGCGTCCAGTTTCGTGCCCGGAAGCTGTCGCCGACGCCGATCGCGTCAGTACGCTGGTGCTGGTCAGACCGGACCAGGGTTTCGACCATGCGGTGCGCCTCCTCAGGAGCGTGCGAGGTTTCGAGACCAATAGTCTTGTAGGTAGACCGATAGTCTCGTGTTGAAACAGGGAGGTGGGTCACAATTACCGCCGGGACGTCCGACCCGCGCCCCGCGAGGTCGCGGGCCAGGCTGCTGGAAGCCGCTGTCACGCTGTTGCGTACCGGGGGTCCCAGCGCGGTGACGGTCGACGCGGTCACCCGCACCGCCAACGTGGCCCGGGCGACCCTGTATCGCCACTTCCCGAGCGGAAACGACCTACTGGCAGCGGCTTTCAACAGCCTGATCCCGCCGTCGCCCGCCCCGCCCGCCGAAGGTTCGCTGCGCGACCGGCTGGTCGCGGTGGTGCTGGCCCAGGCCGAATCCGTCGCCCAGGCGCCCACCATGATGACCGCCATGTCCTGGCTCGCGCTGGGGCGCGACCTGGAGGGCCTGCCCGAGCCGCGGCACAGCCACAACGCCGACAGCGCGGCGATCACCACCCTGCGCGAACGCATCGCCCAGCAGTACGCGGAGCCCTTCGACGTCATCTTCGACAGCCCGGAGGCCGCCCAGCTGGGGGAGGTGGACCGGTCGGGGGCGATCGCCCTGCTCATCGGCCCGCTGGTGCTGGGCCGCCTGTCCACGCTGCCCGATTTCGACTACCACCAGTGCGCGCTGGCGGCCGTCGACGGCTTCTTACATGTGCAATGCGGCAGGGCCGGCACGGCGAACATCGAATCGGCGGGCGCCTGAGGCCCCGGCGCCCACCGTCCCGAGGCCTCTGACCATTACGTTTAGGCTCCGGTGCTACCGTCCTGCAGTCGGGCGCGCTGTATTCGGCCGGCGATCGCGGGCGAATTTTGTTCGGGCCACGATCTAAGGCATACTGTTCAGGTTGCCTTGAGCCGGGCTTGCGCCTGGTCGGGCATACGACCAGCGTCCAAACGGGCGCGTCCGGTCCCATCCTTTGAGAGCGACGAATTTCGATCGCGGATGAGGCTGCGTGAGGGTGACACGCCCGACCGCGGGGGCCGGTGGACCACGACAGGTAAACAGCGGCGCAATATCCGGCGCAACGCTCGATCGGCCCAGAGTTGGCCGGCCCGATCGGCGCGCCGGTGGCACTGAGGACATTTGAGCCCGGATACCGGGCCTCAACAGGAGTGAGGGTAGGAGAAGCGTGGCGGGACAGAAGATCCGCATCAGGCTTAAGGCCTACGACCATGAGGCTATTGACGCGTCGGCGCGCAAGATCGTCGAGACCGTCGTCCGCACGGGTGCCAGCGTCGTAGGTCCGGTGCCGCTGCCGACTGAGAAGAACGTGTATTGCGTCATCCGCTCCCCGCACAAGTACAAGGACTCGCGGGAGCACTTCGAGATGCGCACGCACAAGCGGCTGATCGACATCCTCGACCCGACGCCGAAGACCGTCGACGCGCTGATGCGCATCGACCTCCCGGCCAGCGTCGACGTCAACATCCAGTAGGAGATCCAGACTCATGGCAAGAAAAGGCATTCTGGGTACCAAGCTGGGCATGACGCAGGTGTTCGACGAGAACAACAAGGTCGTGCCGGTGACGGTCGTCAAGGCCGGTCCGAACGTGGTGACCCGGATCCGTACGCCCGAGCGCGACGGTTACAGTGCCGTGCAGCTGGCGTACGGCGAGATCAGTCCCCGCAAGGTCAACAAGCCGGTGACCGGTCAGTACGCCGCCGCCGGTGTGAACCCGCGCCGGTTCCTGGCCGAGCTGCGGCTGGAGAACCCCGAGGCGGCCGCCGACTACGAGGTCGGCCAGGAGCTGACGGCGGAGATCTTCGCCGACGGCGCCTACGTCGACGTCACGGGCACCTCGAAGG
Source organism: Mycobacterium sp. NGS58 (assembly GCF_059812385.1). NCBI lineage: Bacteria > Bacillati > Actinomycetota > Actinomycetes > Mycobacteriales > Mycobacteriaceae > Mycobacterium > Mycobacterium sp. NGS58. Next base: position 131,203 of record NZ_JCALCO010000007.1, on the reverse strand, counting down.
GCAAGGGCTTCGCCGGCACCATGAAGCGCCACGGCTTCCGTGGCCAGGGCGCCAGCCACGGTGCCCAGGCGGTGCACCGCCGTCCCGGTTCCATCGGCGGCTGCGCCACGCCCGCCCGGGTGTTCAAGGGCACCCGGATGTCCGGCCGGATGGGTAGCGACCGGGTGACCGTCCAGAACCTGTTGGTGCACAAGGTCGATACCGAGAACGGCGTGCTGCTGATCAAGGGCGCGGTCCCCGGCCGCACCGGCGGACTCGTCGTGGTCCGCAGCGCGGTCAAACGAGGTGAGAAGTGATGGCAGAAGGCTCCAAGACGCTCAAGATCGACGTCAAGACGCCGGCCGGCAAGGTCGAGGGCTCGATCGAGCTGCCGGCCGAATTGTTCGACGCCCCGGCCAATATCGCGCTGATGCACCAGGTGGTCACCGCGCAGCGCGCGGCGGCGCGTCAGGGCACGCACTCGACCAAGACCCGCGGCGACGTCAGTGGTGGTGGCCGTAAGCCGTACCGGCAGAAGGGAACCGGTCGGGCCCGTCAGGGTTCGACGCGTGCCCCGCAGTTCACCGGCGGTGGCATCGTGCACGGTCCCAAGCCCCGCGACTACAGCCAGCGCACCCCCAAGAAGATGATCGCCGCGGCGTTGCGTGGCGCGTTGTCCGACCGGGCGCGCAACGGCCGCATTCACGCGATCACCGAGCTGGTCTCGGGTCAGACGCCGTCCACCAAGAGCGCCAAGGCGTTCCTGGGCAGCCTGACCGACCGCAAGCGAGTGCTGGTCGTGATCGGCCGCAGCGACGAGGCCGGCGCCAAGAGCGTGCGCAACCTGCCGGGTGTGCACATCCTGGCTCCCGACCAGCTCAACACCTATGACGTGCTGCGCTCGGACGACGTGGTGTTCAGCGTCGAGGCGCTGGGCGCCTACATCGCCGGGGCCACCGGCGGTGCCGCCGACAAGGATGTGGAGGTAACCGCGTAATGGCGACCATCACTGACCCCCGCGACATCATTCTGGGCCCGGTCATCTCGGAGAAGTCCTATTCGCTGCTCGACGACAACGTGTACACGTTCGTGGTGCACCCCGATTCGAACAAGACGCAGATCAAGATCGCTGTCGAGAAGATCTTCTCCGTCAAGGTCGCGTCGGTGAACACCGCGAACCGGCAAGGTAAGCGCAAGCGCACCAGGACCGGATTCGGCAAGCGCAAGAGCACCAAGCGGGCCATCGTCACGCTGGCGCCGGGTAGCAAGCCGATCGATCTGTTCGGGGCACCGGCGTAGCCGCCGCGAGAGGAAACCTGATTAGACATGGCAATTCGTAAGTACAAGCCGACGAGCCCCGGCCGTCGCGGCTCGAGCGTGTCCGATTTCTCCGAGGTCACTCGTTCCACCCCGGAGAAGTCGCTGGTGCGCCCGCTGCACGGCCACGGTGGGCGAAACGCGCACGGCCGCATCACCACCCGCCACAAAGGTGGTGGCCACAAGCGCGCCTACCGGGTGATCGATTTCCGTCGCAACGACAAGGACGGCGTGAACGCCAAGGTCGCGCACATCGAGTACGACCCCAACCGCACCGCCAACATCGCGTTGCTGCACTTCCTGGACGGCGAGAAGCGCTACATCATCGCGCCGCAGGGACTTTCGCAGGGTGACGTGGTCGAGTGCGGCCCGAACGCCGACATCAAGCCCGGCAACAACCTCCCGCTGCGCAACATCCCGGCCGGTACCGTGATCCACGCCGTGGAGCTGCGACCGGGCGGTGGCGCCAAGCTGGCGCGGTCGGCCGGATCCAGCATCCAGCTGCTCGGTAAGGAGGGCACCTACGCGTCGCTGCGTATGCCCAGCGGTGAGATCCGCCGCGTCGACGTGCGCTGCCGCGCCACCGTGGGCGAGGTCGGCAACGCCGAGCAGGCGAACATCAACTGGGGCAAGGCCGGCCGGATGCGGTGGAAGGGCAAGCGCCCTTCGGTCCGTGGTGTGGTCATGAACCCGGTGGACCACCCGCACGGTGGTGGTGAGGGTAAGACCTCAGGTGGTCGTCACCCGGTGAGCCCGTGGGGCAAGCCCGAGGGCCGCACCCGCCACCCGAACAAGGCCAGTAACAAGCTCATTGTCCGACGCCGGCGCACCGGCAAGAAGCACGGTCGCTAGGAAGTCAGGAGTAGCACATGCCACGCAGCCTGAAGAAGGGCCCGTTCGTCGACGGCCACCTGCTCAAGAAGGTGGACACGCAGAACGAGAAGAACACCAAACAGGTGATCAAGACATGGTCGCGGCGTTCGACGATCATTCCTGACTTCATCGGCCACACCTTCGCCGTCCACGATGGGCGCAAGCACGTCCCGGTGTTCGTCACCGAGGCGATGGTCGGCCACAAGCTTGGTGAATTCGCGCCCACCCGCACCTTCAAGGGACACATCAAGGACGACCGGAAGGCCAAACGGCGATGACCACAACGGAATTCCCATCGGCGGTGGCCAAAGCACGTTTCGTGCGGGTGTCGCCGAGGAAGGCGCGGCGGGTGATCGACCTGGTGCGCGGCCGCTCGGTGGCCGACGCGCTCGACATCTTGCGCTGGGCGCCGCAGGCCGCCAGCGAGCCGGTGGCCAAGGTGATCGCCAGTGCCGCGGCCAACGCGCAGAACAACAACGGCCTGGACCCGGCGACCCTGGTGGTCGCCACCGTCTACGCCGACGAGGGACCCACCGCCAAGCGCATCCGTCCGCGCGCCCAGGGCCGCGCGTTCCGGATTCGCAAGCGCACCAGCCACATCACGGTCGTGGTGGAAAGCCGGCCGGGCAAGGACCAGGGGTCGGCGAAGTCGACCCGGGCCCGTCGCGCCGAGGCCAGCAAGGCCGCCTCCAAGGCGCCCGCGAAGAAGGCACCCGCCAAGAAAGCGCCGGCCAACAAGGCACCGGCCAAGAAGGCGGCCACCAAAGCGCCCGCGAAGAAGGCCGCATCGAAAGCCGAAGCCGAGACGTCTGAGACCTCTGACGCGAAGGGAGGCTCAGACTAGTGGGCCAGAAGATCAATCCGCACGGCTTCCGGCTGGGCATCACCACCGACTGGAAGTCACGCTGGTACGCCGACAAGCAGTACGCCGACTACGTCAAGGAAGACGTCGCGATCCGGCGGCTGCTCTCGACCGGCCTGGAGCGGGCCGGGATCGCCGACGTGGAGATCGAGCGCACCCGTGACCGGGTCCGGGTGGACATCCACACCGCGCGTCCCGGCATCGTGATCGGCCGTCGCGGCACCGAGGCCGACCGGATCCGTGCCGACCTCGAGAAGCTGACCGGCAAGCAGGTGCAGCTCAACATCCTCGAGGTCCGAAACCCGGAGTCCCAGGCGCAATTGGTGGCGCAGGGCGTCGCCGAGCAGCTGAGCAACCGCGTGGCGTTCCGCCGCGCGATGCGCAAGGCCATCCAGTCCGCGATGCGTCAGCCCAACGTGAAAGGCATCCGGGTCCAGTGCTCCGGCCGTCTCGGTGGCGCCGAGATGAGCCGTTCGGAGTTCTACCGCGAGGGCCGGGTGCCGCTGCACACGCTGCGTGCCGACATCGACTACGGCCTGTACGAAGCCAAGACCACCTTCGGCCGGATCGGCGTGAAGGTGTGGATCTACAAGGGCGACATCGTCGGTGGGAAGCGCGAATTGGCCGCCGCCGCGCCGGCGGGCGCCGAGCGTTCACGCCGCGAGCGTCCGTCGGGCACCCGTCCGCGTCGCAGTGGCGCGTCGGGCACCACGGGCACCAGCACCGAGGCCGGCCGCGCCGCCGCGAGTGCCGAAGAGGGCGCAGCGGCCGCGACCCAGACCGCACCCGCTGCAGAACCACAAAGCACGGAGAGCTGAATCATGTTGATTCCCCGCAGGGTTAAACACCGCAAGCAGCACCACCCCCGCCAGCGCGGTATCGCCAGTGGTGGCACGGCGGTGAACTTCGGTGACTACGGCATCCAGGCCTTGGAGCACGCCTACGTCACCAACCGGCAGATCGAGTCCGCTCGTATCGCCATCAACCGGCACATCAAGCGTGGCGGCAAGGTGTGGATCAACGTCTTCCCCGACCGCCCGCTGACCAAGAAGCCCGCCGAAACCCGGATGGGTTCGGGTAAGGGTTCGCCGGAGTGGTGGGTCGTCAACGTCAAGCCGGGCCGGGTGCTGTTCGAACTCAGCTACCCCAACGAGCAGACCGCCCGGGCGGCGCTCACCCGTGCAATCCACAAGCTGCCGATCAAGGCACGCATCGTGACTCGAGAGGATCAGTTCTGATGGCAGTGGGAATTTCGCCTGGCGAACTGCGTGAGCTCACCGAAGAGGAGCTGACCGAGCGGTTGCGCGAATCCAAGGAAGAGCTGTTCAACCTGCGTTTCCAGATGGCGACCGGGCAGCTCACCAACAACCGCCGGCTCCGCACGGTGCGTCAGGAGATCGCGCGCGTTTACACCGTGCTGCGCGAACGAGAACTGGGCTTGGCTTCCGGGCCCGACGGTAAGGAATCGTGATGGCAGAAGCCAAGAAGGCCGCCCCCAAGAAGGCCGCCCCCAAGAAGGCCGCCGCAACCGAGGCCGCGTCGAAGGACGGGAATCCCAAAGGCCCCAAGAACACTCCGGCCAACCCGAAGGTGCGGGGCCGCCGCAAGGTGCGCATCGGCTACGTGGTGAGTGACAAGATGCAGAAGACCATCGTGGTCGAGCTCGAGGATCGTGTGCGTCACCCGCTGTACGGCAAGATCATCCGGACCACCACCAAGGTCAAGGCGCACGACGAGAACAGCACCGCCGGAATCGGCGACCGCGTCTCGCTGATGGAGACCCGCCCGACGTCGGCGACCAAGCGTTGGCGGCTCGTCGAAATTCTGGAAAAGGCGAAGTAAGCCCTTCAATACCAGCACCTAAACGCCCGGTCCCGGGTGTAGTCTTCACGCACGTTCGGCAAGTCCGCTACAAGAGTGAGGCTGACGATGGTGGCTGGGTCGAGGCAGTGGGAGTTCACCGGCAAGATCGAGCTCGACATCCGGGATTCCGAGCCGGACTGGGGGCCTTACGCCGCGCCGACCGCGCCGGAGAACTCACCCAACATCCTGTATCTCGTGTGGGACGACACGGGCATCGCGACCTGGGACTGCTTCGGTGGCTTGGTCGAGATGCCCGCCATGGCGCGCATCGCCGAGCGCGGCATCCGGCTCTCGCAATTCCACACCACCGCGCTGTGCTCACCGACCCGGGCGTCCTTGCTCACCGGCCGCAACGCCACCACCGTCGGCATGGCCACCATCGAGGAGTTCACCGAGGGCTTTCCCAACGCCAACGGCCGTATCCCGTTCGAGACAGGTCTGCTTTCCGAGGCTCTCGCCGAACGGGGATACAACACCTACTGCGTGGGCAAGTGGCACCTGACACCCCTCGAGGAATCGAACCTGGCCTCGACGAAGCGGCACTGGCCGACCTCGCGCGGCTTCGAACGGTTCTACGGGTTCATGGGCGGCGAGACCGATCAGTGGTATCCGGACCTGGTCTACGACAACCACCCGGTGACTCCGCCGGGCACCCCGGAGGACGGCTACCACCTCTCGAAGGACATCGCCGACAAGACGATCGAATTCATCCGCGACGCCAAAGTAATTGCGCCCGAGAAGCCTTGGTTCTCCTACGTGTGCCCCGGCGCCGGGCACGCCCCGCACCACGTGTTCAAAGAGTGGGCGGACAAGTATGCCGGCAAGTTCGACATGGGCTACGAGCGCTACCGCGAGGTCGTGCTGGAGCGGCAGAAGTCGCTGGGCATCGTGCCGGCCGACACCGAACTGTCGCCGGTCAACCCGTATCTCGACGTGAAGGGGCCGGGTGGCGAGCCGTGGCCGTTGCAGGACACCGTGCGGCCCTGGGAAACGCTCAACGATGAAGAGAAGAAGCTGTTCTCCCGGATGGCCGAAGTCTTCGCCGGATTCCTGAGCTACACCGATGCCCAGATCGGCCGGATCCTGGACTATCTCGAGGATTCGGGCCAGCTGGACAACACCATCATCGTGGTCATCTCCGATAACGGCGCCAGCGGTGAGGGCGGCCCGAACGGATCGGTCAACGAGGGCAAGTTCTTCAACGGCTACATCGACACAGTCGAAGAAAGCATGAAGATGTTCGAGCACCTCGGCGGCCCCGAGACCTACAACCATTACCCCATCGGATGGGCGATGGCGTTCAACACGCCCTACAAGCTGTACAAGCGGTACGCCTCCCATGAGGGCGGCATCGCCGACACGGCAATCATCTCGTGGCCCAACGGAATTGCCGCGCACGGGGAAGTCCGCGACAACTACGTCAATGTATGCGACATCACCCCGACCGTCTACGACCTGCTGGGAATGACGCCGCCGGAAACCGTCAGGGGCATTGTTCAGAAACCGCTCGACGGCGTGAGTTTCAAAGCGGCCCTTGCCGATCCGGGCGCCGACACTGGCAAGAGCACACAGTTCTACACCATGCTGGGAACTCGCGGGATCTGGCACCAGGGCTGGTTCGCCAACACCGTGCACGCGGCCACCCCAGCCGGCTGGTCGCATTTCGACGCCGACCGCTGGGAACTGTTCCACATCGAGGCCGACCGCAGCCAGTGCCACGACCTGGCGGCCGAGAACCCGGACAAACTCGAAGAACTCAAGGCGCTGTGGTTCTCGGAAGCGGCCAAGTACAACGGGTTGCCGCTGTCAGACCTCAACATCCTGGAGACCATGACGCGGTCGCGGCCGTATCTGGTCAGCGAACGCAACAGCTACCTCTACTATCCCGATTGCGCCGATGTGAGCATCGGCGCCGCCGCCGAAATCCGCGGCCGGTCATTCTCGGTGCTGGCCGGGGTCACCATCGACACCACCGGCGCCGAGGGCGTGCTGTTCAAGCAGGGCGGCGCGCACGGCGGGCACGTGCTGTTCATCCAGGACGGACGGCTGCACTACGTGTACAACTTCCTCGGCGAGCGCCAGCAGGAGGTCTCCTCGTCCGACGCGGTGCCCCTTGGCAGGCATCTGTTCGGCGCCAGCTATTCCCGCACCGGGACTGTCGAGAACAGTCACACGCCGCTGGGCGACGTCACGCTGTTCATCGACGACAAGGTCGTCGGCACGCTGGCCGGGGTGACCGCCCACCCCGGAACCTTCGGGCTGGCCGGTGCCGGTATCACGGTCGGGCGCAACGGCGGTTCGGGGGTGTCCAGCCGATACAAGGCGCCGTTCACGTTCACCGGCGGCACCATCAGCGAGGTCACCGTGGACCTGTCCGGCCGGCCCTACGTGGACGTGGAAGCCGAGATCGCGCTGGCCTTTTCGCGAGACTGACGTGTCGGCGGGTGAAGATCTGTCTCACTCGGGTTTCGATGCGTCGACGGCTCTCCACTGCTCACCTGGTATCGACAATCCGACTAGGGCGCTCGACCGGCGTAGCCTGGCGGGGTGCTGAGCGAGCTGGTCGACCTGCCGGGCGGGTCATTCCGCATGGGCTCGACCAGCTTCTACCCCGAAGAGGCGCCCATCCACACCGTGACGGTGGGCCGGATCGCAGTGGAACGGCACCCGGTGACCAACGCGCAGTTCGCCGAATTCGTCGACACCACCGGGTATGTGACGGTGGCGGAACAGCCCATCGACCCGGCGCTGTATCCGGGAGTGGACCCGGGCGAGTTATGCCCGGGCGCAATGGTTTTCCGGCCGACACCCGGGCCGGTCGACTTGCGCGACTGGCGCCAATGGTGGCAGTGGGTGCCGGGGGCGAGCTGGCGCCATCCGTTCGGCCCCGACAGCGATGTGGCGGACCGCGGTGATCACCCGGTGGTGCAGGTGGCGTATCCGGATGCGATCGCCTACGCCCGCTGGGCAGGGCGGCGGCTGCCGACCGAGGCCGAGTGGGAGTACGCGGCCCGGGGCGGATCCACGAGGACGTATTCGTGGGGCGACGAGGCCACGAGCGATGGCCGACTGATGGCGAACACCTGGCAGGGCGACTTCCCGTACCGCAATGAGGGAGCACTCGGCTGGGTGGGAACGTCGCCCGTTGGGACGTTCGCCTCCAACGCCTTTGGGCTTGTCGACATGATCGGCAACGTGTGGGAGTGGACGGCCACCGAGTTCACCGCGCATCACCGGCTCGACCAGCCGCCCAAGTCCTGCTGCACCCCGTCGGGTCCCGCCGATCCGTCCGTCAACCAGACGCTGAAGGGCGGCAGCCACCTGTGCGCGCCGGAGTACTGCCACCGCTACCGGCCGGCGGCCCGGTCACCGCAGTCGCAGGACTCCGCGACGACGCACATCGGGTTTCGCTGCGTGGCGGACTTGTCATGCAATCCGTAGCACCGCGCCCGCCGGTTGCGCCCGAGACGCGGCGGGCAGGCCGCGACGGACCGTAACTTGTCGGTGCCCCCCGACATAATCGAATTATGTTCGAAGACGTGATTGCCCGGTTCGATGAGTTGGTCGAGCGGCACTATCCGTCACGGACGGCGGCATCCACGGCGCTGCTGGAGCGGATTGGGTTGTTTTCACGGATCGAAAACCGCGCTGCGGGTGAGCAGTTGGCGGCGATCGGAGAGTTGTTTTCATATCGGCTTTCGCGGTGTTCGGAGACCGAGGAGTGGGCGGTGGACACCGAGTCGGCGGTGAGTGCGGAAGTTGCCGCGGAGTTGCGGATCAGCCAGGGACTGGCCGCCAGCCGAGTGCGGTATGCCCGCGCGATGAGTGAGCGGCTGCCAAAAGTGGGCGCGGTCTTTCGAGCCGGTGATCTCGATTACCGAATGTTTCAAACGATCGTGTTCCGCACCGATTTGATCACCGACCCCGACGTCTTGGGGGCCGTGGACGCCGTGCTGGCCGCCAATGTCACCAGGTGGCCGTCCCTAAGTCAGGGCCGGCTGGCTGCGCAGGTGGATAAGGTGGTGGCCCGCGCCGATGCGGACGCGGTACGGCGCCGCAAGGAACGCGCGGGTGATCGTGAGATCTGCATCGTCGATGCGGGCGAGGGCATGTCGCATATCGAAGGCAGCCTGGTGAGTCCGGACGCGCACGCGCTGGATAAGCGGTTGGACGCACTGGCAGCCACGGCATGTGAGCACGATCCGCGCACCCGCGATCAGCGTCGCGCTGACGCGTTGGGGGCGTTGGCTGCCGGTGCGGACCGGTTGGGCTGCCGGTGCGGGCGATCGGATTGCGCGGCGGGGACACGGCGCGCCGCCGGACCGGTGATAATCCATGTGATCGCAGAGCATTCGACGCTGCGTGATGGCCGGGTGCCGGCCGTCGAGGTGGGTGCTGAGGGGTTGATCCCGCCCGAGTTGATAGCCGAACTGGCCGCCTCGGCGAAGCTGGTGCCGCTGGTACATCCCGGTGATGCGCCACCGGAACCCGGTTATGTGCCCTCCAAGGCGCTGGCCGATTTCGTGCGCTGTCGAGATTTGACCTGCCGCTGGCCCGGGTGTGACGTTCCGGCCACCGACTGCGACGTGGACCATACAATTCCCCACAGCGAAGGCGGGCCCACCCATGCGTCCAACCTGAAGTGCTACTGCCGCACTCATCATTTGGTCAAAACTTTCTGGGGGTGGCGCGACGAGCAACTGCCCGATGGGTCGCTGATCCTGACCTCACCGGGCGGGCGCACCTATGTCACCGCGCCGGGCAGCGCACTGCTGTTTCCGAGTTTGTGCGGGGCCACCGGCGCGATACCGGCCCCGGAAGTCGACCCCGTCCCGGACTACTGCGGTGACCGCAGTGTCATGATGCCCAGCCGCCGGCGCACCCGCGCCCAGGACCGCGCCCATCGCGTTGCGGCCGAACGCAGGCAAAACCACCAAGCCCGGCAAGCGAAACGCCGAGAACGCGAGGCCGCCTATTGCGGGCCCGCGCCCCCCGGCGACGACGAGCCGCCGCCATTCTGACTGCAGCGCAACGACTTACGAACGACTTACGAAGTGGCGACGGCGAACAGACGCCACTCGCCGTGCGCGCCCTTGAGTTCGTGCATGCCGCGCTCCTCGAACTCGAGTCCTGACCCGATCACCAGGTCGCGCAGCGTGCTAGACACCAGTACGTCGTTCGGCCCGGCCAGCGCGCTCACCCGCACCCCGATGCCGCCAATGTCATCGCCGCGGACCTCGCACTTGCCGGTGTGCAACCCGGCGCGCACCTGAATACCTAGCGCCTGCACTGCATCGCGAATCGCCATGGCGCAGCGGATCGCTCGCTGCGGGCCGTCGAACATCGCGAGGAAGCCGTCACCCGACGTGTTCACCTCGCGGCCCCGAAAGCGAGCGAGCTGCGAACGCACGACGGCGTCGTGAGCGTCGAGCAGAGCACGCCAATCGCGGTCGCCCATCGCGGCGGCCCGTCGCGTCGAGTCCACGATGTCGGTGAACAGCACTGTGGCGAGAACCCGATCATCGGCAACTTCTGCGCGGTGGCCTGTCAGGAACTCAGCGATCTCCTGAAACGAATCCCGCCACGGTTCCACGAAGTGGTACAGGTTGCGCCCGGGCAGTTCGACGTATTTCGTGCCAGGTATGTGGTCAGCGACATACTTACCCCACGGGGGCGGGACCATAAGGTCGTCGGTGTGCTGGAGCACGAGAGTTGGTACGCGGATGGTCGTCAGCACCGCCCGCACGTCTACCTCGGTCAATAAAGGCATTAAGAGAGCGTAGGTGCGTGGGCTCGCGGCAAGCCGGTCATGTCGCGCCAACGCAGCGCCGATCTCCTCGTTGTATGGCATGTCGGGATTGATCGAAAGCCAGTAATTGCCCGTTCCCCACATGGCCGCCAGGCCAGCGATGACTTCCTCTGGATTAACGCCATCAGCCCGTTCATTAACTGGATTGGCGTAGCCCTCCAGCACAACAAGGGCGGAGGTGCGCGCCGGATATGTAGCAGCGAACACCGCACCCGTCGCAAACGCACCGGGCCCGGTGATGAGTACTGCTTCGCGGCTTTGGAGATCGTCGAGCACCGCAGTGATGCTGTCAGCCCATTGCTCCAAAGTCGGCAGCGCGCCAGGCTCGACAGGATCCGACGCTCCACTCCCCGGCTGGTCGAAGAAGATCACTCGCCCGAGCGATGTCATCGCCTCGACCCAGCCTTGAAGAGGTGGAAGCTCTGGCAGGAGTTCGCAGCATGTGAACCAATTCGGGACGAACACGATGTCGCGTTCACCCGTGGGCGACGCCCTATAGGCGACGCGCAAGTCCCCGTTCATCGCATACCGCGTCTCCGAGAACATTGCGGGAAGTCTAGTTCCCAGCGGGCGGGTCAGCAGGCGTTTCCGCTGCTCAAGAGCGTGCGAGGCACGTGTTCCTCGACATCAGGGTGCCATCATCTGCCCACGCCGTCCCCGGTCGCGACCGCCCGTGAGCAGAATTTGGCTCTGAGCTGGTCGTCCCCTAGACTCTAGGGGTTGCCTTGGGCAGACCTCGGCCGGTGCGAATCGGCCCCGCGTGCCCTTCGGTGACAAAGACCGCGCACGTCAGGTTTTTGGTGGGCCATGCCCGCCGAATGCTCACCCAGGTGGGTTGCCCTGCCGTGCACACGCAACCAGGTCAGGAGATCGAGTGATTCAGCAGGAATCGCGACTGAAGGTCGCCGACAACACCGGCGCCAAGGAGATCTTGTGCATCCGTGTGCTCGGCGGTTCGTCGCGACGCTACGCCGGCATCGGTGATGTCATCGTCGCCACCGTCAAGGACGCCATTCCCGGTGGCAACGTCAAGCGCGGGGACGTCGTCAAGGCAGTCGTGGTGCGCACGGTCAAGGAGCGCCGTCGTCCCGACGGCAGTTACATCAAGTTCGACGAGAACGCCGCGGTCATCATCAAGCCCGACAACGACCCGCGCGGGACGCGCATCTTCGGGCCGGTGGGCCGCGAACTGCGCGAGAAGCGGTTCATGAAGATCATCTCGCTTGCCCCGGAGGTTTTGTAAATGAAGGTCCGTAAAGGCGACACCGTCCTGGTCATCGCCGGCAAGGACAAGGGCGCCAAAGGCAAGGTGCTGCAGGCTTACCCGGAACGTGACAGAGTGCTGGTCGAGGGCGTCAACCGGATCAAGAAGCACACCGCGATCTCGACCAACCAGCGCGGAGCGCAGTCGGGCGGCATCGTCACCCAGGAAGCTCCCATCCACGTCTCCAACGTGATGGTCGTCGACTCGGACGGTAAGCCCGCCCGCGTCGGTTACCGGGTCGACGAGGAGACCGGCAAGCGTGTTCGTATCTCCAAGCGCAACGGCAAGGACATCTGATGAGTACTGCAGAGAAAGTTCAGCCGCGCCTGAAAGAGCGCTACCGCAGCGAGATTCGTGATTCGCTGCAGCAGCAGTTCGGCTACGCCAACGTCATGCAGATCCCGACGGTGACCAAGGTCGTCGTCAACATGGGTGTCGGCGATGCGGCGCGGGACGCGAAGTTGATCAACGGCGCGGTCAGCGACCTGAGTCTGATCACCGGGCAGCGCCCCGAGATCCGTCGGGCGCGCAAGTCCATCGCGCAGTTCAAACTGCGTGAGGGCATGCCGATCGGCGCGCGGGTCACCCTGCGCGGGGACCGGATGTGGGAGTTCCTGGACCGGCTCACCTCGATCGCGCTGCCCCGTATCCGCGACTTCCGCGGGCTTTCGCCCAAGCAGTTCGACGGTGTCGGCAACTACACCTTCGGCCTCGCCGAGCAGTCGGTGTTCCACGAGATCGACGTGGACAAGATCGACCGGGTCCGCGGCATGGACATCAACGTCGTCACCTCGGCGACGAATGACGACGAAGGGCGAGCGCTGTTGCGGGCTCTCGGCTTTCCGTTCAAGGAGAACTGAGTAGATGGCAAAGAAGGCACTGGTCAACAAAGCCGCACGCAAGCCGAAGTTCGCGGTGCGCGGCTACACGCGTTGCAACAAGTGCGGCCGCCCGCGCGCGGTCTTCCGCAAGTTCGGCCTGTGCCGGATCTGCCTGCGCGAGATGGCGCACGCGGGCGAACTGCCCGGCGTGCAGAAGAGCAGCTGGTAACAGCCCTAACCCACAAGACCAACCCAGAAAAGGTGCGCGATAGGCCCGGACCGGGAACCACCGCGAGGAAGGTACCAACGCTGTCATGACGATGACGGACCCGATCGCAGACTTCTTGACACGTCTGCGCAACGCCAATTCGGCGTATCACGACGAGGTGACTCTGCCGCACTCGAAGATCAAGGCGAACATCGCCCAGATCCTCAAGAGCGAGGGCTACATCACCGATTTCCGGACCGAGGATGCTCGAGTCGGCAAGTCGCTGGTCGTTCAGCTCAAGTACGGGCCGAGCCGGGAGCGCAGCATCGCCGGCCTGCGCCGCGTGTCCAAGCCCGGTTTGCGGGTGTACGCGAAATCCACCAATCTGCCGCGCGTGCTCGGTGGCCTGGGTGTGGCGATCATCTCCACCTCCTCGGGCCTGCTGACCGACCGCCAGGCGGCCCGACAAGGCGTGGGCGGCGAAGTCCTCGCGTACGTCTGGTAAGGGCGGGGAGGTAACGAAACACTATGTCTCGCATTGGTAAGCAGCCGGTTCCGGTTCCGTCCGGGGTCGACGTGACGATCGACGGTCAGAAGGTGTCGGTGAAGGGGCCCAAGGGCGTCCTGGACCTGACGGTGGCCGAGCCGATCACCGTGTCGCGCAACGATGATGGCGCGATCGTGGTCGCCCGCCCCAACGACGAGCGGCGCAACCGCTCGTTGCACGGACTGTCACGCACCCTGGTGTCCAACCTGGTCACCGGCGTGACTCAGGGGTACACCACCAAGATGGAGATCTTCGGCGTCGGTTACCGAGTGCAGCTCAAGGGCTCCAACCTCGAGTTCGCGCTGGGCTACAGCCACCCCGTGGTGATCGAGGCTCCGGACGGCATCACGTTCGCCGTGCAGTCGCCGACGAAGTTCTCCATCACCGGGATCGACAAGCAGAAGGTCGGCCAGATCTCGGCGAACATCCGTCGTCTGCGCCGCCCCGACCCGTACAAGGGCAAGGGTGTGCGCTACGAGGGTGAGCAGATCCGCCGCAAGGTCGGAAAGACAGGTAAGTAATCATGGCGCAAACAAAAGCTGACACCGCCGCGCGAAAGCCGGTGGGGCAGAGCGTTTCCGCGACTCGGCGCGTCTCCCGGCTGCGCAGGCACGCCCGGTTGCGCAAGAAGGTCTCCGGTACCCCGCAGCGTCCGCGGCTGGTGATCAACCGGTCCGCGCGTCACATTCACGTGCAACTGGTCAACGACGAGAACGGGACCACGGTGGCGGCCGCGTCGTCGATCGAGGACGACGTGCGCAGCCTGCAGGGAGACAAGAAGGCTCGCAGCGTGCGGGTCGGCCAGCTGATCGCCGAGCGCGCCAAGGCCGCCGGCATCGACAGCGTGGTCTTCGACCGGGGCGGATACACCTACGGCGGACGGATCGCGGCGCTGGCCGATGCCGCACGCGAGAACGGATTGCAATTCTGATGAACAGCGGAATGACGAAGAGCTTGAACACGACTGGAAGGACCGCATAATGGCGGAGCAGCCGACCGGCGGACAGGGCGGCGGCGACAGCCGTGACTCGCGCGGTGACCGCGACAGCCGCGGTCGCCGTGGCGACGGCGGCCGTGGCGGCCGCGACCGCGACGGCGACAAGAGCAACTACCTGGAGCGGGTTGTCGCGATCAACCGCGTCTCCAAGGTGGTCAAGGGTGGTCGCCGCTTCAGCTTCACCGCCTTGGTGATCGTCGGCGACGGCCACGGCATGGTCGGTGTCGGCTATGGCAAGGCCAAGGAAGTTCCCGCGGCCATCGCCAAGGGCGTCGAGGAGGCCCGCAAGGGCTTCTTCCGGGTGCCACTCATCCGCGGGACCATCACCCACCCGGTACAGGGTGAGGCGGCCGCCGGCGTGGTGCTGCTGCGCCCGGCCAGCCCCGGTACCGGTGTGATCGCCGGCGGCGCCGCGCGCGCGGTGCTGGAATGCGCCGGCGTGCACGACATCCTGGCGAAGTCGCTGGGTAGTGACAACGCGATCAATGTGGTGCACGCGACCGTCGCCGCGCTGAAGCTGCTGCAGCGTCCCGAGGAGGTGGCCGCTCGCCGCGGCCTGCCCATCGAGGACGTTGCACCGGCCGGAATGCTCAAGGCGCGCCGCGAAAGTGACGCGATGGCCAGTGCGGCGGCACGCGAGGCCCAGACCTCGGGGGCGCAGCCATGAGCAGTCAACTGAAGATCACCCAGGTGCGCAGCACCATCGGGGCCCGCTGGAAGCAGCGCGAGTCCCTGCGCACCCTGGGCCTGCGAAAGATTCGCCAGTCAGTGGTCCGCGAGGACAACGCGCAGATCCGCGGGCTGATCGCGGTGGTCAGCCACCTCGTCGAGGTGGAGCCGGCCGCGGCGACGGCCACGGGCACCGGAGGTAGCAAGAAATGACGATCAAGCTGCACGATCTCAAGCCCGCGCGCGGTTCGAAGACCGCCCGCACCCGGGTCGGTCGCGGTGAGGGATCCAAGGGCAAGACCGCCGGTCGCGGTACCAAGGGCACCAAGGCGCGCAAGAACGTGCCGGCGACCTTCGAGGGTGGCCAGATGCCGATCCACATGCGGCTGCCCAAGCTGAAGGGCTTCCGCAACCGGTTCCGCACCGAGTACGAGATCGTCAACGTCGGCGACCTCAATCGGCTTTTCCCGCAGGGTGGTTCGATCGGCGTGGACGAGTTGGTGGCCAAGGGCGCGGTTCGCCGCAACTCGCTGGTCAAGGTCCTCGGCGACGGCAAGCTGACGGTCAAGGTCGAGGTGACCGCGCACAAGTTCAGCGGCAGCGCACGCGAGAAGATCACCGCCGCGGGCGGCTCCGCGACCGAGCTGTCCTAGCTAGCTCAGCTGCGGAATCACTTCAGCGGCAAGGCGTTCCATCTGCTCGTGGTTCTCTTTGGTGTCGGCGCCGACGGGGTTCAGCAGCACCATCTGGGCCCCGGCGTCGATGACCTCACGTAACCCGCGCACCACGTCGTCGGGTGTGCCGGACACAGGTACGTCCTGCACGCCGGGCATCCGTCCGTAGATGCGGTCCAGCCCGTCGAGCACCCGTTCCCGGGCCTTGGCGGCGTCGTCGTCGACCATCAGGTAGACCCGTTTGCCGATGGTGAAGTTCGCGGGATTCTTCTGTTGCTCGTCGAGCTCGCGGCGCACGACGGTCACCGCCCCGGCGAACGCCTCGGTGGTCGACGAACCGGCTCCCATGAATGAGTCGCCGTGCCGCACCGCGCGGGCCAGCGCCTTGGGTGCGAGGCCGCCGAACCAGATCGGCGGGTGCGGCCGCTGTACCGGCTTGGGCTGGATGGGCAGGTCGTCGACGTCGCGAAACCGACCGTGAAAAGTCACCCTCGGCTCGTCGGACCACGCCGCCTTCATCAGCTCCAGACCCTCGGTGAAATACGAGATGAAGCTCTCCTTCTCCACGCCGAAGGCGGCGAATTTCCGCCTGCCGCCGCCGGGTGCGACACCGATGTCCAGCCGGCCGTGGCTCAGTCTGTCGACGGCGGTCGCGGCCGAGGCCAACTGCAGCGGGTCGTGCAACGAGGTCACCAAAACCGCGACACCAAGCCGCAGCCGCTCGGTGCAGGCCGCGCAGTACGCCAGCAGCTCCAGGGGCGCCAGCAGCGGTGCGGGACCGATGATCTGCTCGAGCAGCCAGCCGCCCTCGAATCCGAGCTCTTCGGCGCGCGCGAGAAAAGCGCGCAGCCCCGCTCCGTCGAAGCCGTCGTAGTCGAACTGCGGAATCGCTATCGCAAAGCTCACCCGACCACCGTACGGCCGTGCATCGGTAGTCTGCAGAGATGTTCGCTTTCCTGCCTTCGATCCCCGGCGTCCACGAGGTTCGGGCCCTCGCCGGACGGGTCGATACCGCCCGCCATCATGGCGTGCCCAACGGCTGCGTGCTCGAATTGGACCTGCGTGCGATGCCGCCGGAGACGTCAGGGTTTGATCCGCTGGCCATCATCAGCGGAGGCAGCCGGCCGACCGCGCTGCGCGACATGGTGGCCGCCATCTACCGGGCGGCCGAGGACCCTCGGGTCGCCGGGCTGATCGCACGCGTGCAACTCACCGCGTCGCCGTCGGCCGCGGTGCAGGAGCTGCGCGAGGCCGTCGTCGCTTTCACCGCCGCCAAGCCGTCTCTGGCCTGGGCCGAGACCTACCCGGGCACGTTGTCGTATTACCTGGCTTCGGCGTTCGGCGAGGTCTGGATGCAGCCGGCCGGAAGCGTCGGACTGATCGGCTTCGCCAGCAATGCCACCTTCCTGCGCGACGCGTTCGACAAGGCCGGCATCGAACCGCAATTCGTTGCGCGCGGTGAATACAAGTCGGCGGTGAACCGCTACACCGAACACGGATTCACCGAGGCCCACCGCGAGGCCGTCACGCGGATGTTGCGGAGCGTACAAGAGCAGGTGTGGGAAGCGGTCGCGGAATCACGCAAGCTCGACGCCGGCGTGCTCGACGCGCTGGCCGATCGTGCCCCGCTGTTGCGCGAGGAGGCCGTGGCCTCAGGCCTGGTCGACCGGATCGGCTTCCGGGACGAAGCCTACGAGCGCATCGCGGAACTGGTTGGCGCGGAGGATATTTCCGACACAACACCGCCGCGGCTGTACCTGTCGCGCTACGCGGGTGCGGCCCGCACACGGCTGGCTCCGCCGGTGCCCTCGGTTCCCGGGCTCCGCGCCAAGCCGACGGTGGCGGTCATCAACGTCGACGGCGAGATCGTCGACGGTCGTGGTGGTCCCCAGTTCCTGCCGTTCGGCAACTCCACCGTCGGCGGCGACACCATCGCCGCGGCGCTGCGGGAAGCCGCCGCCGACGACTCGGTGTCCGCGATCGTGCTGCGGGTCAACAGCCCAGGAGGCTCGGTCACCGCATCGGAAACCCTTTGGCGCGAAGTGAAAAGGGCCCGCAAACGGGGCACGCCGGTGGTGGCGTCGATGGGTGCGGTCGCCGCATCCGGCGGCTACTACATCGCGGTGGCCGCCGACGCGATCGTGGCCAACCCCGCAACCATCACCGGTTCGATCGGCGTGTTCACCGGCAAGCTGGTGATTCGCGATCTGCTGGAACGCTTGGGCGTCGGGCTGGAATCCGTGCGCACCAACGCCAATGCGGACGCCTGGTCGATGGAGTCGCCGTTCACCCCGGAACAGCGCGCTCACCGCGAGGCCGAAGCCGATCAGGTGTACGCCGACTTCCTGGAGCGGGTCGCCGACGGCCGCAATCTGACTACCGAGGCCGTCGAACGCGTTGCTCGGGGCCGGGTGTGGACCGGCGCCGACGCGCGCGAACGGGGCCTGGTCGACGAACTGGGCGGGTTCCGAATTGCGTTGCGCCGGGCGAAGATCCTCGCCGGACTGGACGAGGAGACCGACGTGCGGATCGTGACCTACCCGGGTGGATCGCTGTTGGACATGCTGCGGCCGCGGGCCTCCTCACAGCCGGCCGCGGCGTCGCTGCCCGAGGCGCTCGGCGCGCTGCTGGGCCGCACCCTCGGCGGCATCATCGACAATGTCGAGCGGTCCTCCAGCGGGACCAGCGCGCTGTGGCTGGGGCCCCGGCGACTCTAATCGGATTTCGGCGAGCCGGTCAGCCTGGCGCTGATGAAGACGATCTCGCCGAGGGGATCGTCGTTCTCCGGTGCGGGCACCTCGATGCCGTTGCGTCCGAAGAGTTCGGTACGGGTCACGCCCTTGGCCTGCCACCCGATGCTGGACAGGTAGTCGACGACGTGGTTGCGTTCGCCTGCGTAGACCAGCGACGCCATGTCGATGTCGACGCCGTGCTCCCGGAATGACCCGGACATCTCGCGCACCCGTTCGGCGTCGAAATCCACGATGCCGGGCACGAATTCGGTGGCGATGGTGCTGCCGGGCGCGCTGAGCGCGGTGATGTTGTCGAACAGCCGATCCTGAGCCTCCGGCGGCAGGTAGATCAGGAGCCCCTCGGCCAGCCAGGCCGTCGGCGCCGCCGTATCGAAGCCCGCCGAGTTCAGCGCGGCGGGCCAGTCCGCGCGCAGATCGATGGGAATGGTGCGACGCGATGCCGTCGGCTCGGCTCCCACAGCGGCCAGGGTGGTGCTCTTGAACTCGATCACCCGGGGCTGGTCGATCTCGTAAACCACGGTGCCGGCCGGCCAGGGCAACCGGTAGGCGCGCGAGTCCAGCCCGGACGCCAGGATCACCACCTGGCGTACCCCGTCGCCGGTAGCGTCGATGAAGTAATCGTCAAAGAACTTGGTGCGCACGGCCATTCCGTCCACCATCGATTGCAGACGCACCGGCGAGGCACTCTCGATGGCATCCACATCGAGATCACCGTCCATCATCTTGGTGAAGAATTCGACGCCGACCGCGCGCACCAGCGGCTCGGCGAACGGATCGTTGATCAAACCGCGGGGATCCTTGGTCGCCATCGCGCGCCCGGCCGCGACCATGGTCGCGGTCGCGCCGACGCTGGACGCCAGATCCCACTCGTCATCGTGAGTGCGTGACATGGTTGGAACCCTACTTGAGCGTCGCGGCGACGTAACTCAGGTCGCCGAAGGCCGCGACCACCTCTTCGGGGAATTCGAAGCCGTTGTGCGCGTACAGTTCCCTGACCGGGTGGGCCGTCACATCCCAGCCGTGCCCGGTCAGGTAGTCAACGACGACGCTGCGCTCACCCCGGTAGAACAGGTCACCCGCATCGATGTTGAACCCGGCACGTCGCCACCGCTCGGTGATGCGCTGCATGCGCTCGTCGGTGAGGGAATTGGGGTCCGGAACGTGTTCGGTGGCCAGCCGGCTGCCCGGGGCGCTGAGCGCGGTGATGTTGTCGAACAGCCGGTCCTGGGCCTCGGGCGGCAGGTAGGGCAGCAGCCCTTCGGCGCTCCACGCCGTCGGCTGGGTGACGTCAAATCCGCCCTCGCGCAGGGCGGCCGGCCAGTCGTCGCGCAGGTCGATGCTGATGGTGCGGCGCTCGGCGGTCGGAGCGGCTCCGAGGCCTTCCAAGGTATTGGTCTTGAACGCGATGACCTCCGGTTGGTCGATCTCGAAAACCACCGTGCCCGCCGGCCACGGCAGGCGGTAGGCCCTGGTGTCCAGCCCGGAAGCGAGGATCACCGCTTGGTGGACACCGGAATTGACGAAGAAGTCGTCGAAAAACCTGGTGCGCACCGTCATCTGCTCAGCCCTGGTCTTGCGGTTCATCAGGGGGTCGTCGCCGAAATCGTCGTTGCCGTCGATGATCCGGATGAAGGGCTCCAACCCGACGGCGCGAACCAGGGGGTCGGCCAGCCGATCGTCAAGGAGCGGGTTGGGTCCCTGCGAAGCCACTGCGCGGGATGCGGCGACCATGGTGGCTGTCGCTCCCACGCTGGACGCCAAGTCCCAGCTGTCGCCCTCGGTTCTTCCCGTGTCAGCGGTCATCGCCATGGCTCCTACTTCTCCAAAGTTCCGCTGGTGTACAGCATCTCGCCCATGCGCATGTCGTCGTCGGTGAGAGGGTCGAGTCCGTTGGCCGCGAACAATTCTGCGATACTGGCGCTGTTCAGCCGCCAACCGCGGTCGGTCAGGTACGGGGCCGCCTCGTTGCGTTCGCCGAAGTAGACCAGCCCCGCCATGTCCAGCTCGAACCCGTGCGCGCGCCAGCGCTCGGAGATCGTCTGCATGCGCTCCTTCATCTTCTCCTCGTCGCCCGGCTCGCGGTTGGGTGCGCTTTCGGTGGCCAGCCGGCTCCCCGGCGCGCTGAGCTCGGTGATGGTGTCCAACAGGCGGTCCTGCGCTTCGGGCGGCAGATACCCGAGCAGGCCCTCCGCGCTCCACGCGGTGGGTTGGGACGGGTCGAAGCCGGCGTTGCGCAGCGCGGTGGGCCAGTCGTCGCGCAGATCGACGGCCACCACGCGCCGCTCCGCGGTGGGCTCTGCCCCCAGGTCGGCCAGCGAGCGGCTCTTGAATTCGATGACCTGCGGCTGGTCCACCTCGTAGACCACCGTCCCGGCGGGCCACGTCAGCCGGTAGGGACGCGCGTCCAGCCCGGAGGCCAGGATCACCGCCTGCTTGATACCCGCGTTGGTCGCGTCGAGGAAGAACTCGTCGAAGAACTTGGTGCGGACCGCCATGTTGTCAGCCATCCGCGACATCGCCCCGGCCGACCCCGCGGCGCCGTCGTGGACGTCGTTCAACTCGCCGGGATCCAGCTGCCCGCTGGCCAGCCGGGAGAGCAGGTCCACGCCCACCAGCTTGACCAGCGGCTCGGCGAACGGATCGTTGATCAGTGGCTTGTCGGCGCGGGTGGCCATCGCGCGGGCCGCCGCGACCATCGTCGCGGTCACGCCGACGCTGGACGCCAGGTCCCAGGTGTCGCCGTCATACCTGGTGGAAGTCATGTTTGTGCCCCAATCGGAGGTAGTCAATCTAATATTTAGCCGATATAACAAGCTTCTGCCACTGTACGCTTCCCGCGATTCGCGGCAACCTTTACTGATGGCGTTCGCGGCGGCAGGTAAACGGGTGCTCATCACGGGTGCCTCGTCGGGATTGGGGGCGGCCCTGGCGCGGCGGCTGGCCGGCCGGCGGGCGGTAGTGGGGCTGATAGCGCGCCGTCGGGACCGGCTCGGCGAGGTGCTGGCCGACTGCCGGCACACCTCACCCGGATCGGCCATGTTCGTGGCCGACCTTGCCGACACGTCGGCGCTGGGTGATCTGGCGCTGAGGGCCTGGGATGCGCTCGGCGAGATCGACGTGCTGATCAACAACGCGGCCACGCCCAAGCGGCGCAGCGTCGTGGCACTGGATCCGGACGAGGCCGAAGACGTCATGCGAGTCAACTTCTTCGCCCCGATGCGGATGACGCTGGCGTTGTTGCCGCGGATGCTGGTCCGCGGATCCGGCATGATCGTCAACGTGTCCAGCGTCGGTGGCCGGCTCGGAATCGTCCACGAAAGCGCTTACTGCGCAAGCAAGTTCGCGTTGTGCGGCTGGAGCGAGGCGATGGCCGTCGACCTGCACGGCACGCCGATCTCGGTGAAGCTGATCGAGCCGGGGCCGGTCGACACCGAGATCTGGGATCACGCGGGCAGTGAGGAGCCCCTCTACCGGGGGCCCAAGGTGCCCGCCGGGGTGGTGGCAGAAGGGATCATCGAGGCGCTGGGCAGCGCCACGTTCGAGCACTACCTGCCAGACATGAAAGCTGTCGTCGGCGCCAAGAACGCCGACCTGGATGCGTTCATCGCCGGGGCGGCGGGGATGGCGTCCCGATGAAGGCACTCGTCTACGGCGTGCCGCCGGAGCCTTTCGAGGTTCCCAGCGACGCCAACCCGCTGACCAAGAACCTGGCGCAAACCCCGACAGCTCTGCGCGATCTGCCGGATCCGGAACTGCCGCATGAGGACTGGGTGATCACCCGGCCGCGGCTGACCGGCATCTGCGGGTCGGACTCCAAGCAGATCCTGATGGACTTCGGCGCGGGCGACACCGACAACGCGATGGCGGCGTTCTGTTCGTTCCCCCAAGTCATGGGACACGAGGTGGTCGCCGACGTGGTGGCCCTTGGCCCCAAAGCCCGGGGGCTGCACGTGGGCGAGCGGGTGGTGCTCAACCCGTGGCTGTCCTGCGGGCCGCGTGGCATCCAACCGCCCTGTCCCGCATGCGAAGCCGGTGACTACAGCCTGTGCTGGAGTTTCGCCGACGGCGACATCAGGCCCGGCATCCACACCGGGGTGTCGGCCGACGTGACGGGTGGCTATGCCGAACTGATGCCCGCCCACGACAGCATGCTTTTCGCGGTGCCGGAATCGATTCCCGACGAGATGGCCGTGTTCGCCGACCCGTTCTCCGTGTCGCTGCACGCGATCACCCGCCACCCGCCGCCCCGCTCCGGCGCCGCACTGGTGTACGGGGCCGGCTCGCTGGGGTTGTGTGCGGTCGCGATACTGCGGGCGCTGTATCCCGACGTGGCCGTCGCGGTGGTGGCGCGCTTCGCCGCGCAAGCCGGGCTGGCCCGCAGGTTCGGTGCCGCGAAAGTCCTTGCGCACGAACCGCGAACGGCCGTCATCGAACAACTCGTCGACTGGGGCGGTGGCCGGCTGCGCCAGCCGTTGCAGGGATTGCCGATGGCTCACCCCGGCGTCGTCGACGTCGTCTACGACACCGTCGGCAAGCCCGAGACGTTCGAAGTCGGCGTCCGGGTCCTGCGATCGCGCGGGACGCTGGTGAAGGCCGGTGTTCATGCCCCCGGGCGCTGGGAGGACAGCCCGCTGTACTTCAAGGAGATCTCCTACGTCGGCTCCAACGCGTTCGGCGTCGAAGAGGTGGATGGGCAACGCAAGCACGCCATCGCCCACTACCTCGACCTGGTCGCGGCCGACCGGGTGGACCTGCGTCCCATGCTCACCCACACCTTCGGGCTGGAGCAGTGGCGGGACGCCTTTTTGGCGATCGCCAACCAGGGCGAGACCGGCGCGGTGAAGGTGGGGATCGACCAGCGCTAGGCGAGCGCCCCTGGGGAGCCGGTGATCGGCAGGTCGATCGGGGTGATGACACCCGGGCGGGCTTCGCAAAGGAACGGTATGGCGTTGACGGCCGCGACGGCCGTGCTGTCCATCAACACCGTCATCACGTCCTGCCCGGGTTTGCCGAACCGGATGGTCGCGTCGATGAGTGGTTCACCTTCGATCACCACACTGAATCCCTTGGGGTCGGCCCACTTCGGGTCGAGCGCGTCATCGCTCATGGTCCAGCAGATGGCCAGCTCGATCACCGGACGGCCACCACGATAGCCGCGATAGGTGCGGCGCTGGCCCCCGGCGGTGCCTGCGGCATAGTCCACCCAACCCAGATTCAAATCCCTTGTCAACACAGCGGGCTCGACGAATGCCTCCTTGGAGTCGAGCTCGACGCCCAGCATGGTGGCGATCATGTCCAGCGTCTCGAAGTAGCCGAGGCCGTACCGTTGCGTCGCCGGGTCGAGGTGCGTCACCCGCTCCCGGGGCGGTTTGCCGAACCCGAGTACCTTCCACACGTCCTGCACCGGATAGGTTGTGCAGTCCAATGTTTCGACGAGCTTGACGCTGTGGACCCGTCGACAGGCGCCGGTGAGGAAACCGGCGACGACGTTGATGAAGCCCGGCTCGAATCCCGTGCCCAGGAAGGTCGCGGACCCCTGTTGCGCCGCCTCCTCGAGCGCCGGGAGCTCGACCGGGTGATGGGTGCCGGTCAGGAAATCCCCCGTCGTGACGACGTTGATGCCGGAGCGCAGCATCCTGATCACCAGGTCGTAGTCGATGACGCGCGGCATGTAATTCACACAGTCCGGCCGAAGCTCGATCAACGCGTCGGCGTCGGTGGTGGCGAGAACACCGATCGGGGGCCGGTCGGCCAGGGCGCCCGCGTCGCGACCCACCTTGTCCGAACCGAAGGCGTGGACGCCCACGACCTCGAAGTCGTCGCGGTCCAGCAGGATTTCGAGCGCCCGCTTCCCGATGTTGCCGGTTGACCACTGAACCACGCGGTAGGGCGCCATGGCCTCAACCGTAACCCGGCGGTCTAGGCGGGCCGGGTGGCGCGATAGTAGGTGAGCCTGCCGACCACCCGCTGCCGGTGCGCGGTGACCTCGGTGCAGTCGAATCCGGCGCCGCGGAGCAGGCGCGGAATCGCCTCACCGAGGTTGCCGGCGGCGTGGTGGTTGCGCCTGATGAGCCGCGCCGTCAGGCCGTGCTCGGTGCTCACGTCGCCGCCGATGTCGACCAGGTGCAGGCTGCCGCCGGGGCGCAGCACCCGGAAGACCTCGGCCGCCGCGGCGGGTTTCGCGTCGTCGTTGATGTGGTGCAACATCATCGACGACAGCACCCGGTCGAATTCGTCGTCGGGGTAGGGCAGCCGCTCGGCGTAACCCTGTTCGAAGCGGACTGCGTTCGTCTTTCGCCGCGCCCGGTCGAGCGCGCGCGGATCGGGGTCGCATCCGACCGCCTCCAACTGGGGATGGTCGCGTTTCGCGCGAATGATGAGATTGCCGGTGCCACAGCCGATTTCCAGGACGCGACGGCAGTCGGTGAGCTCGGCCTGGGCGATCAGGGCCTCGTGGACCTTCGTCATGCCCAGCAGCCGCGAGATCAGGTCATAGCAGGGCAGCAGCGCGTCGTGGCCCGCGGCGGGCAGGTAGTCGTGTGGATGATGTTTGGTCACGTAATACATGGTGAACCGCTGAGCGGCCGCAGAATTGGGTGATTCTCGGTGGAAATGGGACTATTTTCGGCGGTATGACCCGTCCCGCCCGGTTGGTTCGGCAGCGCGCCGGAGTGCCGATCTACGCGTACCGCACCGATCCGGACACGCCGCCGGTGTCGGTGGTGCGCTCGGGTCCGCAGGATTTCGTCGAGCGCGGTCGCCACATTCACGACTTTCCCGCGCTGTGGTACCTCCCCGCGGTCGGGCGCCTCTACGTGGCGGCCGCCGGCCGGGTGCTCGACCCCGGGCGGCTGGACCTCCGCGACGCCGGTGTGGCGGTGTTCTTCGACCCGGCCGCGCTCGGGGAGGACGCGCGATCGCCGTGGCCAGCGTGGCGGGCGCACCCGCTGCTGTTCCCGTTCCTGCACGCGCAGGCCGGCGGCATCCTTTGCCTGGACCTGCCCGTCGCGCGGCGGGCGGCGTGGGACGCCGCGATCGGGTCGATCGAATCGGAACTGCGCGCGCGGCAGGACGGGTATCGGCAGGCGACTCTGGCGCACCTGACGCTGTTGCTGATCGACCTCGCGCGGCTGGCCGGACCGGTAGTGGCCGAGCTGCGGCGCAGTGGCGAACCGCTGCTGGCCGACGTCTTCGACGTGATCGAGCGGCGTCACACCGGGCCGTTGTCGCTGCGTGACGTGGCCGGCGAACTCGGCATGACCCCGGGCCACCTGACCACCGTGGTGCGCCGCCGCACCGGGCACACCGTCGGGCAGTGGATCACCGACCGCCGGATGGCCGCGGCCCGCGCGTTGCTGGCCGAATCGGACCTGCCGGTCGCCGAGGTGGCCAGGCGGGTCGGGGTGTGCGATCCCGGCTATTTCAGCCGGCTGTTCGCCCGCGCGCACGGGGCCTCGCCCCGCGAGTGGCGTCACAGGGAATCGATGTCCAACCAGTGATCGACCGGGGTAGTGTGCGGGGATCATGGCGGCCTTGGCTTGCACGGCCTCCGTGAAGATCCGCCGGCGCGTGAGCGCGGCGGCGGGCCTGCGCAGCTGCAATTTGCTGTGGGTGAGATCGCCGACGAAGACAGCCGGCTGACCCGCATCCAACCACAGCATCGAGGAGCCCGCACCCGCGCCACAACGGCGCGGCCCAACCGGAGCGGGCGCATCACGCGTTGGTGCGCAGATAGCTGTAGACCGATGCGAAGTTGCGGTTGACGTCCTCGGGGATCGGTACCGGTCCGCCGAGAGCCCTTGCGCCCCAGACTATTTGCGCCGTCCGCTCGACCAGCGCGGTGATGTGCAGCACTTTGTCGGGTCGCGGTCCCACCGCCACCAGACCATGGTTGGCGATCAGCGCCGCGCCACGGCCCTCGAGCGCCTTCACCGCGTTGGCGCCGACGTCGGGCGTGCCCGATGCGGCATAGTCGGCGCACCGGACGTCGCCGCCGCAGTACACCGCAAACTCGTCGATACACGCCGGGATCGATTGGTGGGCGATGGCGAACATGGTCGCCCACACCGGGTGACTGTGAATGACGCTGCCGATGTCGTCGAAGGCCCGATAACAGGCCAGGTGCAGCTGCATCTCCGAAGACGGGGACCGGCCCTCGGCCGCCTGCAGCACCGAGTCGTCCGCGCCGATGAGCACCAGGTCGTCGAGCTGCATATCGCGGTAGTCCACCGACGACGGGGTGATGACGACGTTGCCGTCGGCGCGCCGCGCCGAGATGTTGCCGGCCGTCCCCTCCACCAGGCCGCGGCGCAGCATGTCCTTGGCGGCGTCCAGCACGGCGGCTTCCGGGTTTTCGACGTACTTCATGGCCCCAGCACCTCCGGGTTGACGATGTGAATTGGGAGCTTGCCGGCCAGCAGCGCCTCCAGGTCGTCGGCCACCATCTGCGCCTGCCGCGCCTCCGTGTCGAAGGTCGCGCCCCCGATGTGGGGCGTCAGCACCACGTTGGGCATCGCCACCAGCGGGTGATCGGCCGGCAGCCACTCGCCGGCGAAGTGGTCGAGGCCCGCGGCGCCCACCTTGCCCGCGGCCAGGGCGTCGACAAGCGCATCGGTGTCGTGCAGCGCGGCGCGCGCGGTGTTGAGGAAGACCACGCCGTCGCGCATGGCGGCGAACTCGCGGGCACCGATCATGCCGGTGGTGTCGTCGGTGACCGGGGCGTGCATCGAGACCACGTCGGCCTCGCTCAGCAACTCGTCGAGGCTGTGCCGGGCGTCGGGGTTGTAGGGGTCGTGCGCGATCACCCTCATGCCCAGCCCGGACAACCGCCATTGCGTCGCCCGGCCGACGGCGCCGAGGCCCACCAGCCCCGCGGTGAGTCCGGCGATCTCGGCGGCGCGGAACCGCTGATATGGGATGCTGCCGTCCCGAAAGATGTTGCCGCTGCGCACATCCGCGTCCGCGGTCAGCACGTGACGGGTGGCGGCCAGCAGCAGGGCCACGGTCATCTCGGCGACGGCGTCGGCGTTGCGCGCCGGGGTATTGAGTACCGGGATGCCGGCCGCGGTGGCGCCCGCGATGTCGACGTTGTTGGGGTCGCCGCGGGTGGACGCGATCACCCGCACGCCCTGTTCGAACACCGGACCCCGCACCGAATCACCTTCCACGACCACGATTTCGGCGGATTCGCCGGCGATCCGCTCGGCCAGCTGCTCGGGACTGTAGATGCGCAGCGGGGTCTGCTCGATCCAGGGGTCGTACACCACGTCGGCCAGTTCGCGCAGTTTGGCGAAGCCCGCCCCCCGCATCGGGGCGGTCACCAAGGCGCGCGGTTTGGACGTCACGAGTGCCAATGCTGGCGTACGGTGACGCCCGTGTCACGCAAAGACGTCACAATCGGCATCGACGTCGGCAGCACCGCGGTCAAGGCGATAGCGGCCGACGCCGACGGCAACGTGACGGGTCGCGTGCGGATACCGCACGAGCTGCGGGTACCCGCACCCGACCGGCTGGAGCACGACGCCGAGGCGGCGTGGCGGCGTGGACCGTCGGCGGCGCTCGACGAACTGATCCGCCTGCCCGACATCGCGGCGGCGGCCGTTTCGGCGATGGTGCCGTCGATGACCGCGGTCGACGACGGCGGCGCGCCCATCACGCCCGGACTCCTCTACGGCGACGGCCGGGGCCGCACGCCGGGCGGCGACGCTCAGCCGCTGCCCGCCATCGGCGAGGCCGCGGAATTCCTGCGCTGGACGGCCGCCCACGCGCCGGGCGCCGCCGGCTATTGGCCCGCGCCGGCGGTGGCCAACCACGCGCTGTCGGGCCAGCCGGTGATCGACATCGCCACCGCCGCCACCGCGTTCCCCTTGTTCGACGGGACCGGGTGGAATCCCGAGGCGTGCGCCGAGCGCGGCGCGGCGGTCGAGCAGATGCCGCGGGTCAAGAGCATGGGGGCCGTCGTCGGGCAGGTGCGGGGCACCGATGCCGCATTGGCCACCGGCGCCATCGACGCGCTGTGCGAACAGATTGTCGCGGGCGCCGACCACGACGGCGACGTGCTCGTGATGTGCGGCACCACGCTGATCGTGTGGACCACCATCTCGGAGGCCCGGCAGATGCCCGGCCTGTGGACCATTCCGCACACCACCCCCGGCAAGAGCCAGATCGGCGGGGCCAGCAATGCGGGCGGGCTGTTCCTGGGCTGGGTGGATCGCGTTGTGGCAGCGGCAGACCCGGCCGCCGTCGAGCCCGGGCGCATTCCGGTGTGGGCACCCTATCTGCGCGGTGAGCGCACCCCGTTTCACGATCGGGACCGCCGGGGTGTGCTCGAGGCCCTGGATCTGACCCACGACGCCGCCGCGCTGCGGCGCGCCGCCTACGAGGCGTCCGGCTTCGTGGTCCGCAGGCTCATCGAACTCGGTGGGGCGCCGGTGTCGCGCGTCGTGGCCACCGGCGGCGGCACGCGGGTGGGGCCGTGGCTGCAGGCCATCGCCGACGCCACCGGGCGGCCCGTCGAGGTGTCCGGGGTGGCGGAAGGGGCCGCCCTGGGAGCGGCCTTCCTGGCGCGCATGGCGGTCGGCCTGGAGACGACCATCGCCGATGCCGCCCGATGGGCGCGCACCGAGCGCGTGATCGAGCCCGACCCCGCATGGGCGAGCGCGGTCGAGGATCGCTATCAGCGCTTCTGCGAGCTGGGAAGCCGCAGATGTAGCGCGGTGACACCAGCGGCGTTCTAGGCTGGTGCCATGACCGACCAGGACCGCAAAGCCGCCCGCCGCGAAATCGCGGACGCACTGTTGAAAGCCCTTGAGAGACGGCACGAAGTGCTCGACCTGATCGTGGAGGCCGACAACAAACCGGAGGCGATCAAGGCCATCGCCGATTTGCTCGGCACGTCGCACACGGGTGCCGAAGCGGTGTTCGGCCTGTCCTTCGACCGACTCACCAAGGATTCGCGCAAGACGATCCAGGCCGAACTCGAGGACCTGAACAAGCAGCTGAGCTTCACCCTGGGCGAGCGTCCGGCGAGCTCGGGGGACACCCTCGAACTCCGGCCGTTCTCGGCGAGCGAGGACCGCGACATCTTCAGCATCCGCACCGAGGACATGGGTGGTGCGTCGGGCGATGGATCCGGCGGCCAAGCCGGCAACCTCGACGACGAGATCAAAGCCGCGCTCGCACGTGTAGACGACGAAGAGGCCGCGTGGTTCGTCGCCGTCGACTCCGGTGAGAAGGTCGGCATGGTCTTCGGCGAGCTGTCCCACGGCGAGGTGCAGGTGCGCATCTGGATTCACCCCGAGCACCGCAAGCGAGGTTACGGCACCGCCGCGCTGCGCAAGTCGCGCTCGGAGCTGGCGTGGTGTTTCCCCGCAGCGCCATTGGTCGTCCGGGCGCCGGCCGCCAAACCCAACTAGGCGCTACGCTACTGCCGAGAAGTGTCGAAGTAGCGGGTCCGCACGGCCATGATCTCCACCATGCGTTGTCTTGATCGGTGCGTGTCACACCACCCCCTTGGTCAACGTGGCGGTGACGTATCTGATGTCGCCGAAGGCGGCCATCGAGGGTTGCTCGGGGAAATCAAAACCGTTGGCCGCGTAGAGTTCCGGCGTCGTGTGCACCGACGAGTCCCAGCCATGCCCGGACAGGTAGGTCACCACGTCGTGGCGTTCGCCTGGATAGATCAGCTCGGCCCAGTTGAGGTCCAGTCCCATGCGTCGCCAGCGCTCGCTGATCTCCCGGCCGCGCTTTTCGATGCGGCCGCGCATGTCAGGCACATAGCCGGTGCCGATCCTGCTGCCGTTGGCGGACAGCGCGGTGATGTTGTCGAAGAGGCGGTCCTGTGCCTCCGGCGGCAGATAACCGAGCAGCCCTTCGGCGCTCCACGCCGTGGGCGCGCCCGCATCGAATCCACTGCCGGTCAGCGCGGCGGGCCAGTCGTCGCGCAGGTCGACGCCCACCGCCCGCCGGTCGGCACTCGGGGTTGCGCTTAGATCGGCCAGGGTGCGGGTCTTGAACTCGATCACCCTGGGCTGGTCGATTTCATAGACCACGGTGCCGCGCGGCCAGGCCAGCCGGTAGGCGCCGGTGTCCAGCCCCGAGGCCAGGATGACCGCCTGGCGGATACCGGCGTCGGCGGCCTCGAGGAAGAACGCGTCGAAGAACCTGGTGCGGACCGCCATGCCCTCACCGAGTCGCCGCGGCGTGAACGCCGGATCGTCCTCGGGTGTGTCGATTTCTCCGTTCATCATCCGGATGAAGGCCTCGACGCCGACGGCACGCACCAACGGCTCGGCGAAGGGATCGTCGATCAACGGGTCGGGGCCCTTGGATGCCAGCGCCCGACGGGCGGCCACCGCGGTGGCGGTGGCGCCGACGCTGGACGCCAGGTCCCAGCTGTCGCCTTCTGATCGCTTGCTGTCGGTCTCCGGCATGGCAATCTCCTAGAGCAGGGTGGCGGTGAGGCTGACGATGTTGCGCAGCTGGGACTGCTCGTCGTCCGGGAACAGCCGGCCGTAGTCGGCGAAAAAGTCCCGCCGCGGCCGGGTGGACACCTCCCAGCCCCGGTCGGCCAAGTACTCGACGACGTTGCTGCGCTCGCCGTCGAAGAACAGCCCGGACAGGTCGATGTCGCACCCGATGTTGGCCCACCGCTGGTTGAACGCCTGTGCGCGTTCGCTCATGGTCGCGCCCGAATCGTCGCCGTGGTATTCGGTGGCCAGCTTGCTTCCGGGCGCGCTGAGCTCGGTGATGTTGTCGAAGAGCCGATCCTGCGCGTCGGGCGGCAGGTACATGAGCAGGCCCTCGGCGCTCCACGAGGTCGGTTGCGCCGGGTCAAACCCGCTGCGGCGCAACGCGGCCGGCCAATCGTCTCGCAGATCGACGGCAACGGTTCGCCGGTCCGCGGTCGGGGCGGCGCCCAGGTCCGACATCGCGGTGGTCTTGAAATCGACGACCTCGGGCTGATCGACCTCGTAGACCACGCTCCCCGGCGGCCAACTCAGCCGGTAGGCGCGGGCGTCGAGGCCGGCGGCCAGGATCACGGCCTGGCGGACCCCGTCCCTAGCGGCGTTGAGGAAGAAGTCGTCGAAGAAGCGGGTGCGCACGGCGATGGAATCGGTCTCCAGCCCCAGATCCTTGACGCTGCCGTCGTCGGCCTCGGTGACCTCACCGTCGACCAGGCGCCGGAAGAAATCCAGACCGACGGCGCGCACCAGGGGCGCGGCGAACGGGTCGTTGATGATCGGGTCGGCGGCCTCGCTGGCCAGCGCGCGGGCCGCGGCGACCATCGTGGCCGTGGCACCCACGCTCGAGGCTAAGTCCCAGCTGTCCTGGTCAGTGCGTGTCATGCTGCTCCCAAGTTATTTAGCAAATGCAACGAGTCAGGTGGAACTTTACGCCTCACGGCTTACGGCTTGCTGTGTTTCTTCCGCGCGTTGCGGCGGCCATCGAGGGGCCGACGCAAAGGCCCTGACCGGACCTGGGCGTACCAGCTGTTAGTCTCGTACACGGTTTGACGCGCTATTGATAAGTCGGCCGTACGTCCTGGCCTGCGGGTGTTGGGCGCGTGATGCAGGAAACCCCGGCTGCGCAGGAGGAAGAGTTGCTTTCCGCTTTCATCTCATCGCTGCGGACAGTCGACCTGAGACGGAAGATCCTCTTCACGCTTGGCATCGTCGTCTTGTATCGGGTCGGCGCCGCGTTACCGTCTCCCGGCGTGAACTACCCGAACGTCCAGCAGTGCATCAAGGAGGCCAGCGGCGGCGCGGCCGGACAGATCTACTCGCTGATCAACCTGTTCTCCGGTGGTGCGCTGCTCAAACTCACCGTGTTCGCGGTGGGGGTGATGCCCTACATCACCGCGAGCATCATCGTGCAGCTGCTCACGGTGGTCATCCCTCGGTTCGAGGAGCTGCGCAAGGAAGGCCAATCGGGCCAGGCCAAGATGACGCAGTACACCCGTTACCTGGCCATCGCGCTGGCCGTCCTGCAGGCCACCAGCATCGTGGCCCTGGCGGCCAACGGCGGGCTGCTGCAGGGCTGCTCGCTCGACATCATCGCCGACCAGAGCATCTTCACGCTGGTCGTCATCGTGCTGGTGATGACCAGCGGCGCGGCGCTGGTGATGTGGATGGGTGAGCTGATCACCGAGCGCGGTATCGGCAACGGCATGTCCCTGCTGATCTTCGTCGGCATCGCGGCACGCATCCCCGCCGAGGGCAAGCAGATCCTGGACAGCCGCGGCGGCATGATCTTCGGCGCCGTCCTGATCGCCGCGCTGATCATCATCGTCGGCGTGGTGTTCGTCGAGCAGGGCCAGCGCCGGATCCCGGTCCAGTACGCCAAGCGCATGGTCGGCCGCCGCATGTACGGCGGAACGTCGACGTATCTGCCGCTCAAGGTCAACCAGGCCGGTGTCATCCCGGTGATCTTCGCGTCGTCGCTGATCTACATCCCGCACCTGATCACCCAGCTGATCCGCAGCGGCGCCGGCGGCGTGGGCAACAGCTGGTGGGACAAGTTCGTCGGCACCTACCTGTCCGACCCGAGCGATCCCGTGTACATCGGCATCTACTTCGGCCTCATCATCTTCTTCACGTATTTCTACGTCTCGATCACGTTCAATCCCGACGAGCGTGCCGACGAGATGAAGAAGTTCGGCGGCTTCATTCCCGGCATTCGGCCGGGCAAGCCAACCGCCGATTACCTGCGTTTCGTGCTGAGCCGCATCACGCTGCCGGGTTCGATCTACCTTGGCGCGATTTCGGTGCTGCCCAACTTGTTCTTGCAGATCGGCAACAGCGGGGCGGTTCAGAACCTGCCCTTCGGCGGTACCGCGGTGTTGATCATGATCGGCGTGGGCTTGGATACGGTCAAGCAAATCGAGAGTCAGCTCATGCAGCGCAACTATGAAGGGTTCCTCAAGTGAGAGTCGTTTTGCTGGGCCCGCCGGGGGCGGGCAAGGGAACGCAGGCCCAGAAGCTCTCGGAGAAGCTGGGGATCCCGCAAATCTCCACCGGAGAGCTGTTCCGCAGCAACATCGAGAACGGCACCAAGCTCGGCCTGGAGGCCAAGCGCTACCTGGACGCCGGCGACCTGGTGCCCTCCGAGTTGACCAACCAGCTCGTCGACGATCGGCTGAACGACTCGGACGCGGTCAACGGTTTCATCCTGGACGGGTATCCACGCTCGATCCAGCAGGCCAAAGCGCTGCACGACATGCTGGGACGGCGGGGGACCGACATCGACGCGGTGCTGGAGTTCCGGGTCTCCGAAGACGAGCTGCTGCAGCGGCTGAAGGGCCGCGGGCGCGCAGACGACACCGATGACATCATCCTGAACCGGATGAAGATCTACCGCGACGAGACCGCGCCGCTGCTGGATTACTACAGCGACCGACTCAAGACGGTCGACGCCATCGGCACCATGGACGAAGTGTTCGCCCGCGCGCTGCAGGCGCTGGGCAAGTAGGGATGAACCCGCTGGCGCGGCTGCGGGGTCGCAAGGTGGTGCCGCAGCGCAGCGCCGGCGAACTCGACGCGATGGCCGCGGCGGGCGCGGTGGTGGCGGCCGCATTGCAGGCGGTCCGCGCGGCCGCGGTTTCCGGGGTGTCGACCCTGAGCCTGGACGAAATCGCCGAATCGGTGATCCGGGACGCCGGCGCGGTGCCGTCGTTCCTGGGCTATCACGGCTACCCCGCATCGATCTGCGCGTCGGTCAACGAGCGCGTGGTGCACGGGATTCCCTCGGCCGCCGAGATCCTGGCACCCGGTGATCTGGTGTCGATCGACTGCGGCGCGGTGCTCGACGGCTGGCACGGTGACGCCGCGATCACCTTCGGGGTCGGGACGCTGGGTGCGGCCGACGAAGCCCTGTCGCAGGCGACCCGGGAATCGCTGGAGGCCGGGATGGCGGCCATGGTGCCCGGTAACCGGCTGACCGATGTGTCGCACGCCATCGAGATGGGCACGCGCGACGCCGAGGCCCGTCATTCGCGGGCGTTCGGGATCGTGGAAGGCTACGGCGGCCACGGCATCGGCCGCCAGATGCACATGGACCCCTTCCTGCCCAACGAGGGCTCTCCCGGACGCGGCCCCCTGCTGGCCGCCGGGTCGGTGCTGGCCATCGAACCGATGCTGACGCTGGGAACCGGCAAGACCGTGGTGCTCGACGACCAGTGGACGGTCACCACTACCGATGGGTCGCGGGCGGCACACTGGGAGCACACCGTCGCGGTCACCGACGCCGGGCCACGCATCCTGACCTCGGCTTAGTGGCCGACTAGCCTTGAACTAAACGCCCACTCACCTCGTTTCCCGGGCAGGAGGTGATCGAGTGGCTCGGGTTTCTGGCAGTCGTGGGGCGACCGGCGTTGCGGAGGCCGCTCTGATGAAGGCGCTCTACGACGAACACGCTGCGGTTCTGTGGCGGTACGCGCTGCGGCTGACCGGGGACGCGAGTCAGGCCGAGGATGTGGTCCAGGAAACGCTGCTGCGGGCGTGGCAACACCCCGAGGTCGTCGGCGACACCGAGCGCTCGGCGCGGGCCTGGTTGTTCACCGTCGCCCGCAACATGATCATCGACGACCGGCGCAGCGCGCGGTTTCGCAACGTGGTCGGCTCCACAGACGTCTCGGGTGCGCCCGAACAGTCCACGCCGGACGAGGTCAACGCGGCGCTGGACCGGTTGCTGATAGCGGATGCGATGACGCAGTTATCCGCCGAGCACCGAGCGGTGATCGAACGGTCCTACTACCGCGGCTGGACCACCGCACAGACTGCTGCAGACCTGGGAATCGCAGAGGGAACGGTGAAGTCGCGACTACACTATGCCGTGCGGGCGTTGCGGCTCACTCTGCAGGAACTTGGAGTTACCCGATGAGGGGCTCCGAATGCGCGAGGGGTGAGAGAGATGGATGAAATGAGGACGCCGGTGCGCGATGTCGGCCCTCCCGAAGACCGTTACGCGATGTGGGATGCCGCATACGTGTTGGGCTCTTTGTCGGCCGCGCAACGGCGCGAGTTCGAGACGCACATGGCGCACTGCCCGGCCTGCCGGTCCGCCGTGGCCGACCTCAGCGGTGTGCCGGCCCTGTTGTCACAGCTCGACCGTGACGAGGTGGCCGCGATCGACCAATCCGCTCCGGCCCCGGAGATGTCTGCGGAGTTGCTGCCGTCCCTGCTGGCGACGGTTCGTTGGCGGCGGCGCCGCACCCGGATAGCGACCTGGGTGGCGTCGGCGGCCGCGGCCGCGGTGCTGGCCATCGCGGTGTTCGTTGGTCTGCACGGGTGGTCGTCGACTCCGACCCAGCAGGTGACCGCGTCGTCGGAGCCGATGGCGCAGGTGGGCACCAGCCTGCTGACGTCGACGATCGCCGTCAGCGGCCAGCACTGGGGAACGTCCATCAATCTGCGCTGCGTGTGCCTGGCTCCGCTGACCGCGCACCATGACACGCTGGCGATGGTCGTGTTGGGGCGTGACGGCAGCCAGACCCGGCTGGCGACCTGGGTGGCCGTGCCCGGCCACACGGCGACGCCTGCGGGGGCCATCTCGACTCCGGTCGACCAGATCGCCGCCGTGCAGGTGGTTGCCGCCGACACCGGGCAGGTCCTGTTGCAGCGTTCGCTGTAACCACCGCGCGGTGAACTCAACGCGCTCGCGTGTCGTTACACAGGCATGCCAAGGACCCACCGCGCGGCCGGGATTCGGGACAGCGTCGATGCCGTTGTCATCGGAGCCGGGCCCGCGGGTCTGGCCGTCGCACGCCAACTCGACCATCGGCACGGTGTCGCGGCGCTCGTGCTCGACCGTGCCGCGGCCCCAGCGATCTCGTGGCGCAGGCGTTATGACGACTTCCGCCTCAACACGACCGGGTTCTTGTCTCACCTACCGGGACAACGTATCCCGTTGAGCGCCGGCCGTTGGCCCACCAAGGAGGACATGGTCCGCTACTTCGATCGCTACGCCGTGCGGCAGAAGATCCCGCTCGTGCTCGGGTGCGAAGTCCAGACGGTCGAACGTGGCGGGGGAGCGTGGCAGCTCGACACATCGTCGGGCGAAATCCGTTGCCGGACAGTGATTCTGGCGACAGGAAACTATGGGGCGCCGGTCGCCCCGCACTGGCCCGGGGTGGACGGCTTTCAAGGCGAGATCGTTCATTCCGGGGACTTCGTCAACGCGTGGCCCTACCGCGGCCGCGACGTCCTCGTCGTCGGCGCGGGTAACTCCGCCGCCGACATCGCCGTGCAGCTGGCCAACGACGGCGCCCGCCGGATCTGGCTGGCGGTACGCACACCGCCGCACCTGGTGCGGCGAGCCATCGGCGGGTTCCCGTCGGACATCTTCCTCGAGCTGTCCGCACGGGTCCCCGCCCGCGTGGTCGATCCGCTGATCGCCCGCGCGACCCGCCTGATGTGGGGCGACCTGTCCCCCTACGGTTTTCAGCGGCCCAGCGTCGGCCTCAAAGCGACTGTCGAGACACGGGGTCGCATTCCCACGCTGGCCGACGGGCTGGTCGACGCGGTGCGGGCGCGGCGCGTCGAAGTCGTCGCCGCCGTCACCGGGCTGGAATCCGATTCCGTCCTCCTCGCCGACGGCACATCGGTGTCCCCGGAGGTGATCATCGCCGCAACCGGGTTCGAGACCAACCTGCGCGGATTGGTCGGCCACTTAGGCGTCCTCGACGAGCACGGCAACCCGCGCGGCGGCTTCGCGTGCCACGTCGGCGAGGGAATGTTTGCGATCGGATACGGAATTCCGCCGAATGGTCCGCTGCGGGCGATCCGGCTGGCCGCCACGCCTCTGGCCGCGCAGGTGGCCGGCTACCTCAGGCGGTCGCAGGACAGCGAACAAATGGCTTCGGTTTAAGGAACGCGAATGGCTCTGCTCACCACCGAACGCACCTTCTATCGCGGCGACGCCGGTTACGAAACGGTCCGCCACGATACCGTATGGAACGGCCTTGTGCCGGAACGATTTCCGGATGTCATCGTGCAGGCGAGCGACACCGACGACGTGGTCTCGGCGCTGCGTTATGCGCAGGCGAACGGGCATCGCGTCGGGGTATGTTCGGGCGGGCGCAGCTGGGTCGCCAACCACCTTCGCGACGGCGGCCTGCTGCTGGACGTCAGCCGCCTCGACCACTGCAGCGTCGATCCGGAACGGATGACCGCGGACGTCGGCCCGGGAAAGGTCGCCAGCGTCTTCGCGGCCGAACTCGACGCGCAGGACATGTTCTTTCCCGCGGGCCATTGCGAGGGGATCTGCCTCGGTGGTTACCTGCTGCAAGGCGGCTACGGCTGGAACAGCAGGGCACTGGGACCGGCGTGCGAGAGCGTGCTCGGGCTGGAGGTCATCACCGCCGCCGGCGAGCGGATCTATTGCGATCCCGAGAACCACCCCGAGTTGTATTGGGCGGCACGCGGTTCGGGCCCCGGCTTTTTCGGCGTGGTGACCTCGTTCAAGCTACGGGTCTATCCTCGGCCGGCGGTCTGGGGCACCTGCCTGTACATGTACCCGATCGAACTCGCCGACGAGGTCTTCACGTGGGCGCGGTCGATCAGCGGCGAGCTCGACGACCGGGTCGAATTGCAAATGCATACCGCCCGTAGCTTCCCGGGGGCCGGCCTCGACCAGCCGGGCATCACGATCGCCTCGCCGGTGTTCGCCGATACGGCGGAGGAGGCGGTCAAAGCCCTTGCGCCGCTGGGCAGTTGCCCGGTAGTCGATCAAGCGATCGTCAGCCTTCCCTACGCGCCGACCACCCTGGCCAACTGGTACACGGCCGTGATGACCAGTTACCCGAAGGGCCACCGGTACATCGCGGACAGCATGTTCACCTCGGCTTCCGCCGAAGAACTTCTGCCGGGCATCCGCCGGATCATCGAAACCATGCCGCCCCACCCGTCACACTTCATCTTCACGGGCTGGAAGACGTCGCCGAGCCGCACCGACATGGTGTACGGCCTCGAAGACGAGATCTACATGGCGCTGTACACCATCTGGCAGGATCCGGCCGACGACGAACGGTACCGCGACTGGGCCGCGTCCAACATGACCGCGATGTCGCACCTGGCGACCGGCATCTCGCTGGCGGACGAGAACCTGTGCCGGCGCCCCGCGCGATTCATCACCGAGCCGAACATGGCGCGGCTGGACCGGGTGCGCTCGGCTTACGACGCCGATGGCCGGTTCCACAGCTATTTGACACGTATCTAAAAGGGCTGGCATCCATGGTGATTCCACTCTCGCAGTGAACTGAAGTTACCCGCGGGTCGTGTCACTGGCATCGTCATGAGTTAGGTGAGTAGATGTCGAGGCAACACCGGGTGGTCGACCACATCGTCGAGCATCTCGCGAGGACCGACGCCGGTTACATATTCGGCGTCGACGGCGCCAACATCGAAGATCTCTACGATGCCGCACACTTCTGCGTGGACATCACCGCCGTGTTGGCCAAGCACGAATTCTCCGCGGCCACCATGGCCGACGGGTACAGCCGCAGCGGCGCCGGCCTGGGCGTAGTGGCGGCGACGTCTGGCGGGGGCGCCCTCAATCTCGTCCCCGGCCTTGGAGAATCGTTGGCCAGCCGCGTCCCGGTGTTGGCATTGGTCGGCCAGCCGGCGACGACGATGGACGGGCGGGGCAGCTTTCAGGACACCAGCGGCCGCAACGGCTCGCTGGACGCCGAGGCCTTGTTCTCGGCGGTATCCGTCTGGTGCCGGCGGGTGCTGACGCCCTCCGACATCGTCACCGCCCTGCCGGAGGCCATCGCGGCGGCACGCGGCGGCGGCCCGGCCGTCCTGTTGTTGCCCAAGGATATTCAGCAGAAGCCGGTAACCGTCATCGATTACGACGGGCATAGCACCGGCGGTACGGCGGCGGCGCCGCGGATCGGTGATCTGTATCCGGTACTGCGCGCGCTACGCGCCGCCGACGGACCGGTCACGATCATCGCCGGCGAGCAGGTGGCCCGCGACGATGCCCGCGTCGAGCTGGAGACGCTGCGCGCGATGCTGCGCGCTCGGGTGGCATGCGTGCCCGACGCCAAAGACGTCGCGGGCACGCCGGGTTCGGGTTCGTCGTCGGCGCTGGGCGTGACCGGTGTCATGGGGCATCCCGGCGTGGCGGAGGCGGTCGCTGACAGCACGGTGTGCCTGGTGGTGGGCACCCGCCTGTCGGTGACGGCCCGGGCCGGCCTCGACGACGCGCTGACGGCGGCGCGCACGGTCTCGATCGGGTCGGCGGCGCCGTACTTCGAGTGCACCCACGTGTACACGGACGACCTGCGGACCTCGTTGCGCATGGTGGCCATGGAACTGTCCGGGCGCGGGAGGCCGAGGGGCCTGCGAGTGCCCGATTTCGTGACCGACACCGAACTCAGCCCGCCACCCTGCCGCGGTCCGGGTGTCCGCTACCGCGATGCGCTCAGCGTGCTGGACCGGGTGCTACCCGACGGTGTGGACATCGTCGTCGACGCGGGCAACACCGGTGCCGCGGCCATTCATCATCTGCCGGTGCGGCGTGGCGGACGGTTCGCCGTCGCACTCGGCATGGGGGGCATGGGCTACAGCTTCGGAGCCGCCATCGGGATGGCTTTCGGCCGTGCCGCGGGCGGCCGGCTCAGCCGGCGCACTGTCGTCATCGCCGGCGACGGCGCATTCTTCATGCACGGCATGGAAGTTCACACAGCGGTGCAGTACCGGCTGCCGGTGACGTTCGTCCTGTTCAACAACAACGCCCACGCCATGTGCGTGACCCGCGAGCAGTTGTTCTACAACGATCTATACAGCTACAACCGGTTCGGCCCCAGCCGGCTGGGTGCCGGGTTGGCGGCGATGTTCCCGGGGCTGTCGGCCATAGACGTGGCCGATGTCGGCGCACTGGCTGCCGTGCTCGAAGGGGCGATGACCGCGGATGGACCGTCGGTGATCAGCGTCGAGTGCTCCGCCGACGAAATCCCACCCTTCGCAACATTTTTGAATCAGCAAGCGACCAAACTCATTGGCCGACCGACACCTCACAAAGGGGAAAGATCAGATGTCCCTGCCAGCGCTTGACGACATTCACGTTCACACCGGCACCACCGAACCGATCGAGGGGCTGGTCCGGATCGAGACTTCGCCCCTGGAGAAGACCGCGCCGATGTTCATGGCCCAGATGCGGTCGATGTACCCGCACGACGAGGTCTTCGGGCAATACTGCACGGTCAGCGACTACGTCGACTGCCCACCGGAGGAGTTGTTCGAATACCTGGCCGATACGCGCAGCCTCGAGGAGTGGACGTACACGCTGCGCGGCTTCACCCCCACCGACGAGCCCGGGCTGTGGCTGGCCCACGACCGGTTGCTCCCAGACACCAAGATCTTCACCCGAACCGTCGCCAACGCCCAAGCGGGCACCGTCGACTACCACTGCGCCTGGGACCAGGGCGAGCACCTCTGGATGATCTACCTGATGCGGGTCGTCGGTGCGCAGATGGTGCTGAACAAGCCCGGTTCCGTTGTGCTGTGGACCAACTGCCGCCACCCCTTCTACGACAACAACCCGTACACGCACGCCGCGCCGCCGGACCGGACGGGCTGGGTGGGTGACTTCTGGGACATCTTCGGTGCCGGCCACGGGGTGGAATTGCACAACCTCAAGACGATCGCCGAGTACCGCCACCGCAACGGCCTGCCGATCACGCCGGTCTGGATGAGATGAGCGCCACACGATGAAGCAACCAACCGCGAGCCTGACCGACGTCTCCACCTACCTGCCCGGAAAACCCATCGGCGCAAGCTATTACGCGCAGTTCGCCGGCTCGGACGAACTGGCCGACAATCTGATGTTCCGCGCCCCTGAATTCCGCCATCACGTCGCGGCCGACGAAACCGCCGTCGACATGGTCGAGCGGGCCGCCGCGGGCGTCATCGAACGAAACGGCCACGACGCCATCTCCAACGTGGACGTGCTGATCACCCACACTCAGATGCCCGACATGCCGTTCTACGGTGCGGGTGGCAGCATCGCGCACCGCCTGGGCATGCGACCCAACTGGGTATTGGATCTGCACAACGGCGGTTGCGCGGCGTTCCTGCTGGGGCTCAAGGTGGCCCGCCGGCTCCTGACATCCGGCGAAGGGCGCACCGCACTCATCGCCGTCGCGCAGAACGCCGCCGGACAGATCTTCGACCAACCCGGCGTGCGGGCGAAGGCACAGTCGTCGGTGCCCGGTGACGGTGCCGCCGTGGGCCTGGTCACGCTGTCGGACGATTCACCGATTCTCGACGTCGAGTGCCGCACCTATGGCGAATACGCCGGGGACATGACCATCGCCGTCGACCCGCCCCGCAAATGGTGGCAACCCGGACCGGGTGAAGGCTGCATCGGTTTCACCGAGAGCAAGATCACCAAGGTGTTGGCGCGCGGCAACAGGCAGGTCCCCGAAGTCGCGCTGGCGGTCTGCGACCGTATCGGGTTGCCCTCCAAGGAGATCGATCTGCTGGTGACCAACCAGCCCAATCGGGTGTTTCTGCGCAACTGGCGCGAGGCGCTCGAGGTTCCGCCCGAACGTCATCGCGACACCTTCGACGAATGCGGCAACCTGTTCGGCGCCGGCATCCCGATCAACCTGGACCGGGCGATATCCGACGGTCAGCTCAAGACCGGCGACGTGGTGATGATGGCGGCTTTCGCCCACGCCGGCGACTTTGCGGGTGCTGCCGCGGTCCGCTGGGGCGGGCGAGACTGATGTCGGCCGTGCTGGAAGCGAACCCCGCCGAGATGGGCGGCGCGCTGCCGGACGCGATCGATCCGCTGGCGCTGTCGCTCAACGAGAACCCGTTCCCGCCGCTGCCGGCCGTGCGCTCGGCGTTGATCCGCTCGATCGACGCCGCCAACCGTTATCCCGAATTTCGGCCCGAACGGATGCGGACCCTCGTCGCCGGTCACGTCGGGGTGGGCGACGAGCAGGTGGTGCTCGGAGCCGGGGCGAGCGGGGTGGCGATGCAGGTCTTGCACGCGGTGACGCGGCCCGGTGACCGAGTCGTGTTGAGCGAGCCGACATTCGACGGATACCCGATCTTCGCGCGGATGGCGCGCCTGACGCCCATCGCCGTTCCGCTCGACCAATCCGGCCACCACGACCTGCAAGCCATGGCTGCGGCGGCGGCGGGCGCCAACGTCGTCGTGCTGTGCCGGCCGCACAATCCGACCGGCACGATGGAGCCCGTCCCGGAGGTGGAACGATTCCTGCGCCGCGTGCCAGCCGACACTGTCGTGCTGCTCGACGAGGCCTATATCGAGTTCGTCGCCCCCCAGCACCGCGTCGGCGGGCCTGATCTGGTGCGGCGCTTCCCCAATGTCGTGGTGCTGCGCACGTTCTCGAAGGCCTATGGCTTGGCCGGACTTCGGATCGG
Source organism: Mycobacterium sp. NGS58 (assembly GCF_059812385.1). Classification (NCBI taxonomy): domain Bacteria; kingdom Bacillati; phylum Actinomycetota; class Actinomycetes; order Mycobacteriales; family Mycobacteriaceae; genus Mycobacterium; species Mycobacterium sp. NGS58. The sequence continues at coordinate 88,169 of NZ_JCALCO010000007.1, read as the reverse complement.
GTACGGGTTCGCGGCGCCGGAGCTCGCCGCGATCCTGTGGAAGATGCAATTGCCGTTCGGCATGGGGATCACCAGCCTGGTCGCGGTGGCCGCGTCCTACGCGGCCGACGACCAGTTGCGCCAACGCATTCTGCGAATCGCCGGTGAGCGGCAGTATTTGTCCCGGCGCCTCGCCGCGTTGGGGGTACGCACCACCGACGGACACGCCAACTTCGTCTACCTACCGCCCGTAGGACGGCACTGGCAGCAGGTGTTCGGCGAGGCCGGACTGAGAGTCCGGCATTACCCAGACGGAGGCGCACGCATCACCGTCGGGAGCCGCGCATCCACCCGCGCGGTGCTAGCCGCGGTGGCAAAGTCACACGCCTGAGGAACCAAAGTGCGGTATGAAAGGGCGTGGCCCCTTCAGCATCCGACAAACCCGATCCGATCGCACAGGCCAGGGCGAACTGGACGCGTGCCGGCTGGGGCGACGTGGCGCCGGGCATGGTTGCGGTGACGTCCGTGATGCGGGCTCACCAGATTCTGCTCGCCCGCGTCGAGAATGCGCTGCGCCCCTACGACTTGAGCTTTTCCCGCTTCGAGCTGTTGCGGCTCCTGGCTTTCAGCCGCAGCGGCGCGCTGCCCATCACCAAGGCCTCCGACCGCCTGCAGGTTCACGTCACCAGCGTCACGCACGCGATCCGTCGGCTGGAAGCCAACGGGCTGGTGCAGCGGGTGCCCCACCCCACCGACGGGCGTACCACCCTCGTGCAGATCACCGATCTCGGCCGCTCGACCGTCGAGGACGCCACCATCACGCTCAACGAGCAGGTGTTCGCCGACATCGGGATCGATGCCGACGAGTCCGAAGCGCTCGTGTCATCCATTGAGACGCTGCGGCGCAACGCCGGCGACTTTTGAACCTCGCGCCGACGTCCTACGTGGTAGCGGTAGGAGGTCTGCGATGAATCCTCGCCCTGCGCGGAATTAACACCGATGCCGCTTCGTGTCCTCGTCGTCGGTGCCGGTGTCGGCGGTATCTCCGTTGCCCGGGGACTCATGCGCGACGGGCACGATGTCACCGTGTTCGAGCGACGCCCGGATTCGCAGCCGGGTGGGGGTGCCGTAACCATTTGGCCCAATGGCGCAAGGGTTTTGGGCCAGCTCGGTGTCGATATGGACGGCGCCGGGCAGCTACTGTCCACGGTGCGCGTCACGACACCGACCGGTCGCCGGATCACGACTGTGGACTTGACGGTGATCACGGCGCGGTTCGGCGCGCCGGTCCGGATGGTCCCGCGTCGGCTCCTGCTTGGACGCCTGCTGGAAGGGTTTCCCGCAGAGCGCATCCGGTTCAACCGCCGCGCCGTCGGTTTCGTCAACACCCGCAGTGGGGTTCGGGTCGAATTCGACGACGGCAGTTCGGCCGAAGGAGACCTGCTGATCGGCGCGGACGGTCTGCACTCGCGGGTCCGTGATTTCGTCGGCGGTCCGGCCGCGCGGCCCACGGGCTGGTGCAGCTGGCAGGGACTCGTGACGCTTCCGGGCGACGTCGACAGGAACGTTGCGCTCATGATCATCGGCGAGCATGGAAACCTCGGGTTGTGGCCGGCGGGAGGAACGAACCTGCAGTGGTGGTTTGACCTGCCGTGGTCGTCCGATTTCGTCCGACCGCGACGTCCGGTCGACATGGTGCGCTCCCACTTCACCGGGTGGTCCGATCTTGTCGACCGCGTGCTAACGACATTGAACGATGAGGACCTTGCCCCGTCGCCGTTCCCGCATTTCCGGCATCCGATTCCCCGCGCGGGCCGTGGCGCCGTCACGCTGCTCGGCGATGCCGCACACACCATGCCGCCCACCCTTGCGCAGGGGACCAATCAGGCGCTGCTCGACACGATGGTGTTGCGCAAGGCGCTTTCGGATCTCGACCGGACACTCCTGCCCGACGGCAGGAGTCATCTCGCGAGCGCGCTGCGCTGGTACGAAAAGACCCGGCGACGCCAGGTCAAGGCAGTGTCCTGGGTGACCACGCAGCAGGTGTCGCGCAGCGAGTCCGTGCTGAAGCCCGCGGCAATGATCTCCGACCGGTTCATGACGTGGGCTTTGGCGGCGTTCCTGCACAGGGTGAGTCACAGCCGGATGTCCCGGGAGATCAGTCGAGGCCTCGGGGCCACCGCGCCCGCACGCGTCTGGTCAGAGGTGAGGTGATGTCGTCGATCGCCAAGTTGCCGCCCCCGCGGCTGGCCCGCGCTGTCGAATGGATCCGCCACCGCCTGTATCGGCTACATCAACGGCTGGTCCCCCCGCCGGCGGCGATGATGGAAATGATCACGGCCACGTGGACTTCGCAGGCGATCACGGTGGCGGCGCAATTGGGCATCGCCGATGCTCTGGCCAATGGCCCACTGCCGATCGAGGAACTGGCGGGTCGGGTGGGCGCGGACGCCGACGCGCTGCGACGGTTGCTGCGCGCACTGATCGGCCGCGGAGTTTTCCAACGCCGGCGCGACGGCCGCTATGGGCTGAATCCGCTTGCGGCGACGCTGTGTTCGGATGCGCCGGTGTCGACAACATCCGCGGCGCAGTTCTATGGGTCGCGGGAGCAGCGCGAACGCTGGACCCTGCTCGTCGATTCGGTCCGCACCGGTCTCTCCGTCGTCCCGGCGCTGCACGGTAAGGACAGCTTCGCGTACTTCGCCGACCAGCCGGAGCTCGCCGAGCTCTTCAACCAGACGATGACCAACATTTCGGAGCTGACCACCGCGTCCGTGGTCGCCGGTTACGACTTCAGCGCCTACCCCACGATCGTCGACGTCGGCGGTGGTCACGGCCCGCTGCTGGCCGCCGTCCTCGCGGCGGCGCCCGCTTCCCGCGGCGTGCTGTACGACCTGCCCTCGGTCGTCGCGAGCGCGCGCCCGTTTTTCGAAAAGCACGGTGTCGCCGACCGGGTGCGCATCGCGGAGGGCTCGTTTTTCGACACCGTTCCGGGTGGCGGCGACGCCTATATCCTCAAGAACATCATCCACGACTGGCGCGACGACATGGCGGTCCGGATCCTGCGCAACGTTCGCGCAGCGGCCGGCCCGCAGGCCAGGGTGCTGCTGGTCGAGATGGTCATCCCGGAACACAACCGCGACTTCCCGGGAAACTGGGTGGACCTGGAGATGCTGCTGAATCTGGGCGCTCGCGAACGCACGGCGGCCGAGTACCGACACCTGCTGAGCCAAGCGGGGTTTGAGATGACCAGGATGGTACGGACCGCTTCGCCGCTGAGCGTGGTGGAAGCCAGGGCCGCGTAAGTTCAGCTGCCGCGCAGCATCTCGATGACCGCGCTGAAGTCCTTGTCGGCGTGGTCGGCGGCGAATTTCGCGTAGATCTCGGCGGCGTGGGTACCCAGCGGCGCCGCCGACCCGCTGGAGGACACCGCGTCCATCGCCAGGCCCAGGTCCTTGTTCATCAGCGCGGTGGCGAAGCCCGGTTTGAAGTCATTGTTGGCCGGTGAGGTCGGGACCGGGCCCGGCACAGGGCAATTGGTGTGCACGGCCCAGCAGTTGCCGGTCGCACCGGTGATGACGTCGAATAGGGACTGGGCGGACAACCCCAACTTCTCGGCCAGGATGAACGCCTCGCCGATCGCGATCTGCTGCACCGCCAGCACCATGTTGTTGCACACCTTGGCGGCCTGCCCCGCTCCGGCCGCGCCGCAGTGAATGACCTTGCCCGCCATGGGTTCCAGCACCGGCCGCGCCCGCTGCAGGGCGTCCCCGTCACCCCCCACCATGAACGCAAGCGTCCCGGCGACGGCACCCTTCACCCCGCCCGACACCGGTGCGTCCAGCTGCGCGACGCCGTTCGATTCCGCCAGCGCATGGACCTCGCGGGCATCGTTGACCGAGATCGTGGAGCTGTCGATGAACAACGCGCCGGGTCGCGCCGCGGGCAGGATCTCCGCGTAGCAGCGTTTGACCAGCTCGCCGTTGGGCAGCATGGTGATGACCACGTCCGAGCCGGCGACCGCGTCGGTGGCGCTCCCGAATCCGGTGACCCCGGCCTCCGTCGCCGCCGACATCGCCGCCGGCACGGGATCGAATCCGCGCACCGCGTGCTTGGCCGCAACGAGGTTCGCCGCCATGGGCCCGCCCATATGACCCAGGCCCAGGAAGGCCACCGTCAGGTGCTCGGTCATCTGCAAGACCTTTCTACGCGTTTGCGCGGACCCGTGCGGCTTCGGCCCGGCCGATGACCACCCGCATGATTTCGTTGGTGCCCTCCAGGATCCGGTGCACGCGCAGATCGCGGACGATCTTTTCCAGACCATACTCGCGCAGGTAGCCGTAGCCGCCGTGCAGCTGCAGGGCTTTGTCGGCGACCTCGAAGCAGGTGTCGGTGACGTAGCGCTTGGCCATCGCGCACAACTCGACCTTGTCCGGATCGTCGGTGTCCAACGCATTGGCCGCCCGCCACAACATCATTCGCGACGTCTCGAGGCCGGTCGCCATGTCGGCCAGGGTAAACCGGATGGTGGGCTCGTCGAGCAGGGACGACCCGAACGCCTGCCGATCGCGGACGTAGGCGCCGGCCTTGTCGGAGGCGGCCTGGGCGCCGCCGAGCGAGGACGCGGCGATGTTGAGCCGGCCGCCGTTGAGGCCCTTCATCGCGATGCCGAACCCGGCGCCCTCGCCGTCGGCGCCGCCCAGCATCGCGTCGGCGGGCACCCGTACCCCCTCCAGGATCACCTGCGCGGTGGGCTGGGCGTGCCAGCCCATCTTCTCCTCGAGCGAGCCGAAACTCAGCCCGGCAGTGCCCTTTTCGACAACGAAGGCCGATATGCCGCGCGGCCCCTCATTGCCGGTCCTGGCCATCACCACGTAGACGTCCGAGGCGCCCGCGCCGGAGATGAACTGCTTGACGCCGTCGAGCACGTAATCGCCGCCCTGTTTGACCGCACGGGTACTCAGCGCGCTGGCATCGGAACCGGCGCCGGGCTCGGTGAGGCAGTAGCTGGCGATGACGTCCATCGAGGCCAGCCGCGGGACCCAATCCTTGCGCTGCTCGGCGGTGCCGAAGGTGTCGATCATCCACGCGCACATGTTGTGGATGGACAGAAACGCGGCGGTGACCGGGTCGGCGATGGCCAACTGCTCGAAGATGCGGACCCCGTCGAGCCGGCGCAGACCGCTGCCGCCGACATCCTCGCGGCAGTAGATCGCCGCCATGCCGAGATCGGCCGATTCGCGCAGCACGTCGACCGGGAAATGTTTGGCCGCATCCCATTCCAGGGCGTGCGGGGCAATGCGCTTGGCGGCGAACGCGGCGGCCGTCTCGGTGATCACCCGTTCGTCGTCATCGAGGGTAAAGGAAGCCATAAAGCAGTCAACCCTAATCCATTGTGGGAATGACGAATTCGGCGCCGTCCTTGATGCCGGACGGCCACCGCGACGTCACCGTCTTGGTTTTGGTGTAGAACATGATCGACGACGGACCGTGCTGGTTGAGGTCGCCGAAGCCGGAACGCTTCCAGCCGCCGAAGGTGTGGTAGGCCACCGGCACCGGGATGGGCACATTGACGCCGACCATGCCAACCTGCACGCGGGAGACGAAGTCGCGGGCCGCGTCGCCGTCGCGCGTGAAAACCGCTACGCCGTTGCCGTATTCGTGCTCGGACGGCAGCCGCAGCGCCTCCTCGTAATCGTGCGCGCGGACGATGCACAGCACGGGGCCGAAGATCTCGTCGGTGTAGATCGACATCTCCGGGGTGACGTGGTCGAACAGGGTGGGGCCGATGAAGAAGCCGCCCTCGAGGTTGGCGTCACCGAAAGCCAGGTCGTCGCTGGCGCGCTCGCGGCCGTCGATGACCAGTTCGGCTCCCGCGTCGACACCCTGGGCGATGTAGTCGCGCACCCGTGCCACGGCGGCCTCGGTCACCAGCGGGCCGTAGTCGGCCTTCGGGTCCAGGCTGTGGCCGACGCGCAGGTTGTTGATCCGCTCGATCAGCCGGGCACGCAGCCGGTCGGCGGTCTTGTCACCCACCGGGACGGCGACGCTGATCGCCATGCAGCGCTCGCCGGCGCTGCCGTACCCGGCGCCGATGAGGGCGTCGACGGCCTGGTCCAGGTCTGCGTCGGGCATCACGATCATGTGGTTCTTGGCGCCGCCGAAGCACTGCGAGCGCTTTCCGGTGGCCGCGGCCCCCGCGTAGATGTACTGCGCGATGTCCGAGCTGCCGACGAAGCCGACCGCCTGGATGTCGGGGTGGTTCAGGATGGCGTCGACGGCCTCCTTGTCGCCGTGCACCACTTGGAAAACCCCCGGCGGCAGGCCCGCCTCCAGGAAGAGCTCGGCCAGGCGCACCGGGACCGACGGGTCACGCTCACTCGGCTTGAGCACGAACGCGTTGCCGCAGGCCAGCGCCGGGCCGGCTTTCCACAGCGGGATCATCGCCGGGAAGTTGAACGGCGTGATGCCGGCGACCACTCCCAGCGGCTGGCGCAGCGAGTAGACGTCGATGCCCGGACCGGCGCCTTCGCTGTACTCGCCTTTGAGCAGGTGAGGGATGCCGATGCAGAACTCGATGACCTCGATGCCGCGCTGGATGTCGCCCTTGGCGTCGGCCACTGTCTTGCCGTGCTCGCGCGACAGCAGCTCGGCCAGCTCGTCGACTGACTGGTTGACCAACTCGATGAAGCGCATCATCACCCTGGCGCGGCGCTGGGGATTCGTTGCGGCCCAGCCCTTTTGGGCTTCAACGGCGGAGGCCACCGCGGCGTCGATGTCGGCCTGGCCGGCCATCGGCACCGTCGCCTGAACCTGGCCGGTGCTGGGGTCGAAGACGTCAGCGCTGCGGCCGGACTGGCCGACGGTGCGCTGCCCATCGATGAAGTGCGGGATTTGTGTGGTCATGGGGCCCTCGATGTGATTACGGCGCTTAAGCGGATACTTGCATATCCTAGTAACGCGGATAGGACGTTGGCAAGGTGGGCGCCGGGCTAGCCTGACAGCTGTATGCGCACCATCGAGTCCGACTACCTGGTAGTCGGCGCAGGCGCCATGGGCATGGCGTTCATCGACACGCTGGTCTCCGAGACGGAGGCCCGCGTGGTGGTGGTGGACCGCCACCACGCGCCCGGTGGGCACTGGACCATGGCCTACCCGTTCGTGCGGCTGCATCAGCCCTCCGCGTTCTACGGCGTCAACTCGTCCCGGCTGGGCAGCGACACCATCGACCAAGTGGGTTGGAACCACGGCCTTTACGAATTGGCGTCCGCCGGTGAAATCTGCGCGTATTACGAGCGCATCATGCGCCGGGAGTGGTTGCCGACGGGCCGGGTCAGCTACTTCCCGATGAGCGAATACCTCGGCGATGGCCGGTTTCGCACGCTGGCCGGCGCCGACCACACCGTCCGCGTGACGCGCCGCGTCGTCGACGCCACCTACATGCGGGTCACCGTTCCCGCCATGCGCCGCCCGCCCTATGCGGTTGCCGACGGCATCCGATGCCTGCCGCCCAACGACCTGCCCTGGCAGGCCGCGCGTGAGCGCTATGTCGTCGTGGGGGGCGGCAAGACCGGCATCGACACCTGCCTGTGGCTGCTCAGTCATGGTGTCGGGCCGGATCGGCTGACCTGGATCATGCCCCGCGACTCCTGGCTGCTGGATCGCGAGACGATGCAACCCGGCGCCTTGTTCGCCGACAAGCTCAAGGCCAGCTTCACCGCACAACTGCGCGCGATCAACGACGCGGACACGGTGCAGGATTTGTTCGCGCATCTCGAGAATGCCGGCGTGCTGTTGCGGATCGATCCGGCCATCCGGCCCGCCATGTACCGCTGCGCCACCGTCACCCGCCTCGAGCTCGAGCAGCTCCGCCGCATCACCGACGTGGTTCGCATGGGCCACCTCCTGGCGATCGAGGCGGACAGGATGGTGCTCGATGGCGGCACAGTGGCGGTCGGCGGCGACGAGCTGTACATCGATTGCACTGCGGATGGCGCCGAAAAACGGCCCGCCAAGCCCATTTTCGATGTCGCAGATATCACGCTGCAAAGCGTGCGCGGATGCCAACAGATCTTCAGCGCCGCGCTGATCGCCCACGTCGAAGCCGCATACTCCGACGACGCCGTGAAAAACGAGTTGTGCGTTCCCCTGCCGCATCCGGACACCGACGTCGACTGGTTGCGGCTTGCGCAGGCCGACTACAGCAACCAGCTGCGCTGGTTCGATGATCCCGAATTGATGTCGTGGCTGGCCGCGGCTCGCCTGGACCTGTTCGGGCACCTGATCGGACACCTGCTGCCGTCGGGTTCGGCGAAGCCCCGGGTGCGGATGCGCATCCTGAGCATCGCCAAGTCCGTGTTCGCCGCCACCGCCGCCAAGCTCGACCAGCTGATGGCCGCCGAAGCCGCCCTCGCGGCGCCCTGAGCCGTGTAACCCGAGCCGCTATTCATCGGGTGAAGGAGGCATGTGGCGGCAAGAAACGAACCCGTCGGGCCGCGACCCTTGCGCGCGGTGCCCGACGATGGCCAAGACGTCGGCTACCCGAACTGGGAAGCCGTGTACTCCGACAACGTGACCTGGGTGTACCGCACGCTGTTCGCGCGCGTCGGCAACCAGACCGACGCCGAAGACCTCACCGCCGAGGTGTTCCTCGCCGCGCTGCGGCCGCTGCGACTGACCGCGAGCGTCGCGGAGGTGCGCGCGTACCTGCGGGCGACGGCCCGGACGGTGCTGGCCGCGCACTGGCGAGAGACGCTGGGGCGAGAGATAACCTCGATCGAGGACATCGAACAACCCGCCGACAGCCAGGAAGCGATCAGCACCGCGCCGCAGCGCGTCGCCCGCGTACTGGACAGCCTGCCGGACCGCTACCGCCAGATTTTGGAATCCCGCTTCCTGCGGGGTAATTCGATCAAGGAGTCAGCCGCGGAACTCGGGATCAGCGTGGCCAATGCCAAAGTGCTTCAGCACCGCGCCCTGCGGCTGGCGGCGCAGGTCAACGATGGGGGCCAGCCATGAATGCGCGATCGCTGCGACGTTACGTCGACGACCTGTTGCGGGGGCGCCGGCCCAGGCCGTTCGCGCCGGACGACTTCGAGGCCGCGCAGGTCCGCACCGCGATCGAGCTGCGCGCGGCTCGCGAGGGTGGTGACGCGCCCCGCCCGGAGTTCGTCGCCGATCTGCACCGGCGGGTTGCCGAGCAGATGGCGGGCGGCCCGACGGAAACGCCGCCGGGCCGCGGCAGCACGCGCCGCCAGGTCCTCGTCGGCACGTCGGCCGCCGCCACCGCGGCGGTCGCCGCGGTGTCCGTGGACCGGGCCCTGACCGCGGGCCACGCAGGCGACGGTGGTACGCCCGATACTGCCGGCGGGCAACTCACGCCCAACCAGGGCAGCTGGCAGCGCGTCGCAGCCGGCTCGGACGTGCCCGACGGCGCGATGCACGCCTTCGACCTCGGCTCGGTGACCGGGTTCGTCCGCCGCGTCGACGGCAGGATCCAGGCGATCTCCGGGGTGTGTACCCACCAGGGCTGCAAGCTGTGGTTCGACGCGCCCGACGACATACTGCGCTGCCCCTGCCACACTACGTCGTTCTCGCCCGCCGGGCAGGTGCTCACCCATCAGTTGCCGATAGCGCCAAAACCGTTGCCCGCATTGATGGCTCGTGAGGTCAACGGGATCATCGAGGTGTTCGCCCCACCGGGCCCCGGCCGGCCGGCCTGAGCGGTGTAACCCGCCGCGCTATCTCTTGGCATGGATATCTCCATGCTACGAAGACTTTTGGCGGCCGCGGGTGTGTTGCTGCTGGCCGGCTGCTCCCAGCCACGGCCGGTGGCGACCACCGCCGCGCCCACCACCGCGATCTCGATCACCGCGCCGGCGGCTCCGGTCCGCGGCGACCAGGTCAACATCGACGGCTTCGCGTTCGCGCCCGGGACGTTGACCGTGCCCGCCGGGACTACCGTCACGTGGACCAACCGCGACGAAGAACCCCACACGGTGGCCGCGAGCGACGGCTCGTTCCACTCACCCGGCATGGGAACGGGCGCCACCTTCACCCACACCTTCTCCACGGCGGGGACTTTCGATTACGTCTGTTCGATCCACCCGATGATGCACGGCACGGTGGTGGTGACGGGATGAATAACAAAGAGAACGGCATGACTCGCCGCCAGCTCATCCGGCACACGGCATGGTTCGGTGCGGCGGTCGGGTTCGCCGTGGCCGGCGGCGAGGTCATCTCGCATGTCGCGGGCCAGGCCGGGGCGCAGCACGCGGCGGTGCGGCCCACGCTGCGGTTCGCCCAAATCAGCGACAGCCACCTCGGGTTCACCGGTGCGCCCAACCCCGACGTCACCGCAACGTTCGGCCACGCGATAGATCTGGTCAACAACCTCGGCTACACACCGGATTTCGTCATCCACACCGGGGACCTCACCCACCTGTCCAGCCCGGAGCAGTTCGACCGGGTGAAGCAGATGATGAGCGGCCTCAAGACGCCACACGTGTTCACCGTGCCCGGAGAACACGACTCGATCGACGACGCCGGGCAGAAGTACCGGAACGCGTTCGGCGCCGGCTCCGTTGGCGACGGGTGGTATAGCGCTGACATCGCCGGAGTGCACCTGATCGCGTTGGTCAACACGCTGAATCTGCGCAAGCTCGGGCATCTCGGTGCCGATCAGTTGGAGTTCGTCAAGCGCGATGTCGCGCGCCTTTCCAGCGATACGCCCATCATCGTGTTCAGTCACATCCCTTTGTTCGCGATGTACCCGCAATGGGGCTGGGGCACCGACGACGCCACGCAAGCGCTGAGCTACCTGCGCCGCTTCTCCTCGGTGACCTGCCTGAATGGTCATGTCCACCAGCTGTTCTCCAAAACGGAAAACAACGTCACGTTCTACAGCGGCACCACCACCGCCTACCCGCTGCCCCGGCCGGGCGACGGGCCCGCGCCCAAGCCGGTCACGCTTCCGGCCGGCAAGCTGCGCGACGCACTGGGCATCCGTGAGGTCAGCTACGCCAGGGGAGAGACCGCTCTGGCCTTAAAGGAGACTGCGCTGCAATGAGTTTGACGAGTATCCTGATCCGCGTCGGCCTCGCCGTGTCGTTGGCCGTCAGCGCCACCAGCCACGCCTACCTCTATGTGCATGGCTACCGACATATTCCGACGATCGGCACCGCGTTCGTGATTCAGGCCAGCCTCTCGTTCGCGGTCGCGCTGCTGATCCTGATCGGCGGACCCGGGTGGCTGCGCTGGGCCGGTGCCGCGCTCGCGGCCGGTTCGCTGGTGGCATTCGTTCTGTCACGCACCGTCGGCCTGTCCGGCTTCCTTGAACGGGGATGGGACCCGGCGCCGTACGCCGCCCTCAGTGTGATGGCCGAGGTGCTCACGGTGGCGTTGTGGGCGAGCGCGTTAGCGGCTAGGAGGAATCGGGCCGCGGCTGCTTGAGCCGCATTTCCTCGACAAATGTCTTGGTCTCGTCCCAGGTGGGCAGCAGGCCGGAGGCCCGCACCTCCGCGAAGCTGGGCGCCGCGGCATCTCGGTCGGACAGGTTGGGCGTGGCGCCGTCCACCAGTGGCCAGTCGATGGCCAGCGCCGGATCGGTCGGACAGATCGTGTGTTCGCGCTGCGGGTTGTATTCCGCGGAGCACAGATACATCACCGTCGAATTGTCTTGCAGCGCAAGGAAACCGTGGCCCAAACCTTCGGAAATGTAGATCGTCCGGTGATCGGAGTCGTCGAGCAGGACCGAATCCCACTGCCCGAATGTCGGCGAGCCGACCCGGATGTCGACGACAACGTCGAACACCGCACCGCGAACGCACGTCACATACTTGGCCTGGCTCGGCGGCAGCTGGGCGAAGTGCAATCCGCGCAACACACCGGCCGACGACACCGAACAATTGGCCTGCCGGACATTTAGCCCGTGGCCGGCGAAGGAGCGGAATCCCTTGTCGCTGAGCCATTCGAAGAAAAGGCCACGCGAATCCCCATGGACGTTGGGAGTGACCTCCCAGGCTCCGGGAACCTTCAACTCGCGGACTTGCACGCTACTGCCCGCGCTCTTCGTAGCGGGCCTCCGCGGCGTCTTTCAACGGACCCCACCACGATTCGTTCGCGCGATACCAGTCAATGGTGGCACGCAGGCCGTCCTCGAAATCGGTGTGCTTTGGCGCCCAACAAAGTTCGTCACACAGCGACGTGGGGTCGATGGCGTACCGTAAATCGTGGCCCACGCGGTCGGTGACGTGGTCGAAGTCGTCGGGCTCGCGGCCCATCATCTGCAGCAGCGTGCGCAGCACGGTCAGGTTGTCGCGCTCCCCTTCGGAGCTGATCAGATAGGTGCGCCCGATCTCGCCCTTGTCCAGGATGCGCCGGACCGCGCTGTTGTGGTCGTCGACGTGGATCCAGTCGCGGACGTTGGCGCCGGTGCCGTACAGCTTGGGCCGGCGGCCGGTGAGCACGTTGGTGATCTGGCGCGGAATGAACTTCTCGACGTGCTGATACGGCCCGTAATTGTTGGAGCAGTTCGAGATCGTCGCGCGCACCCCATACGAGCGCACCCAGGCGCGAACCAACATATCGGCGGCGGCCTTGGTCGCCGAATACGGGCTCGACGGGTTATAGGGCGTCGCCTCGGTGAACCGCTGCGGGTCGTCGAGCTCCAGGTCGCCGTAGACCTCGTCGGTCGAGATATGGTGCAGCCGAACGCCGTAACGCCGCACCGCCTCGAGGATGGTGAAGGTGCCGACGACGTTGGTGTGCAGGAAAGGCTCGGGACTGTCCAATGCGTTGTCCACGTGGCTTTCAGCGGCGAAATGCACCACCGCGTCGGATTCGGCGACCAGCCGCCCCACCAGCTCGGCGTCGGAGATGTCACCGACCACCAGCTCTATGGAGTCCTCCACGTCGGTCAGTGACTCGCGCCGACCCGCATAGGTCATGGCGTCGAGCACCGTCACGGAGTCCTCGGGATGTTCCCGGACCGTGCTGTGCACGAAGTTGGCGCCGATGAATCCAGCGCCGCCGGTGACCAGTAACCGCATGCCCAAACCCTAACCGAGCCGACCGGTCAGCTCGCGTGGGTCAGCCCCAGGGGTCCGGCCAATTCACTCAGCGCAGCTAGAAGGGCCTTTTCGTCGCCCCCGCCCAGCACCTGGATCGCCACATGGTCGGCGCCGGCATCCAGATGCTCGGCCAACCGCCTCGCGATGTCCTCCGCGGTGCCGTAGGCGACCACCGCGTCGAGCAGCTTGTCGCTGCCGGGTTTGCGCACATCGGCCTCGGTGAACCCCAGCCGCAGCCAGTTGTTCACGTAGTTGCTCAAGCCCAGGTAGAACTCGACAGTCCGACGACCGATCGCTCGGGCCTCCTCGGCGTCGGTGGTGTGGGGGTATTTCCCGCTTGCGGGGGCCACCACCTTGTGTTCGGGCGCCAAATAGACGGCCCCACCCAGTAACTCGCGCGCCTTGGCGGTGTGCTCGGGCGTGGTCAGGTACGGATGCGCGCCGGCGCTGCGCCGCGCCGCGAGGCCGAGCACCCGCGGCCCGAGCGCGGCGAGGACCCGACGGCTGGTCGGCACCAGGGCCGCGTCGAGTTCGTCGAGGTAGGAGACCAGGGCGTCGTAGGGCTTCACGTATTCTCCGGTGTGCTCCGGGTGCCCCACCCCGATGCCCAGCAAAAACCTTCCCGGATGGCCGGATTCGATCCGGTGGAAGGACTCGGCGACGGCCGGGGCGGGCGCCGACCAGATGTTGACGATTCCGGTGGCCAGCTGCAGCGACGTCGTCTGCGCCAGGGCGGGCTCGGCCCAGGACAGGTCGGCGTCCGGTGACCCGCCGATCCAGGCGGCGCCGTAGCCCAGCGATTCGATGCCCGCCGCCAATTCGGGGGAGATCGATCGGGTGGGCAGCCACACGCCGTACCGGCCAAGCCCGGGTTTGAGTGAAACTCCCTCGGTCATCCAGCTCCCCCTACGGCAGGTCAGGACGGCGTCAAACCCAGCGGCCCCGCCAGTTCGGCCAGCGCCGACACCAGGTTTTCATCCTTCGTGAGGACCTGCACGGGGACGTGATCGGCGCCGGCGTCCAGGTGTTCTTTGAGTCGCGCCGCGATCTGGTCCACGGTGCCATACGCCACCACCGCGTCCACCAGGCGGTCGCTACCAGGGCGGGTGACTTCGTCCTCGGTGAAACCCAGCCGCTTCCAATTGTTTCGGTAGTTGGCGAGATTGAAGTAGACGTCGAGCGCCTTGCGGCCGACGGCCCGGGCCTTCTCGGGGTCGGTGGTCAGGATCGCCTTGTGTTCGGGGGCCAGGAAAGCGGACGGCCCGATGAGTTCGCGGGCTCGCGCAGTGTGTTCCGGGGTGGTCAGGTAGGGGTGCGCCCCGGCCGAGCGTTCCGCGGACAGCTTGAGGACGCGCGGGCCCAGCGCCGCCACCACCCGGCGGTTGGCGGGCACGCCGTAGTCATCGAGCTGCTGCAGGTAGTCGGTGAGCGCGTCGTAGGGCTTGCGGTACTCGGTGTGTGCCTCGGGATGGCCGACGCCAATACCCAACAGGAACCGGCCGGGGTAGGCCTTGTCGATGCGGTGGAAGGACTCGGCCACCGGCTGGGCCGCCGCCGTCCAGATGTTGACGATGCCGGTGCCCACCTGCAACGTCGTCGTGGCCGCGAGAAGGGGCTCCACCCAGGCCAGCTCAGCGGGCGGTGAACCGCCGACCCAGACGGCGCCGTAGCCCAGCGCTTCGATGTCCCTGGCCTGCTCGGGTGTCACGCCGCGTCCGAACGATCCGAACCGGCCGAGATCGGGTTTCTTCGCTGCATCGGTCATGGTGTTCCCAACCCGCGCCCCGCGAGAGCTATTCCGCGGCGGCGACGTCCTCATCGGCGTCGAGGTCCGCGGCGACGGCGTCGACGGCGGGCGGCTCCAGCGGCAACAGCACGATGAAACGGGTGTCGCCCGGTTTCGATTCCACCCGCAGGTCCCCACGGTGCTTCTTGACGACGATGTTGAACGCGAGGTCCAGCCCCAGGCCGGTGCCCTCCCCGAACGGCTTGGTGGTGAAGAACGGCTCGAAGATGTGCTCGCGGATGTCGGCGGGGATTCCCGGCCCGGTGTCGCAGATTTCCACGCGCGCCATGTTGTCGCCGTATCGGCAGGTACGTACGGTCAGAGTGCCGCCGGTCTCGCGCATCGCGGCCAGCGCGTTGTCGATGATGTTGGTCCACACTTGGTTGAGATCGCCTGGGTAGCAGGGTATTTCGGGAAGCGACTTGTCGAAGTCCTTGACGACGGTGATCGCGGGATGCGGACTGGCGGCGTCCTTGCCGCCGTCCTTGGTCAGCCGGTCGGCGAACATCACCAGCGTGCTGTACAGCAGGTCGTGCACGTTGGCCACCTGGAACGGGGCCCGATCCATTTGCGAATACTGCTTGGCGTCGGCCACCAGCGCCGAAATCCGTTTGCTCGCTTCGAGAATCTGGTTCATCAGCAGCTCGCTTTCGATGGTGTAGTTGATCCATCGAATTGCCATCTCCAGCGACGCGGACGCCAACTCGTCGCTGACCGCGGAAATGCGCTCCAGCCAATCGGTGTCGACGCCGCCTTCGACGAACGTCGGCGCGATCTCCCAGCCGCCCTCAATGCCGTGGTCGTCCAGCCAGTCGCCGACGGCGTCCTCGCGATCGGAGGTCTCGAGCGCGCTCAGGTGCTGGGACGCGGACTTGGCGACCTGCTCGGCGACCCGCTCCTGCAGCCGCACCAGGGCGCTGAGCGCCTCGGGCGAGATCGTCCCGTCGGCGAGCATCGCCAGCTTGTGCCGCATGTTGGCCACCCGCTCGCGCAGATCCGACGCGGCCCGCGAGATCGCGGCCGCCGGATTGTTGAGTTGGTGGGTCAGTCCGGCCGACAGCCGGCCCAGCGCCAGCAGCTTCTCGCGGTTGTCGATGATCCGGCGGGTTCGGTCGGTGCCGACGGCGATGCCATCGAGCAGGTGGACGGCCATCGGGAACTGGTCGCGCATGAACTGTGCGAACACCGGGGCGTCCATGACGAAGAACCGCGACGGCTTCGTCACGTGCACCGAGGCGTCGTAGTTCTTCTGCTTCCCGCCGGTGAACGCCCGCCACGCCCCGCAATACACACCGCGCTGCGAGGTGCGGTTGGTTTCGATGTCCTGGCCGCCGGAGAGCTTGGACATCATCAGCTCGCCCTCGATCAGCACGTAAAAGCAGGTGGCGGGTTCGCCCTCGACGCAGATCGGGCCGGGTTCGTAGTTTTCGATGTGCCCGTTGGCGCACAGCACCGCGAGCTGCTCATCGGTCAGCGCCTCGAAGAGGAACAGGCTGCGCAGCTCGTCGGGCTCGCAGGGCATGGGCCTTGATTCGGCGGCGGTCATGCTTCGGCCAGGTAACGGTGGACCAGCATCACGGCCATCGACCCTTCTCCGACGGCGGCCGCGACGCGCTTGGCCGACGTCGAGCGGACGTCGCCGGTGGCGAATACCCCCGGCACGCTAGTTTCCAGGTGGTGCGGCGGGCGGTCCAGCGTCCAGCCGCACACGTTGCGTAGGTCGGGCCCGGTCAGGATGAAGCCATGGTCGTCGCGGGCCAGCACCCCGTCGAGCCAGTCGGTCCGCGGGGCGGCGCCGATGAAGATGAACATCCGCCCGCAGGTGACGTCCTCGACCTCGTTGGTCCGGTTGTTGACCAACCTGAGCTGCTCCAGGTGGCCGTCGCCGGTGGCGCGCTGCACCTCGGTGCAGGTCAGGACGTTGATCTTCGGGTTCGCCTCGATCTGCTGGATCAGGTAGTAGGACATCGACGCCTCCAGCGACGGGGCGCGCACCACGATGTTGACCGACTTGGCCGTCCGCGACAGATACATGGCGGCCTGGCCGGCGGAATTGGCCCCGCCGATCACGTACACCTCTTCGCCCTCGCAGTCCGACGCGATCGACACCGCGGCGCCGTAGTAGACGCCGCAGCCGGTCAGCTCGGTGCAGCCCTCGGCCTGCAGCTGGCGGTACGCGACGCCGGTGGCCAGGATGACGGCGTGCGCGTGAACCGAGCCGCCGTCGGCGAACCGCACCGTGCGCTTGGCTCCGTTCACCTCGAGCGCGACGGCCTTGCGGGCGGTGATCAGCTCGGCGCCGAACTTCTCGGCCTGCCGGCGGGCGCGGTCGGCCAGCTGCCCGCCCGACACCCCGTCCGGAAAGCCCAGGTAGTTCTCGATGCGCGAGCTCTGGCCGGCTTGGCCGCCCGTCGCGGTGTGCTCGATGAGCACCGTGCGCAGGCCCTCGGAGGCCCCGTACACCGCGGCGGCCAGGCCGGCGGGTCCGCCGCCGACCACGATCAGGTCGTAGAAGTCCTGCGACGGCGTGGTGGTCAGGCCAAGCTTGTCGGCCAGTTCGGCGTTGGTGGGCTCGATCAGCGGGTCGCCGCGCTCGGTGACCACGACGGGCAGCTGCAGGCGGTCGGCGCCGGCGGCGTTGAGCAGGCGCTCGCCGTCGGGTTCGTCGGCCATGAACCACGAGTAGTTCAGCCCGTTGCGCGCCAAAAAGTCGCGGACCTCCCAGGACCGCGCCGACCAGCGGTGCCCGATCACCTTGGTGTGCGGGATGGGGTGCTCCGGCGCCGCCCGCCAGGCCTCCAGCAGCGCGTCGACGACGGGATAGAGCTTTTCCTCCGGCGGGTCCCACGGCTTGAGCAGGTAGTGGTCGAGGTCGACGACGTTGATCGCGTCGATCGCGGCGTGGGTGTCGGCGTAGGCCGTCAGCAGGATCCGCCGCGCCAGCGGGTACAGGTCCATCGCCTGTTCGAGAAACTCGATGCCGGTCATCTGCGGCATCCGGTAGTCGGCGATCAGGGCGGCGACGGTTTCCCCCCGCAGTTTGAGTTGCTTGAGGGTTTCCAGGGCCTCCGGACCGGATTCGGCCCGCACGATGCGGTGTTCCTCGCCGTAGTGGCGGCGCAAATCGCGGGCCACGGCGCGCGACACCGCGGGATCGTCGTCGACGGTGAGTATCACGGGTTTGCGCGGCTGCGCTGCGCCATCGAAGGGACCTGTCATCGCGCTCAAGTATGCGCTCGTCACGCGTAGTATGGCGGGTCGAGGTCGCGGCCCGGATTTCTCGGTAAGCGATTTTGGCGCACGCCCGTTGACCAGGTATCGTGGAACAACGGTGCGGCATCCGCGCCGACTTTTTGTGTGCCAAGTCCCTAGGAATTTCCTGTCACCGGCTCACGTTTCAAGTCGGTGCACTGTCGCGTCGACTAGGCGCAGATGAAAACGAAACTATACGACGAGGACTCTTAACTAGTTATGGCCAAGAAGGACGGCGCCATCGAGGTGGAAGGCCGGGTGGTCGAGCCCCTGCCCAATGCGATGTTCCGCATTGAGCTGGAGAACGGTCACAAGGTGCTTGCCCACATCAGCGGCAAGATGCGGCAGCACTACATCCGCATCCTGCCCGAAGACCGGGTGGTGGTGGAGTTGTCTCCCTACGACCTGTCCCGTGGCCGCATCGTGTACCGGTACAAGTAAAGCGCCTGATCTTTAAAAACTACGAGCGAAACAGAACAGGATCGAACAGCCGTGAAGGTGAACCCCAGCGTCAAGCCAATCTGTGACAAGTGCAGGGTGATCCGTCGGCATGGGCGGGTCATGGTGATCTGCTCCGATCCGCGCCACAAGCAGCGCCAGGGCTAGCCCCAGGGCAAGCCGCGCCCCCGACACAACTGAATGCAGACCTCCCAGCACCAGTGAGCGGCTGGCATCTATAGAGATGGGCCAGCTCATCCCACGCCCGGACGGAGGCCGGGCCCCGCGAGATACCACCCCTACCGGGGCTGCGGGAACGGGCTGGGAACAGACCTCCGCCTAGAAAAAGAGGAAACGCCACCCATGGCTCGACTAGTCGGCGTCGACCTTCCGCGGGACAAGCGGATGGAGATCGCCCTGACCTACATTTTCGGCGTCGGCCGCACCCGGTCGAACGAGATTCTCGCAGCTACCGGCATCGACAAGGACCTGCGCACCAGGGATTTGACCGATGACCAGCTGACCCACCTGCGTGACTACATCGAGGCAAACCTCAAGGTCGAGGGTGACCTCCGCCGCGAGACGCAGGCCGACATCCGCCGCAAGATCGAGATCGGCTGCTACCAGGGCCTGCGGCACCGCCGCGGCCTGCCGGTGCGCGGTCAGCGGACAAAGACCAACGCGCGCACCCGCAAGGGTCCCAAGCGCACCATCGCCGGCAAGAAGAAGGCCAGGTAACCCCGATGCCACCAGCAAAGAAGGCAGGCGCCGCCGCGCCCAAGAAGGGTCAGAAGACCCGCAGGCGGGAAAAGAAGAACATCCCGCACGGCGCCGCCCACATCAAGAGCACCTTCAACAACACGATCGTCACCATCACCGACCCCCAGGGCAACGTCATCGCCTGGGCGTCGTCGGGTCACGTCGGCTTCAAGGGATCCCGGAAGTCGACCCCGTTCGCGGCCCAGCTGGCCGCCGAGAACGCCGCGCGCAAGGCGCAGGAACACGGCGTCAAGAAGGTCGATGTGTTCGTGAAGGGCCCGGGCTCGGGCCGGGAGACCGCGATCCGGTCGCTGCAGGCCGCCGGCCTGGAGGTCGGCGCGATCGCCGACGTCACCCCCCAACCGCACAATGGCTGCCGCCCGCCGAAGCGCAGAAGGGTCTAGGAGAGACAACCATGGCTCGTTACACCGGACCCATCACCCGCAAGTCGCGCCGGCTGCGCACCGACCTCGTCGGTGGCGACCAGGCCTTCGAGAAGCGTCCCTACCCGCCCGGCCAGCACGGCCGCGCGCGGATCAAGGAAAGCGAATACCTGCTACAGCTGCAGGAGAAGCAGAAGGCCCGCTTCACCTACGGCGTGATGGAAAAGCAGTTCCGTCGCTACTACGAAGAGGCCGTGCGGCAATCCGGCAAGACCGGTGAGGAGCTGCTGCGCATCCTCGAGAGCCGGCTGGACAACGTCGTGTACCGGGCCGGTCTGGCCCGGACCCGCCGCATGGCGCGTCAGCTGGTCAGCCACGGACACTTCAGCGTCAACGGAGTGCACGTCAACGTCCCCAGCTACCGGGTGTCGCAGCACGACATCATCGACGTGCGCGACAGCTCGCTGAACACCGTGCCGTTCCAGATCGCGCGGGAGACGGCGGGCGACCGCCCGATCCCCAGCTGGCTGCAGGTGGTGGGGGAGCGTCAGCGCATCCTCGTCCACCAGCTGCCCGAGCGGGCACAGATCGACGTGCCGCTCACCGAGCAGCTCATCGTCGAGTTCTACTCGAAGTAAGGACTTTTCGAGCCGACCGGCTCGAAAACCCTAACGGCATCAAATAGCGGGTGCCGAGAAGGAGAAGAAGAAACACCATGCTGATCTCTCAGCGACCCACATTGTCGGAGGAAGTCCTCACCGACAGCCGCTCCCAGTTCGTCATCGAGCCGCTGGAGCCGGGATTCGGTTACACCCTGGGCAATTCGTTGCGCCGCACGCTGTTGTCCTCGATTCCGGGTGCGGCCGTCACCAGCATCCGCATCGACGGTGTGCTGCACGAATTCACCACCGTGCCGGGCGTCAAGGAAGACGTCACCGCGATCATCTTGAACCTCAAGAGCTTGGTGGTGTCCTCCGAGGAGGACGAGCCCGTCACCATGTACCTGCGCAAGCAGGGGCCGGGCGAGGTCACCGCCGGTGACATCGTGCCGCCGGCCGGTGTCACCGTGCACAA
This sequence comes from Mycobacterium sp. NGS58, assembly GCF_059812385.1. Taxonomy (NCBI): domain Bacteria; kingdom Bacillati; phylum Actinomycetota; class Actinomycetes; order Mycobacteriales; family Mycobacteriaceae; genus Mycobacterium; species Mycobacterium sp. NGS58. The sequence goes on along the minus strand of NZ_JCALCO010000007.1, from coordinate 67,428 downwards.
CCCCGACCTGCACATCGCGACGCTGAACGACAAGGGCAAGCTCGAGGTCGAGCTGGTCGTCGAGCGCGGCCGGGGCTACGTGCCCGCCGTGCAGAACCGCGCCTCCGGTGCCGAAATCGGCCGCATCCCGGTCGATTCCATCTACTCGCCGGTGCTCAAGGTCACCTACAAGGTGGACGCCACCCGTGTCGAGCAGCGCACCGACTTCGACAAGCTGATCCTGGACGTCGAGACCAAGAGCTCGATCAACCCCCGCGACGCGCTGGCGTCGGCCGGTAAGACCCTGGTCGAATTGTTCGGTCTGGCACGCGAACTCAACGTCGAGGCCGAGGGCATCGAGATCGGGCCGTCGCCGGCCGAGGCCGACCACATCGCGTCGTTCGCCCTGCCGATCGACGACCTGGATCTGACGGTGCGGTCCTACAACTGCCTCAAGCGCGAGGGCGTGCACACCGTCGGCGAGCTGGTGAGCCGCACCGAGTCCGACCTGCTCGACATCCGCAACTTCGGTCAGAAGTCCATCGACGAGGTGAAGGTCAAGCTGCACCAGCTGGGCCTGTCGCTCAAGGACAGCCCGCCGAGCTTCGACCCCTCGCAGGTCGCGGGTTACGACGTGGCCACCGGCACGTGGTCCAGCGAGGCGTCCTACGACGAGCAGGACTACGCGGAAACCGAACAGCTGTAGAAGAATTCCGTCCCGGCCCTACCTGATACGGGGGCCGGCCCCAATTAGGAGACAGTCGCATGCCCAAGCCCACCAAGGGACCCCGCCTCGGCGGGTCGTCGTCGCACCAGAAGGCCCTGTTGGCCAACCTGGCCACGTCGCTGTTCGAGCACGGCCGAATCAAGACGACCGAGCCGAAGGCGCGTGCGTTGCGGCCGTACGCCGAAAAGCTGATCACGCACGCGAAAAAGGGTGCGCTGCACAACCGTCGAGAGGTGCTGAAGAAGATCCGCGACAAGGACGTGGTGCACGTCCTGTTCGAGGAGATCGGCCCGTTCTTCGCCGACCGCAACGGCGGCTACACCCGCATCATCAAAGTCGAGCCGCGCAAGGGCGACAACGCGCCCATGGCCGTGATCGAGCTGGTGCGGGAGAAGACGGTCACCTCCGAGGCCGATCGGGCTCGTCGGGTGAAGGCTTCGAAGAAGACGGATGCACCTGTCGCGGCGGCGGCGGCACCTCAGGCGGCTGTCGAGCCTTCCGAAGCCGTCGGCCCGACGGTCGAGGAAGTCACGGCCGAGGCCGAGGAGACCACACCCGAGGCCGAGCCGACCAAGGCGCAGGCCGAGGCCGAGGAGAAGGCCGACAAGGCCGTGGCCGCGCGAGCCGAAGCCGAAGCCGCCGAGGCGAACGACGAGGCTGACGAGAGTTAACGAGAACGTCCGTCTGCGGCTCGACATCGCCTACGACGGAACGGGTTTCGCCGGCTGGGCCACTCAGGCCGGCCAACGGACCGTGGCGGGAATTCTCGACGAGGCGCTGACGACCGTCTTTCGCACGCCGGTGCGGCTGCGGGCGGCGGGACGCACCGACGCCGGAGTGCATGCCACCGGCCAGGTGGCTCACGTCGACGTGCCGTTGGACGCGCTGCCGAACGCCTATCCGCGTGCACCGCACATCGGTGAGCCGGAGTTCCTGCCGCTGCTGCGCCGGCTGGGCCGGTTTCTGCCCACCGATGTCCGGGTCGTCGATATCACCCGGGCGCCTGGGGGTTTCGACGCCCGGTTCTCGGCGCTGCGGCGTCACTACGTGTATCGCATCTCGACGGCGCCGTGGGGTGTGCAGCCGCTTCAGGCCCGCTACGTCACCGCCTGGCCGCGCCCGCTGGACGTCGAGGCAATGGCGGCCGCGTCGCGAGATCTGCTGGGACTGCACGATTTCGCCGCGTTCTGCCGTCATCGCGAGAACGCCACCACCATTCGCGACCTACAGCGACTGGACTGGACCCGCGACGGTGACCTGATCACCGCGCACGTCAGCGCCGACGCGTTCTGCTGGTCGATGGTGCGCTCCCTGGTCGGCGCGCTGCTGGCCGTCGGCGAGCGCCGCCGCCCCGTCTCCTACTGTCGCGAATTGCTCAGCGCCACCGAGCGATCCAGCGACTTCGCCGCCGCACCCGCCCACGGGCTGTCGCTGGTCGGTGTCGACTACCCGCCCGATGACCAGCTGGGCGCGCGCAACCTGATCACCCGGGATGTGCGCTCGCGGGACTGAGCGGTCACAGCCTGGCTGCGACGAAGCCCGCGGCCTGATCCACCAGCCCGGAGTCGATGTACGACGGCTGCAGATGCGAAGGCCAATTCAGCCCCGCCGCAGAGCAGATCGGGTCACCCTTGGCGCACACATCGATGGTCTTGGCGGCGAAGGCCGGGTCGAAATCCGGAACCGGGCCAAGGACTTTGCGGGTGCCGTTGCCGAACAAGGCGATCGCGGCCACCTGCTGATCCAGTGCCGGTGGCAGCGGGTTGGTGAATCCGAATGCCGGTTGGGTCACGGCGACAACCAGATCGGCGGAGACGGCACCCAGCGAATAGCCGCCGAGCACCTCGCGGGTGCCCGGGCAGGTTCTCGCCATCTGCTGGACGTGCGCGCTCATGTCGTTGGCGCCCTTGGCGGGGCTGACATCGGCGGGATAGTTGACGCCGTAGGCTCCTACCGGCATGCGCACCTTCGCACGCAGGGAATTGACGAACGCGGCACCGACGTAACCGACGCCGGGTGGCTCCTCGCGGCCGCGGGCGAAAACCACTTCGGCACCAGGGCATTCCGCCGATGCGGCCGGCATGGGAAGGGTGGTGACCGCCAGGGCGAGCAGCGATGCCGCCGCGATGGGCGCGGCACCCGCCGCGCCGCACCAGCGCTGACTCAAGGTCAGACCCTGCCCGCGACGAAATTCGCGGCCCTGTTGGTCAATCCGGGCACGTAGCTCAGGTGCGAACTCCACTGCGTGCCCCCCGAGCAGATCGGGTCGCCCGGGTTGCACAGGTCGATGGTCTTGCCTTCGAAATTCGGGGACAGGGCGCTCATCAGCTGACCCGCCCGGCCGGACGGATTGCCGAACAGGGCGACGGCGGCGACGTGGTCGGCGGCCTGGGGCGGCAACGGCTGGCGGTAGCCGAGGCCGGATATCGGTGCGGCCGTGACGATGTCGACGACGGCGGCGCCCTGGGAGTAGCCGCCCAGCACCAGTTTGGTGTTGGGGCAGTTGACGGCCATCTGCTGAACGTGCGTGCTGGCGTCGTTGGCGCCGTTGGTGGCGGCCAGGAAGTCTTTGCTGGCCGGGTAGTTCACCCCATATGCGCCAACGCTTTTGCGGGTCTGCTCACGCAGCGCACTGACGAAGGCACCGCCCACCTTGCCGACACCCGGTGGCTCGTCGGTGCCCCGGGCGAACACCACCTCAACACCGGGACACGACGCCGACGCATGCGGAACCAATTGGGGAGCAATCAATAACGCGCCCGTCACGCCAACTCCGATGCCCAGCCCGAACGGGATAAGCCTCACACAGCGATGTTAAGGGGGCGTTGATAACCCGACGGTAACGATTTAGACGAGAGGTGCTTGCGGTGCGTCCGTAACCGGAGCCGGCACCGACGGCGCGGGGGCCGGACCGGGGCCGGTGCCGCCGTGGATCGACGGGCCCGACCCGGGCGGGTTCTGCCCGTAAACCGGCGACTGTGGACCGTACCCGGGCTGTTGTGGACCGTAGCCGGGGGAGTTCTGCGGGCCGTAGCCGGGACCCAGCGGCGGACCGAACGCGGGCGACTGCTGGCCGAGGCCGGCGGCCGCCAGTTTCTGCGCGACGAACGCCGCGGCCTGGGTGGTGTAGACGGGGACGTAGCCCTCGGTGTGCCCACTCCACTCGTTACCGGGGCCGGCGTGGCAGATCGGGTCGTTGGGGTTGCACAGGTCGATGGCCTTGGATCCCAGCAGCGTGCTCTGGCTGGGCAGGGTGCCGCCGGCGCGGTCGGCCACGTCACCGAAGGTGGCGACGGCCGCGATGTTGCTGGCGTACTGCGGCGGCAGCGAGCTGCCCCAGCCGATGCCGCCGATCGGAACGCCCGCCACGATGTCCATCACCGAGGCGCCCTGCGAGTAGCCGCCCAGCACGATCTTGGTGTTGGGGCACTTCTCCACGCTCTTCTTGACGCGGTCGATGGTGTCGTTGGCGCCGTCGCCACCGTGCAGCTGCAACTTGCTGGCGGCGTAGTTCACGCCGTAGGGCAGGATGTTCAGGCCGTTGGTCTGCTGACGCAGCGAGTCCACGAACGCGTCGCCGACCCGGCCCAGGCCGGGTGGCTCGTTGGTGCCGCGGGCGAAGATGACCTCGACGTCCGGGCAGTCATCGGCGGAGGCTTTCGGCGCTGCGGCGGGGGTCGCGACCAGGCCAGCAGCGATAAGCAGGGCAGAAGCACCGAGGCCGATCAAACGGCCTGCTGACCGCGCGGTGCCCGCCCGACGGGTACGTACACGGTGAGAATTCACCGGGCAATTTTACCCAACTTGTGCTGCGCGGAAACCCGAATGACCTGTGGATAAACGCATCGGCGCCCGAAAAAGGCGGCTTACCGTGGCCGTTTACGAAAGTTTGAAGTCAGGAGATCGGGTGCCGCGTCAGCCGGCCGCATGGCTGCACGTCAGCGCTTATCGGTATTTGCTGCGGCGCATCGAAAGCGCATTGCTGGGGGAGGATGTCCGGGCGGGGCTTCGCTCGAGCACCCATCCGGTGGCTTTCGGGTGCTTGATCACCGCTGTCGCGGTGGCCGGCTGCGCGCTGCTCGCCGTGTTGCGGCCTCATGTGACGCTGGATCGCGCGCAGATCGCGGTGACCCGGGAGTCCGGCGCACTTTTCGTTCGGGTAGGTGACGCCTGGCATCCGGTGCTGAACCTGGCCTCTGCCCGGCTCATCGCCGCGGCGGCCGCCAACCCGCAGCCGGTCACCGAATCCGACCTGAGTACCACCAAACGCGGTCCGCTGCTGGGCATTCCGGGCGCGCCGCAGTTTCTCGGCAGGCCGTTGTCTCCAGAGGATGTGGGTTGGTCGATCTGCGCTAGCGCTGGCGCTGGCACCACGACCGTCATCATCGGCCGCCGCTCCGAGGAGCCAGCGTTGCATGGCGTTCCCGCCGGGCAAGCGATTCTGGTCGGCACGGCCTCCGATTCGCCTGCCTACCTGCTGTACGGCGGCCACCGGGCGATGGTGGACCTCGACGACGTCGCCGTGGTGCGCGCGCTGCGCCTCGAGGGCAGAACGCCGCTGCTCGTCGCGCAGGCATTGCTGAATGCCGTGCCGGAAGCGCCACCGATCGCACCCCCGCGGATCCATGGGCGGGGCGCGACGACGCCGGGTCTGCCCGGATTCGCTGTCGGCAGTGTGCTTCGCATCACACGAGCCGACGGCGACGAGTACTACGCGGTCTTAGCAGCGGGAGTGCAGCGCATCGGCCAGGTAGCCGCCGACCTACTGCGGTTCGACAACCCGCAGGGAACGGCCAACCCTGTCACCGTCGCGCCGGATGCGATCCGGGCCGCCCCCGTCGTCGCCGATCTACAGGTTGGCCTCTTTCCTGACCGGGCGCCAACGCTGTCAGATCCGGGCGACACCTTGTGCGCCGGCTGGGAGCGGGTGCCGTCCGGCCGGAGTGACATCGCTTTCCTGTCCGATAGCCGGCTACCAATCCCGCCCGGCCGGGCGCCGGTGGCTTTGGCGCAGGCCGACGGCCCCGGCCCTGCTGTGGACGCCGTCTACCTGCCGCCCGGCGCAAGCGCCTACGTGCGCGCCGGTGACAACGCCGGTACCCGCTACCTGATCACCGACACCGGCGTCCGGTTCGCCATTCACGACGACGACGCCGCGCGCGCCCTCGGCCTCGGCGAAGCGGGCCCGGCGCCGTGGCCGCTTCTCACGCTGTTGCCCGCCGGGCCCGAGCTGAGCCGGCAGAACGCATCAATCGCACGGGATGCGTTCGTGGGCTCGCCGTAGGCGACCCCTGATTGCCCCGGCGGCCAGCGCGAGAACCAGCGCAACCAGACAGCACGCGGCTCCACGCAGCGCGGTGTCGCGCGCGCGAGAATCGCGCGGTTGGTTCGGCGTCGGCGCGGTGATCGGCGCGGGTGCCTTCGCTGGGCCGGGCCTGTCGCCGGGAGGACCGGTGCCGGTGCTGACCGCGGCGAGCGGGTCGATGGTGCCGTTGCCGACGAGGGGATCCCAACCGGCGGGTGGATGATGCGCCGTTGTCTCGATGCGCTGCATCACCTGGCGGGCGGTCAATGCCGGGAAGCGGGCCCGGATCAGCGCGGCCAGCCCGCTGACCACCGGGGCGGCATAGCTCGTGCCGGATACCGGTTCCGGCGCGAGTGACGTCACCGCCTCACCGGGCGCCGCGACATCCACCCAGGGGCCGGCAAGGGTGAATGCCGATGGCGTTCCATGGACATTCACCGAGCCGACGGTCAGCACGTAGTCGTCGTACCATGCCGGACTCACGGCGACCGTGATGGTCTGCCAGGTTGCGTCGGTCCGCTGCGCTGGACACTGTCCCGCGCCGCCCGCATTGCCGGCCGCTGCCACGACGACGGCGTTTTTGACGTCGACGGCGTAGGCCAGTGCCGCGCCCAGCGCGCGGTCGTCGAGCGCCGACGTCGCAGGTGTGCACGCAACCGACGAAATGTTGATCACCGAGGCTCCCAGATCTGCCGCCGCCCGAACGGCTTTCGCCAGGGTGTCGACGTCACCGACCCCGGTGTGGGACCGGTCGCCGGTGGGGGCGAACTTCGCGCTGGACTGACGAATGCTGATCAACGTGGCTTCCGGGGCAATCCCGCTGAAGCTGTCGGCCTTGGAATCGGCTGTGGCCGCGATGATTCCAGCAACCAGCGTGCCGTGCGCGTCGCAGTCCTGCGTGCCGTCGCCAGTGGAGACGTAGTCGCCGCCCGGCATTACATCGGGCAGTCGAAGGTGTCGTGAGATGCCGGTGTCGATGACCGCGACCCGTTGCCCAGTGCCGCGGCTGAGTTGCCATACCGACGCCAGGTCACCCAAACCCGTCGGCAGCTTGCGGCCCGGTGCCGAGTCAACCGTCATCGTCGCGCAAATCTCGCGCTGCACGGTCGGTCGCGGGGGCGCAGGCACGGCGGGCTTGGGCAGCCACCTCTCATCGACATCCGGCGGTGAAACCGCCTGCGCCGTCGGCATTCCCCACGCGGTCGCCAGCGTCAACGCCGACACCGCCAGCAGGCGGACCGCCGGATAAAGACTCATGATGTGAGGTTCAATCCGCGAACGGCGCCGTAGAGGCCACATATCCAGCAGGTCAAGGGAACCATGGCGGTCAGCACCAACAACTCGACTAGCCCGGCGCATCGGCGCAGGGCGGGTGAAAAGGGCCGCGTCGGTCCGACGAAGCCCAGGTACATCGCCCCGGCGACCGCCAGCATCGTGGCCGCCGCGATCCAGGGGCCGGACACCGGCGCGCGCGAGACCGCAACGCCGAAGGTCGTTGCGGTAACCAGAATTCCGCACATCGCAAACACGACCCTTTTTCTCGTGTCGGCGGATCGGGAGCGCAGCAGCAGTAGCGCACCGGTGAGCGTGCCGAACGCCGTGCACGTCAGCCGCGGCGCGCCCGCAAGCACGGTGACGATGGCGCCCAGCGTCGCCGAAGCCGACAATCCGGCAAGCAGGCCGGTCAACCACCTATCGGCGCGGACCGTCCGGGAAAGCGTTGTCGCGTCGGCCGGTTCGAGGTCCGCCGCGTCAGGTGTGCTGAGCTTGGGCGATAACCCGGCCAAAGCTATCGATGCGCGTGCCGCCACGGGAAGCAGGCCGACGGATGCCAGTGCCGCTGCCGAAGCGACGGTGCGCAGCGGAGCGCCGCCGACCACGCCCGCCAGCCCCGCCGCCGCGATGACCCCGGCGCAGCTCGACACGGCGGTCGAGGTGACCACACCGCAACCCGATGTGCGCATCGCGACAATCACAGTGACACCGCCCGCGGCCGCGGCCAGCAACACATTGGGCACGCCTGGCGCGCCGGGCACCGCGACGAAGCCGGCACTCGCCGCGAACGCCGTAGCAATGAGGCTCAACGCCAGCCCGGCGGTCTGGTCCTGATAACCGCGGTGCGCCACGACCGCCAGCACGACGGCGAGACCACCGGCTGCCACCAACGGGGTGACCGCCGTGGCGGCGTCCCGGTTCGCGTTGAGGCGCAATGCGTTACGCATCAAGGTCAACCCGCCGACGGCGGACCAGGCTATCGCCGCCGCTACCCCGATGAGTCGGGCCGCGCGCGTGTGTGAAACGCCGCTGCGTGGCTCGGTCGCCGCGTCGAGTGCCGCCGACACGACCTCGGCCGCATCGAAGTAGCGGGGAGCGGGCAACGGTGCGGTGCTCCGGCTCAGCACGAGGATCGCACCGTCGCCGATCCCATGCTGCGCCAGCGTCATCGACGGATCCAATCCGGATGCGCCGGGCAACGACAAGCGATAGCGCCAGGGTCCGTCGTGGTCGACCCTGAGGATGTCGACGACCGACGGAATGAGCGCGGCGACAGGGATTCCGGTGGGCAGGGTGACGTCGACGACGGCAGCGTCCCAATGCACTGACACGCGGCGCAACCCGGTATCGGATGGAGGCAAAGCGATCCCTTCCGTCGGATTGGGAAAACATAGCCAGGTCCGTACGACCCGGTATCCGGTTGTGCACAGGTGACTTGCCGCCGCTGTCGGCGCTACTTAGCGTCATCGCACCGGAAGGGGATAGAGGTGACCCAGGCTGTCGTGGCGGCGGCGGACATCGTCATTGAGGCGCCGCCGGACCTGCCGTCGTCGACCGTGCCGGGCACACTCGCAAGGCTGCTGCCGGTGGCGCTTTCGCTGGTGGGCATGGGCGTCATGGCCGCGATGTTCACCGCCGGCACTGGGGCGACACGTAACCCGATGTTTGTGGCATTTCCGGCCACGATGTTGGTGTCGACCGTGGTGACGGGACTGGCCGGTCGTGCGCGCGGGCACGGCGGCAGCGTCGATGCCGACCGCGATCAATATCTGTCCTACCTCAGCGGACTGAGTCGAAGCGTGTTCGAAATCGCTGTGGCACAACATCGGTCAGCGATCAGCCGGGATCCCGACCCCGACACGCTGTGGACGTTGATCGACGGTCCGCGGATGTGGGAGCGTCGGCCAACCGACGCCGACTTCTGCCTCGTCCGGGTGGGCATGGGAACCCGGCCGCTCGCCCGCCGCTTGGTTGCCCCGCAGCTTCCCTCGGAGGAGCTCCGCGATCCGGTCACCGCCGCGGCACTCCAGCGTTTCCTGCATGCGCACTCGACGGTCCGGGCTCCGGTCACGGTCAGCCTGCGCGCGGGGACACGCGTGACGATCGAGGGTGACCGGGGCGAGGTGCGCGGGCTGCTGCGCGCGGTCCTTTGCCAGCTTGCCGTCCTGCACGCGCCCGACGACGTGCTGATCGCCGCGGCTGTCGACGACGCGAACCGCGGTCACTGGGATTGGCTGAAATGGCTTCCGCACAATCAGCATCCGGTACACCACGATGACGCGGGCCCGGTGCGGATGATCTACCCGAGCACAGCGGAGGCTCGGCAAGCGCTTGCCGCGGTCCAAGGACCCGAAGTGGTGGTCGTCACGGACCTGGCCGTCGACATCGATCCGATCATCGGCGCAACCACGGTCGTGGTCGGCACCGGCCGCGACGGCGCACCGTTGCTGATCCGGACGTCCGCCGATCCGGCACCTGGATGGTGTCCCGACGGGATGGCGCCCCTGGACGCGGCGATATGTGCGCGCCGGCTGGCGGGGTGCCACCCAGGCATCGGACGGCCGGGTGGTGCCGAGCCGAATTGGCCACGCTTAGCCGGGCTTTCCGATCTGAACCGCTTCGATCCCGTCGCCTTGCGGCGCCGCCGACGAGACCGCGACCGGCTCCGCGTACCGATCGGAACCACCGTCGGCGGTGCCCCAGTCGAGCTGGACATCAAGGAGCCGGCCGAAGAGGGGATGGGCCCACATGGGCTGTGCATCGGCGCCACCGGGTCCGGCAAGTCAGAGCTGTTGCGCACCATCGCATTGGGCATGATGACGCACAACCCGCCCGACACCCTCAACTTACTGCTCATCGACTTCAAGGGCGGGGCAACCTTTCTCGAGTATGCGCACGCCCCGCACGTGGCGGCGGTGATCACCAATCTGGCCGACGACGCCCCGCTGGTGGCGCGGATGCGCGATGCCCTTTCCGGCGAGATGAACCGCCGTCAACAGCTGCTGCGGAGCGCGGCCTGCGTCAGCATCGCGGCGTACGAAAGGGCGCGTGGCGTTGGCGGGCTGCCCCCGCTGCCCACACTGTTCATCATCGTCGACGAGTTCTCCGAATTGCTCAGCCAGCAACCCGATTTCGCGGACACGTTCGCCGCGATCGGCCGCCTCGGCCGGTCGCTGGGCATGCACCTGCTGCTGGCCAGTCAGCGTCTCGACGAGGGCCGGCTACGCGGACTGGAAGCCCACCTGTCGTATCGAATGTGCTTGAAGACACTGTCGGCCAATGAATCCCAGACCGTGTTGGGTAGTCTCGACGCATACCGACTGCCGGGCGCACCCGGCGCCGGTTTTCTGCGCATCGGCGGCGGTGAACCGATTCGCTTCCAGGCCGCGTTGGTTTCGGCGCCGCTGCCGACGAATACGCCGGCCGGCGGGCGGGCTGTCGCGGCGCGGACGGTGCAGGTGTTCGGCACCCGGGTGACCGGGACGATCAGCCGCGCCGCCCCGGCGAGCGCGGTGCCCGAACGAACCATCTCGAGTGCTGTCCTGGATCGGTTGTCCGGCGAGGGGCCGCCCGCGCACCGCGTATGGTTGCCTCCGCTCGGCCCGGCGCCGGCGTTGCACACCGTCCTGGCCGACGCCGCGTGCGCGCCGGGTGGCCTGACCGTCCCCATCGGGATGGTCGACCGGCCCTTCGACCAGTGCCGGACGCCGCTGGTGGTCGACATGTCTGGATCCGCAGGCAATCTGGCGGTCATCGGCGCACCCCAATCCGGGAAGTCGACCGCGCTGCGCACGTTCACGACGGCCTTCGCGGCGACGCATCGTCCGAGTCAGGTGCAGTTCTACTGCCTGGATTTCGGTGGTGGGGCGCTGTCGGTGTTGCGCGGTCTGCCGCATGTGGGTGCGGTCGCGGGCCGGGCCGAGCCACGTCTGGTCGGCCGGATAGTCGCCGAATGCGAGTCGGTCGTTCGTCGCCGAGAAGCCTTGTTTCGCGAGCATGGCATCGCGTCGATCGCCGAATACCGGCAGCGGCGTGGGGACATCGAATCATCCGCTGACCGGTTCGGTGACGTTTTCCTCGTCATCGACGGCTGGGCAAGCGTGCGACAGGAATTCGACACGCTGGAAGAGTCGGTCACCGCGCTGGCGGCTCAGGGGCTTTCGTACGGCGTGCACGTGGTGTTGTCCGCGTCGCGATGGTCCGAGGTGCGGCCATCGTTGAGGGATCAGATCGGTACGCGCATCGAGTTGCGGCTGGGTGATCCCGCCGACTCCGAAATCGACCGCAAGGCGGCGCAGCATGTTCCGCGTGACGGCGCGGGTCGTGGTCTTTCCCGTGAGGGCCTGCACATGGTGATCGCCTTGCCCATCGCCGACGTGCCTGTGGGCGAATCGGTTGCTCCGCCGATACCGCTGCTGCCGGAGCACGTGGATCGCGAGGCGATGGTGCGCCGGTGGGGTTCCGAGTTGGGTACGCGGATACTGCTCGGTGTGCGGGAGCACGAACTGCGGCCATTCGCAGTCGATTTCGAACGCTGTTCGCATCTCCTCATTCTCGGCGGCAACGAGTGCGGGAAGACCGCGACGCTGCGGACGTTGTGCCGCGAGATCGTCCGGACGAGGACGCCCGCCCAAGCCCAGCTGTTGATTGTCGACTTTCGTCGCGCGTTGCTCGCCGTCGTCGAGTCGGAACATCTCAGCGGTTACGCCATGTCACCCGCCGCCCTGACTGTGTCGCTGTCCGACCTGCTCGCGGCTCTGCAGGCGCGGATGCCACCGCCCGACGCCAGCCAGGCTCACTTGCTCACTCGCCCTTGGCGGTCCGGACCGGACCTCTACGTCATCGTCGATGACTACGACCTGGTGGCCGGGCCGGCGGGTAACGGCCTGGCACCGATCGTCGAATTTCTGCCGTATGCGGCGGATCTGGGATTGCATCTGGTCATCGCTCGCCGCAGCGGCGGACTCGAGCGCGCGATGTTCGAGCCGCTGTTGGCGAGCCTGCGCGACCTCGGGTGCGCGTCGCTGATGATGAGCGGGTGCCCAGGGCAGGGGGCGTTGGCCGCCGGTACGCCGGTGCGACTGCCGCCGGGCCGCGGTTTCTTGGCCACTCGGGCCGGGGACGAGGAACTTGTCCAGGTTGCCTGGAGCCCAGCGTGAGCGAGCACCCCGCGGTTGTCGAAGCCGGGCCCGGCACCATTCGGCGGTTATGTTGCGCCACAGGCGCCGTCGCCGGCGACGAGATGGCTGAGATCGTTTCGGCGGCGCTTGATGCGATAGACGACCGGGTGGCCCTGGTAGGGGGGCGGCCCGTGGCCGTCGACGCACTGTGGGCAGCGGCATTGCGATCAACAACCCGCGGTCACTGCGACGGAATGGTCGTCGTGCATCCATCCTGGTGGTCGGCGTCGCGGGTAGGTGTGGTGAGCGAGGCCGCCGGGGCCGTGGCAGGTCAGACGCGGACGCGATCGTCGCTGCTGAGGCAGGCCTCGCGCGCCACATCCGATGCGGCCGTAGTGGTCGAGATAGCCGAGCGGCTGGTGGCGATCACCGCGGGCGAGGTCACGGCTGTACCACGCACCGCCGAACCGCAGGCCGTCGCCCGCGACGTTGCGGGCCTCGTCGCGGCGACGGCGCCCGACGCCGTGCTGATCGACGCCCCAAGCACCGTTGCCGGTGCGCCGGCTCTGGCGGCGATGATCGCCGACGCGGTACGCGGGGGCGGTCACAACGTCCCAGACATCGTCCAGATCAACGACTTTCGGCTGGCCGGGTTCGCACGGTCGAGCTATCCGGCAACGCCCGATCCGCAGCCGCCGCCCGCCACCGCACGCGCCGGCGCCGGCGGACCGCACGGCCGGACGCGCGGCGGGCTCGTGGCGGCCGCGATCGTGATCGCCGCGGCGGCGCCCACCGCGTTGACGATGGGCCGACCCGGTGTGGTGGCATCGAAGCCGGTGCAAACGGCACCTATGACCTTTCTGGTGGAAGGCCGGGTGGCGCTGTCGGTGCCGGCGACGTGGGCGGCGCAGCGGGTGGTCAGCGGACCAGGCTCGGCCCGGGTACAGGTCACGTCGCAGGCAGATCCCGACGTTGCCTTGCACATCACCCAGTCACCGGTCGCCGGCGAGACACTCGCCGGCACCGCCGAGCGGTTGAAGCACGCGATCGACGCCGAGGCCCCGGGGGTGTTCGTCGACTTCAACCCGTCCGGAACCAGCGCCGGGCGCCCGGCGGTGACCTACCGCGAAGTGCGCCCCGGTCATCAGGTGCGCTGGACCGTGCTCCTGGACGGTCCGGTTCGGATCAGCATCGGTTGCCAGAGCCGGGCCGGCGATGAAGACGCCGTCCGCGATGCCTGCGATCAGGCGGTGCGATCCGCCCACGCGATCGGATGAAAATCGGTGGAACCTAGGGGCCGCCGCCGGGGTCGTATCTGGTATGGCTGCAATGAACACTCTGAGCACCGATCTGGACCTGATGCGGTCGGTGGCCGGCACCACCGACGCCCGCAACGAGGAAATCAGGGCGCTGCTGCAGGCGTTCGTCGGCCGCATGAACGACGTGCCGCCGTCGGCATGGGGTGGGCTCGCGGCCGCCCGCTTCAAAGACGTGATGGATCGCTGGAACGCGGAGTCGGTGCGGCTCTATCACGCCCTGAGCGCCATCGCCGACACCATTCGGCACAACGCGGCCGCCCTACAGGAGGCCGGCCAAAACCATGCACACCACATCGCCGCCGCCGGCGGGGACCTGTGACGAGAGAGAGGATTCCCGTGGACCCGGTGCTTTCCTATAACTTCGGCGAAATCGAACACACGGTGCGTCAGGAAATTCACTCCACGTCGGCCCGCTTCAATGCCGCGCTGGAGGAGCTGAGATCCCAGATCGCACCGCTACGGCAGCTCTGGACCAGCGAAGCGGCCGCCGCATACCAAGCCGAGCAGCTCAAATGGCACCAGTCGGCGACCGCGCTCAACGAGATTCTGGCCGCTCTGGGAAACGCGGTCCGCGACGGTGCGGAAGAGGTGGCCAACGCCGACCGCCGGGCTGCCGGCGTCTGGGCGCGGTAGCGGCCGAATAGACCACTGCGCGGAGGTAGCCGCGCTGTGAGACTGTGTGGTCCCGGCGGAGGAGAGCCGTTGGGACCACACAGTCATTTTGACCTGCGGGGATGGCGGTCGGTAAGCTGCTCTGTTGGCGTGCGGTACGCCGGGGCCTCGGGTCAATGTCGGTCGCCGAGACCAAGCCCGGCCGCGACGCCTGACCGGCCCCCGGGTCGCACCGGGATCACCCCGAGCCAAGAGGCTCGCAAAGAGAAAGTGGTAAGCGCTGTGCCTACGTACACGCCAAAGGCGGGTGACACCACGAGGTCGTGGCACGTCATCGACGCCACGGACGTGGTGCTTGGCCGCCTCGCCGTCGCGGCAGCCACCCTGCTGCGCGGCAAGCACAAGCCGACGTTCACCCCCAATGTCGACGGCGGTGACTTCGTCATCGTCATTAACGCCGACAAGGTCGCCTTCAGCGGCCAGAAGCTGGACAAGAAGCTGGCTTACCGCCACTCGGGGTACCCCGGCGGTCTGAGCAGCCGAACCATCCGCGAGCTGATGGACAAGCACCCCGACCGCGTCGTGGAGGACGCGATCGTCGGCATGCTGCCCAAGAACAAGCTCGCCCGTCAGATCGCGCGCAAGCTGCACGTTTACGCCGGCCCGACGCACCCCCACGTCGCACAACAGCCCGTTCCGTACGAGATCAAGCAGGTGGCCCAGTGACCGAAACGACCGAGGCCGTGGAAAACCCCGAGAACCCGGAAAACCCGGAGACACCGGAAGCCGCAGAAGCCGTCGAGGCGGTGGCCGAGGTCACGGAAGCCCCGGTCGAGGCCGCTGAGCCCGCCGAAGCCGCCGCGCCGGCCGCGTCCTTCGTGTTCGACCGGCCCATCCAGACCGTCGGCCGCCGCAAGGAGGCCGTGGTGCGGGTGCGCCTGGTGCCGGGCACCGGCAAGTTCAACCTGAACGGCCGCACCCTGGAGGGCTACTTCCCCAACAAGGTGCACCAGCAGCTCATCAAGGCGCCACTGGTCACCGTCGACCGGGTGGACAGCTTCGACATCTACGCGCTGCTGCACGGCGGCGGCCCCTCGGGGCAGGCCGGCGCGCTGCGATTGGGCATCGCCCGGGCACTGATCCTGGCCCAGCCCGAGGACCGGCCCCCATTGAAGAAGGCGGGATTCCTGACGCGCGACCCGCGTGCCACCGAGCGCAAGAAGTACGGCCTGAAGAAGGCGCGCAAGGCGCCTCAGTACAGCAAGCGCTGATCAGCAGTCGCTATCCGGCCACAACTTGGCATCGTGGTGCACAAGTTGTGGCCGGTTGCGGCGTGTCCGCGCCCGGACGTGTCCGGTTTCCGCCACAAAGGAACGGGCACGTTAGGTGCTAGCCCGTCAATTGTGAGAGGTTTGGTCGCATGGGTCGACTATTCGGCACCGACGGTGTCCGTGGGGTCGCCAACCGCGAGCTGACCGCCGAGCTGGCGCTCGCGCTGGGCTCGGCGGCGGCGCGGCACCTGGCGAGCACGCCGGCGCCGGGCCGGCGAGTCGCGGTGATCGGTCGCGATCCGAGGGCCAGCGGCGAAATGCTGGAGGCCGCCGTGATCGCCGGGTTGACCAGTGAAGGCGTCGACGCGCTGCGCGTCGGGGTGTTGCCCACCCCCGCGGTGGCCTACCTGACGGGCGCCTATGACGCCGACTTCGGGGTGATGATCTCCGCGTCGCACAACCCGATGCCCGACAACGGCATCAAGATCTTCGGCCCGGGCGGACACAAGCTCGACGACGGCACCGAAAACGACATCGAGGCGCTGGTCGCCGGTGTCCGTGCCGAATCCGGATCGCGTCCGGTCGGCGCGGGGATCGGCCGGGTCATCGATGCCGAAGACGCGGCCGACCGCTACCTGCGCCACCTGAGCAAGGCCAGCGCGCTGCGCCTCGACGGATTGACCGTGGTGGTGGACTGCGCGCACGGCGCGGCCTCCGCGGTGGCCCCGCGCGCCTACCGCGCGGCCGGTGCCCGGGTGATCGCGATCAACGCCGACCCCAACGGGCTCAACATCAACGACGACTGCGGCTCGACACACCTCGATTCGCTCCGCGCGGCCGTCGTCGCGCACCGCGCCGACTTGGGCCTGGCCCACGACGGGGACGCCGATCGCTGCCTGGCGATCGACGCAGGAGGCAACCTGGTCGACGGCGACCACATCATGGTGGTGCTCGCGCTCGCGATGCACGAGGCCGACGAACTGGCGTCCAAGACGTTGGTGACAACCGTGATGAGCAATCTGGGGCTGCATCTGGCGATGCGCTCGGCCGGAATCACGGTGCGCACCACGGGAGTTGGCGACCGCTACGTCCTGGAGGAATTACGGGCCGGCGACTACAGCCTGGGTGGCGAGCAGTCCGGGCACATCGTGATGCCCGCCCTGGGCTCGACCGGCGACGGCATCGTCACCGGACTGCGGCTGATGACCCGCATGGTGCAGACCGACTCGTCGCTGGCCGAGCTGGCATCCGCGATGACGACGTTGCCCCAAGTGCTGATCAACGTGACGGTCGCCGACAAGGACACCGCCGCCAGCGCGCCCGCGGTGCGCAGCGCCGTCGGGCAGGCCGAGGCCGAGCTGGGCGACACCGGCCGAATTCTGTTGCGCCCCTCTGGAACCGAACCGATGATTCGCGTCATGGTGGAAGCGCCCGAGAAGGATATCGCTCAGCGGGTCGCCACGCGGGTCGCCGAAGCGGTCAGCGACGCGCTGTAGATCTTCCCGGAACCTCGCCGCGCCCGGTGGCGTCGGATAAGGCATGAAATCCGTTGGGGGAACACGTCCTGTAGCCATCGCCCGCACGCAGCTCGACCCATCGGCGGCGCGGCGCGTCGCTAACCAATTCGCGATGGCGGCCGACTTCATCGACCGCGCGGTGAGTGACCACTTGTCCAGGCTGGCTTTCGGCGGGGCCGACGCGGGGCGGACGCACACCGCGCGCGGCGACGCGCTTCGCGTGGAGTTGGAGCGGTTGGTTGCACAGGTGTCGCAGTGGTCTCGCGTGTCGGCCGAGATCGCCGCCGCGCTGCGGTCGAGCGCCGAACGCTACGCCGACGCCGAACTGTATGCCGCGGCGCGGATCGCTTAGCCCATGGCCGACCGATTGGATGTGGCCGCGCGCCTCGCCGAGGGCCGGGGCGCCGTCGAGCACACGCAGACCTACGTGCAGGCCTGCCATGCCCTGGGGTACCAAAACCCAGATCTGACAACGCATCCCGCGCAGGTCCGCGAGCGGTATGCGGCCGAGGACGGCCTGGACCTGCGCGCGCTGGACCGCGACTGCGCGGAGTTGCGGGCGGCGGGCGTGGTGGCGGCCGAAGCGCTCCGGATGCAGCGCGCACAGGTCGCCGAGCTGGCCGCGGCGTGGACCGGCCCGGGCGGGGACGCGGCGGTGCAGCTGTTGCAGCGGCATTGCGACACCGGGGAGGCCGTTGTCACCGAGCTGCGCGCGGCGGCCCAACGATGCGAGTCGCTGCGCGACAACCTGTGGTACCTGGTTGATTCAGAGGTGGCCACCGCCATCGCCGTCGACGACCGCGTGCGCGATCAGCGACCGGCATGGCTGACCGCCGCTGCCGCGGTGCTGGCCGGAGACCGAGATGGCGCCGCCGACGTGATACGCCAGCAGGTGATGCCGTACGTGGACAACGACATTCGCAACGACTGGGTACCGGCGATGCGGTCCGCCTCGGACGGCGTCGAGACGTCCTATGCCATGGTCATCGACAAGATGATGGCCGTCCCGACGGCGCGCTTCGAATTTCCCGGCGACTTCGCGGCGGGAGTCGCGCCGGTGCAGCTCGCCCCGCCGGTGGACGCCGCATCCGTCCCGGGAGCGGATCCCGCGCCGACGTGCCCGGCAGCGGATCCCGCGCCGACGTGGACGGCCGCCGCGCCCGATCCGGTCAGCGCCGCACCGGCTCCGGTGGCTCCGGCACCGCCGACGGCCGCCGCCGCGCCACCCGGGGACTGGGGAACCGCGCTCGGTGATGGCCTGGGCATGCCGGCGGGTGATCTGGGTGGGCTCGGTGGCGGCGGCGGCCTTTTCGGACTGGCCGGCCGGATCGTCGACGCGGTCGGCGGGCTGATCGGATCAGCCGGCGACGGGGTGGACGGCTCGGACGCTTTCGACGACGGCGAGGACCCTTTCGACGAAAGGCCTTTTCACGCAGACGATCCCGAGGATGCTGTCGCCGACAAGGCCCCCGATGAGCCAGACGATCCAGATGAAACCAACCAGCCCATCGACGATCCTCAGCCCGAGGACGACAACACAGCTCAACCGGTCGGGGCCCCAGCGCCAGCCGACACACCGGCACCGGACGCGCCGCCGCTACCTCCGGCCGCCCCCGTCGCCGAACCGGCACCGGCGGCCGACCAGGGATCGACGCCGTGCGAGATCGCCGCCGACCAGCTTCCGCAGGCGGGGCAATGACGGCTCAGGGCTGCAGCTTCAGGGCTTCCTCGACAAACCGCATGGACTCGTCGCGGTCGGCGGCCAGCGGGTTCACCAACAGTGTGGTCACACCCGCCTCGGCGAAGGCGGCCATGCGTTCGGCGACGTATCCGGGCGGGCCGATCAGCGACATGCCGCGCACCAGCTCGTCGGGCACCGCGTCGATGGCCTCCTGCTTGCGGCCGGACAGGTACAGCTCCTGGATCCGGTCGGCGACCTCACCGAACCCATACCGGGTGGCCAGATTGTGGTAGAAATTGCGGCCCTTGGCGCCCATCCCGCCGATGTAGAGCCCCAGCTGCGGCTTGACCCACGCCAGCCGCTCGTCGACGTTGTCCCCGATGGCCAGCGACGCGTTCACCATCACATCGAGGCGCCCCAACCCGGGATCACGCCTGGCGGCACCGGCCGCCAGCGACTCGCCCCAGATCGATGCGGCCTTGTCGGGCAGGTAGAAGACGGGCTGCCAGCCCCCGGCGATCTCGGCGGTGAGTTCGACATTCTTGGGGCCCAACGCGGCGATGCTGATTGGAATGCGTTCGCGTACCGGGTGATTGATGAGCTGCAGCGACTTTCCCAGACCCGTTCCGCGATCCGCGGGCAACGGCAGCTGGTAATGCTTGCCGTCGTATTGCACGCGTTCGCGGCGCCACACCTTGCGGCAGATCTCCACGATCTCGCGGGTGCGCCCGATCGGGGCGTCGAACGGGACGCCGTGGAACCCCTCGATCACCTGCGGCCCGGAGGTGCCGATGCCGAGGCGGAACCGCCCGTCGGACACGTAGTCCAGTCCCGCGGCGGTCATCGCCAACAGCGACGGCGTGCGGATGTAGATGGGCAGCACCCCCGACGCCAGCTCGACGGTGTTCGTCTTGGCGGCCAGATAGCCCAGTTGGCTGATGGCGTCGAAGGCGTACGCCTCGGCGACCACCACGACCTCGATCCCCGACTTCTCGAGTTCGACCACACGTTCCACGGCCTCGTGAAAGCCACCCGAATAATTCAGAGCGATCCCGATTCGCATCAATGACACTTACCACGCTGTCGCGCGGGCCGGGATCCTCAGCCCGCCGAAGTGCCCGTCCAGTACTCCGCGAACCGTTGGCCGTCGGCGGCGAGGCGAAGGATGTCGTTGCCGGTGAACGAGACCGGGCCATCGGGACCCAGACCGGTGCCCACCCAGCGCCCGGCGACCAGCTCGCCATCCGACAGCGGACCGATCTCGATGGCAAAACTCAAGTCCGAGAACATGCTTCGCGTTTGCTCGATTACTTGAGCAAGCTCCTGGGGTCCGCACACCTCCCGGCCTGGCCAGTGGCCCACGAAGTCGTCGGTGACGATCTCGGCCGCGATCGGCCGGCCGTTCCACAGTTCGATGATCCAGCGGTCGTAGAGCGCTTGCACGGTCGACATGAAGGTCAATTACCCAGTCAGCCTTGCCGTCTCACTTGAGCAGCGCGACGATCTTGTCTTCCAGCGGGATCGCTTCGGCCTCGGGGTCGATCGCATCCGTGCCCGGCAGGTGGACTTGCGGATCGGCGAACTCGCGATATTTCTTGTCGCCGCCCAGGGTGTAGAGCAGGTAACCGGTCAGCAGCGCCCGAACCGACCGCTGGGTGCGCCGGTGCGCACCGGCCAGCCCGAGCACCTTGGTCAGTCGGCGGCCCTCGACCAGCCCACCGGATTCGGCCTTGCTGACGATGCGCAGCGTGGCCGCGTCCCACACGTCGGCCAGCGCCAATGCGTTGGAGGTCAGCGTCTTCGGATCGCCGGGCGCGGTGAAGATCACCCCCGGAACCTTCAACCCCGCGGCCGGCTGGTGGGCCGGTGGGCTGGTGACGCTCGGGAAAATCGCCGCGACCGCGGCGGGCTTGGCCGGCATCCCGGCCGCGGCGAACACCGCAGCCGAGCCGCCGAAGCCGTGACCGGCCACGCCGAGCTTGGCCGGATGCACGCTGATCTTGCCGGGGCCCAGGCGCACGCCGGACACGATGTCCAGGGCGGTGCCGAGATCGAAGGCGAGGTTCAGCACCGAGGGAGCCAGGCCGCGCTGGGTGTCGGGAGCGCCGGCCACGATGCCCCATGACGCCAGATGCTCGAGCAAGTTCGAATACCGGGCCGCGCCGGTGAGCCAGTCGTGGGCGAACGCCACCGCGGGCAGATTCAGTCCCTCTTCGGGGGTGTACACCACGCCCGGCAGGCCGGCGAAGGCCAGGTCACCACGCAAAACCCGATGGGGGCCACGGCGGCTGAGAGCTGCGACGAGCTTGCGGGTGCGGGCCACGCGTTGACGTTAGCGCATCGCAAGGGGACGTCGGGCGAGACGGAACGCCGCCCGGCCGCGCCGGTGCGTTCTAGCCCCTGACCTCAATGACACCGATCCGCCACAAAGCCGCGTAGAGCTGGTGCAGCGGGACTGACAGCAGTTTGGTGGTCATGTCCATCAAGGGGTTTCCGGAATCGGCCGACGCCTGCGGGCGTGGCTTGGGCGACTCGTGGGACGCCGGCGCCATGGGGGCGGGCACCAGATCGTCGTAGCGAACTGCGGTCACGATTGCCTCCTCATGGTGCCCGGCGGGCGGTCCAAAAAGTTACGCATCTCAATACGACCCGTTGCACAATTCCCGGTTAACAACCACTGACGATGAGAATTCATATGTCGGCTAAAAGCGTGGTCCCAGGTAGCCAGAATATCTGACCTGTGCCTGATAAAGGCCTGCCCGCAAATCGATGACGACAATTCTGTGGCTGTCACGCTCCGCAATCGTGATCGGACGGGCTTCAAGCAGCTCGGCCCCGCAGCGCCTTGAGGTTCTTCCCGGTCTTTGCTGATATTTCGGATGTTAAGGCGGTGCGTCCCGTGGATACCGATGTGAACGAAAACGTCGCAAATACATCAGGTGAAATACAATTACGCCTTTATGACGACGGAGTGAATGGGCTCGGCGGATGGATCCAGGACGTCCAGCCGGCGCCGTCCCAATAGCGCTGCCCCGGCCCCGACGGGTCGCGATACCAACCCGGGGGCGGCCCGGCGGGCACGGACGCGGTGGGGGCGTAGCCGGCCGTCGCCGGTTGTGCGGCCAACTTGCGTACCTGGCGGATAGCGGTCCAATTCGAGATCAGCGCGGCCCAATTCATCGCCAACAGCGACAACACGCTCCACCAGCCGGCCAGCAAGTTGTGGGTCTGCGCGCTGCGGTACGCGCGTTCGCACTGCTCGAGGGTGCCGGTGAAGGTGTAGGTGCGCTGCGAAAACATGACGACCGCGCCGATGTGCTCGGTGAGCCGAACGGAGAACTGACGGTAGGGATAGGTCACAGTTGTCCTTTCGCGCAGGTGGGCGGCCTAACCCTAACCGCGGAGTGCGGGGTTGGTACTCCACCTGCACTACCCTGTTCAGAATGTGCGGAATCGTCGGCTATGTCGGGCAGCAGCCCGCCTGTGAGGTCGTCATGTCCGCGCTGCGCCGGATGGAGTACCGCGGCTACGATTCGTCGGGCGTCGCCCTGGTCAACGGCGACGGCCCCTCGAAGGGCACCGTGACGGTCAGCCGGCGTGCCGGCCGGCTGGCCAACCTGGAGGAGGCGATCGCCGCAATGCCGGCGTCGTCGCTGACCGGAACCACCGGCCTCGGCCACACCCGGTGGGCCACCCACGGACGCCCCACCGACCGCAACGCCCACCCGCACCGCGACGCCGCCGGCAAGATCGCGGTGGTCCACAACGGCATCATCGAGAACTACGCGGAACTGCGGCACGAGCTGGAGGCCCAGGGCGTCGAGTTCGCCAGCGACACCGACACCGAGGTGGCAGTGCATCTGGTGTCGCAGGCCTACCGCCACGGCGACACCGCGGGCGATTTCCCCGCCTCGGTGCTCGCGGTGCTGCGCCGCCTGGA
Organism: Mycobacterium sp. NGS58; assembly: GCF_059812385.1. Taxonomy (NCBI): domain Bacteria; kingdom Bacillati; phylum Actinomycetota; class Actinomycetes; order Mycobacteriales; family Mycobacteriaceae; genus Mycobacterium; species Mycobacterium sp. NGS58. The sequence continues at coordinate 44,682 of NZ_JCALCO010000007.1, read as the reverse complement.
CGGCCACTTCACGCTGGTATTCGCCAACGCCGACGACCCGGGCACCATCGTCGCCGCCCGCCGCTCCACCCCGCTGGTGATCGGCATCGGCGACGGCGAGATGTTCGTCGGCTCCGACGTGGCGGCCTTCATCCCGCACACCCGCAACGCCATCGAACTCGGCCAGGATCAAGCCGTGGTGATCACCGCCGACGGCTACCGGATCACCGACTTCGACGGCAACGACGACCTGGGACCCGGGGCATACCGCGAGTTCCACATCGATTGGGACCTGGCCGCCGCCGAAAAGGGCGGCTACGAGTACTTCATGCTCAAGGAGATCGCCGAGCAGCCCGCAGCGGTGTCGGACACCCTGCTCGGACACTTCGTCAACGGCCGGATCGTGCTCGACGAGCAGCGGCTGTCCGATCAGGAACTCCGCGAGATCGACAAGGTGTTCGTGGTGGCATGTGGCACCGCGTATCACTCCGGCCTGCTGGCGAAGTACGCGATCGAGCACTGGACGCGGCTGCCGGTCGAGGTCGAGCTGGCCAGTGAATTCCGGTACCGCGACCCGGTTCTGGACCGCAGCACCCTGGTGGTCGCCATCTCGCAGTCCGGCGAGACCGCGGACACCCTCGAAGCGGTCCGGCACGCCAAGGAGCAGAAGGCCAAGGTCTTGGCGATCTGCAACACCAACGGCTCGCAGATTCCGCGCGAGTGCGACGCCGTGCTGTACACCCGCGCCGGCCCGGAGATCGGGGTGGCCTCGACCAAGACGTTCCTGGCGCAGATCGCCGCCAACTATCTGGTCGGGCTGGCGCTGGCGCAGGCCCGCGGGACCAAGTACCCCGACGAGGTGGAACGCGAATACCACGAGCTGGAAGCGATGCCGGACCTCGTCGCGCGGGTGATCGCGACGATCAAGCCGGTGGCCGCATTGGCCTATCAATTCGCCCAGTCCCCAACGGTGCTGTTCTTGGGGCGCCACGTCGGATACCCGGTGGCGCTGGAAGGTGCGCTGAAACTGAAGGAATTGGCGTACATGCACGCCGAGGGATTCGCCGCCGGCGAACTCAAGCACGGCCCCATCGCGCTGATCGAAGACGATCTGCCGGTCATCGTGATCATGCCGTCCCCCAAGGGGTCGGCCGTGCTGCACGCCAAGTTGTTGTCCAACATCCGCGAGATCCAGGCGCGCGGCGCGATAACCATCGTCATCGCCGAGGAAGGCGACGACACCGTGCGCCCGTACGCCGACCACCTGATCGAAATCCCCTCTGTGTCAACGCTTCTGCAGCCTCTGCTGTCGACCATCCCGTTGCAGGTGTTCGCCGCGTCGGTGGCACAGGCCCGCGGCTACGACGTCGACAAGCCGCGAAACCTGGCCAAGTCCGTCACCGTTGAATAGGCGCGCATAGCTCGCGCCGCTTCTTCGCCGTATCACCGGCGGACATCCGGCCGATCCATTACATTGCCCTGGGGCAGCATTTGCGGCAGGTGGGTTGGGGTGAAGTCCGTACGGGAGGAACTATGCGATCGGCCGGCACGAAATACGGCGTCGTTGGTCTCATCGTCCTGGTCCTCGCGGCATACGTGGTAGCGGTCGCGATGTACGCGCAGAACGGAACCGGCCGGCGTCTGGAGGTTGCCGCCCAGACTGGCGACGGCGACAAGCCGTCGGCGACGATCAACGTCGAAGACATCCAGTCCAACAACAGCGTGCTCGCCGTCAACCTGGCGTTCAATCCCGGATCGGCGTTGCTGGACCCGAAAACCCACCACCTCAAGGACGATCTCAGTCTGCGGGTCAGGTCCGCCGCGATGCCATCCCGGCATACCTGGACCAAGGGCATGCTTCCCGGCCTGATGGCCGTCCCGCTGACCATCGCGGGCCAGATCGAGCGCTGGCCCTTCGATCAATACCGCTCGGGGCCGATCGAAGTCGAAATCTTCTACGGGCCCGACACCGACCGGGCGCCCGACCACGTGCCGGTCACCTTCGTCGATCACCTTTCGGGGTGGCACCTATCCGCCGCCCGATCCCAGGCAGACGGTCCGTACCGACTGAATGTGCGGCGCTCGCTGAGCACCGCGGCGTTCGCCATCGTTATCCTCGGCGTGCTCATCACGATCGCCAGTCTGGCGCTGGTCGTGGCGATTCAGACCGCGCGCGACCGGCGGCCGTTTCAGCCACCGATGACGACGTGGTACGCGGCCATGCTGTTCGCGGTGGTGCCCCTGCGAAACGCGCTACCCGGCTCGCCGCCGTTCGGCAGCTGGGTTGATATCACCGTCGTCATCTGGGTGCTGGTCGCGCTGGCGGTCTCGATGATTCTCTACATCAGCTGCTGGTGGCGGCATTTGAACCCGGTGGCCGCCCCCCCGCCGACGGATCCGGCCCCCACGCCGGCGAAGTAACCCGTCGCCGGCGGCGTGTTTGCCGCCGAAGTCGTCCGACGGCCCCGCCACTCGTGCGAAGGTTGATGGCGTGGCGGGTCCATCGGTTCGCAGTCGAGTGCGCAGCATGACGCTGGTGGTCTGGCATTTCGTCATCAGCGCGCCACTGACCTACTGCTGGCTGTTGGTGCTGATGATCACGACGTTCATCCAGACCCATCTCACCGGCCGGGAGCTGCATTCGGTACTGCTGCATCGCTCCACCAACATTCACGAGTTGGGCAGCGACCCGCTCGGCGTCCTGTTCGCCAGCCTGCTGTGGATCGACGGCAAAAATTTCGAGCCCTACCTGCTGCTGTTCACGCTGTTTCTCGCGCCGGCCGAACACTGGCTCGGCCAGCTCCGCTGGCTCACTGTGGGATTGAGCTCACACATCCTTGCCACCTACATCAGCGAAGGCATCCTCTACTTTGCGATCGAGGACCATGACGCCCCGCAGCGGCTGGTGCACGCCCGCGACATCGGGGTCAGCTATTTCCTCGTCGGCGTGATGGCCGTGTTGAGCTACCACATCATCCGGCCGTGGCGCTGGGGATATCTCGGGGTGTTGTTCATCATCTTCGGTTTCCCGCTGATCACGATGGGCAACGAATTGAACTTCACCGCGATCGGGCACTTCACCTCGATCCTGATTGGCTTGTGCTTCTACCCGTTGACTCGCACGCGCTCCAAACGCAGCAGCCCGTTGAGCCCCGCGCGCCTGCGGGCCATGGCGCGCCGCAATGTGCCACCGGAGACCTCGGCCTGATGCCGGCACCGGCCCGCACCGAAAGACAGTGGGCGCCAAGCCACTTTGAAGCGGTGCGGGTCGCCGTGGGCTCCGCCGATCGGAGCGTCGCCGTCCACCGCGACGGCGACACGTAATCTGACTCTGATGCGGCATTACTACTCCGTAGACGCGATCCGCCAGGCCGAGGCGCCCCTGCTGGCCAGCCTGCCCGACGGTGCGCTGATGCGGCGCGCGGCCTATGGGCTGGCCACCGAGATCATCCGCGAGTTGGCCGCCCGCACCGGTGGGGTAGCCGGGCGACGCGTGTGTGCGGTCGTCGGCTCCGGGGACAACGGCGGTGACGCGCTGTGGGCGGCCACCTTCCTGCGCCGTCGCGGCGCCGGCGCCGACGCGATTCTGCTGAACCCCGAGCGCACCCATCGCAAGGGCCTGGCGGCGTTTCGGCGGGCCGGCGGACAAATCGTCGAAAGCGTCTCGCCGACAACCGATCTCGTCATCGACGGGGTGGTGGGCATTTCCGGCTCCGGGGCGCTGCGACCCGCCGCTGCCGAGGTGTTCGCCGCCGTCGACGACGCGAGAATTCCGGTGATCGCGGTCGACATCCCCAGCGGGATCGACGCGGCGACCGGGGCGATCACCGGTCCCGCGGTGCACGCCGCGCTGACCGTCACCTTCGGCGGGCTCAAACCCGTGCACGCGCTCGCCGACTGCGGACGGGTGCGGCTGATCGACATCGGGCTCGATCTGCCCGGCACGGACGTGTTCGGCTTCGAGGCCGCCGACGTGGCCGCCCGCTGGCCGGTGCCGGGGCCGCACGACGACAAGTACACCCAGGGCGTCACCGGCGTGATGGCCGGCTCGTCGACCTATCCGGGCGCCGCAGTGCTGTGCACCGGCGCCGCCGTCGCGGCGACCTCCGGCATGGTCCGCTACGCCGGCAGCGCGCACCGCGAGGTGCTCGCGCACTGGCCCGAGGTGATCGCGTCACCCACCCCCGCCTCCGCCGGACGGGTGCAGTCCTGGATCGTCGGGCCGGGATTGGGCACCGACGACACCGGGGCCGCGGCGTTGTGGTTCGCGCTGGAAACCGACCTGCCCGTGATCGTGGACGCCGACGGGCTGACGATCCTGGCGGCCCATCCCGACCTGGTGGCCAACCGCACCGCGCCGACGGTGCTGACCCCGCACGCGGGTGAATTCGCCCGGCTGGCGGGTAATCCACCCGGTGATGACCGGGTCGGTGCGTGCCGCAAGCTGGCCGACGCGTTCGGCGCCACGGTATTACTCAAGGGCAATGTCACGGTCATCGCCGATCCGGGCGGCCCGGTCTACCTCAATCCCGCGGGGCAGTCGTGGGCGTCCACCGCCGGCTCCGGTGACGTGCTGTCCGGCATGATCGGCGCCCTGCTCGCGTCGGGGTTGCCGCCGGCCGAGGCGGCGGCCGCCGCGGCCTTCGTGCACGCACGCGCGGCGGCCCTGTCGGCCGCTGACCCGGGCCCCGGCGAAGCGCCCACCTCGGCATCGCGCATGGTGCCGCACATCCGAGCCGCCCTAGCGGCCCTGTAGCAGCAGACCTTCAGAAAGGAACTCGTTGTGCCCCAACACCCTTCCATGCCCGCGCATTCCATCGCCCCGGCGTATACGGGTCGCCTGTTCACCGCGCCGGTGCCGGCGCTGCGGATGCCCGACGAGTCGATGGACCCGGACGCCGCCTACCGCTTCATCCACGACGAGCTGATGCTCGACGGCAGCTCGCGACTCAACCTGGCCACCTTCGTCACCACCTGGATGGATCCTCAGGCCGGGCGGCTGATGGCCGAGACGTTCGACAAGAACATGATCGACAAGGACGAGTACCCGGCGACCGCGGCCATCGAGCAGCGCTGCGTGTGCATGGTGGCCGACCTCTTCCACGCCGACGGCTTGCGCGACGACGACCCGTCGAGCGCCACGGGAGTGTCGACGATCGGGTCCAGCGAGGCGGTGATGCTCGGCGGTCTGGCGATGAAGTGGCGGTGGCGCGAGAAGGTGGGCAAGGACTGGAAGGGACGCACCCCGAACCTCGTGATGGGCTCCAACGTCCAGGTGGTCTGGGAGAAGTTCTGCCGCTACTTCGACGTCGAACCGCGCTACCTGCCGATGGAGGAGGGGCGCTACGTCATCACGCCCGAGCAGGTCGTCGACGCCGTCGACGAGGACACCATCGGGGTGGTGGCGATCCTGGGCACCACCTACACCGGCGAGCTGGAACCGATCGCCGAGATCTGCGCGGCGCTGGACAAGCTGGCCGCCGGGGGCGGGGTGGACGTTCCGGTCCATGTCGACGCCGCCAGCGGCGGGTTTGTGGTGCCCTTCCTGCATCCCGAACTGAAGTGGGACTTCCGGCTGCCCCGGGTGGTCTCGATCAACGTCAGCGGCCACAAGTACGGGCTGACCTACCCGGGCGTCGGGTTCGTGGTGTGGCGCAGCAAGGAGTACCTGCCCGAGGACCTGGTGTTCCACGTGAACTACCTCGGCGGCGACATGCCGACCTTCACGCTGAACTTCTCCAGGCCCGGCAACCAGGTGGTCGGCCAGTACTACAACTTCCTGCGGCTGGGCCGCGAGGGCTACACGCAGGTGATGCAGACGCTGTCGTCGACCGCGCGGTGGCTGGGTGAACAGCTGCGGACCGGCGAGCATGCCGAGTTGATCTCCGACGGTTCGGCCATCCCGGTGGTCAGCTTCCGGCTCGCCAAGGACCGCGGCTACACCGAGTTCGACGTCTCCCATGAGCTGCGCGGCTACGGCTGGCAGGTGCCGGCCTACACCATGCCCGACAACGCCACCCACATCTCGGTCCTGCGCATCGTGGTGCGTGAGGGCCTGTCCGCCGACCTGGCCCGCGCCCTGCACGACGACGCCCGCAGCGCGCTGGCCTCGCTGGACAAGATCAAGCCGGGCGGACATTACCGGGCCGAACACTTCGCGCACTGAGGCCTGTCACGCCGGCTTGTCACGCGGGCCCGGGGTGGCCCTCCCGTTCTGGGACAATGGCTGCTGCGAACTGACAGATTCACGAGTGGGAGCGCGACTTAGTTGGCCGTTACGCCGATATCCCTGACACCGGGTGTCCTCGCCGAGGCCCTGGTCGACCTGGGCGCGATTGAACACAACGTGCGGCTGCTGTGCGAGCAGGCCGGCGACGCGCAGGTGATGGCCGTGGTCAAGGCCGACGGCTACGGCCACGGCGCCGCCCAGACGGCGCGCGCAGCGCTGGCCGGGGGGGCCACCGAGTTGGGTGTCGCCACCGTCGCCGAGGGTCTGGCGCTGCGCGCGGCCGGAATCACCGCGCCGGTGCTGGCCTGGCTGCACCCGCCCGGCATCGACTTCGGGCCGGCGCTGCTGGCCGACATTCAGATCGCGGTGTCGTCGGAACGTCAGCTCGACGAGCTGCTGGAGGCCGCGCGCCGCACCGGCCGGACCGCGACGGTGACGGTCAAGGTCGACACCGGGCTGAACCGCAACGGGGTACCGCCCGGGCAATACCCCGCGATGCTGACCGCGCTGCGCCGGGCCGCCGCCGAGGAGGCCGTCGTGCTGCGGGGGCTGATGTCGCACATGGTGTACGCCGACCAGCCCGCCAACCCCGTGAACAACCTTCAGGGGAAACGATTCAGCGACATGCTGGCCCAGGCGCGCGATCAGGGCGTGCGGTTCGACGTGGCACACCTGTCGAACTCGTCGGCCACGATGTCCCGCCCGGACCTGGCCTTCGACATGGTGCGCCCCGGCATCGCGATATACGGGCTGAGCCCGGTGCCCGAGCGCGGCGACATGGGTCTGGTGCCGGCGATGACGGTGAAATGTACTGTGGCCTTGGTGAAGCCGATCGGCGCGGGGGAGAGCGTGTCCTACGGCCACACCTGGACCGCGCAGCGCGACACCAACCTCGCCCTGATTCCGGTCGGCTATGCCGACGGCGTCTTCCGGTCACTGGGCGGTCGGCTGGAGGTGTTGATCAACGGCAAGCGGCGACCGGGCGTCGGGCGAATCTGCATGGACCAGTTCGTCGTCGATCTCGGGCCCGGACGCACCGATGTGGCCGAAGGTGACGAGGCGATCCTGTTCGGGCCGGGCATCAGTGGTGAACCCACGGCGCAGGATTGGGCGGATCTCCTCGGCACTATCCACTACGAAGTGGTGACCAGCCCCCGAGGCCGGATCACCAGGACCTACCGCGAGGCGCGAACCGTTGAGTCCTGAGGAATCCCGCAGGCGCCGCAAGGGTAGGGCCTGGCTTGCGGGAGGCGCGGGGGTGACGGCCGTCGCCACCATCATCGGAGCCTCGGCCCGCCGGTCGATGACCCAGCGTGCCACGGCCGAAGACCCGTACGCCCATGAGGATTTCAACAGGCTCGAGGACGACATCAGCCGCGTGGTGACCACTCCCGACGGGATACCGCTGGCGGTCCGCGAAGCCGGTCCGGCCGATGCACCGCTGACCCTGGTGTTCGTGCACGGATTCTGTTTGCAGATGGGTGCCTTTCATTTTCAGCGCACGCGGCTGCCCGGACAGTTGGGGCCCGATACCCGGATGGTCTTCTACGACCAGCGCGGGCACGGCAGATCCGGCGAGGCCGATCCCGAGACCTACACGCTGACCCAACTCGGCAGGGACCTGCAAACCGTGCTGAACGTGGTGGCACCGCGTGGAATGATCGTGCTGGTGGGCCACTCGATGGGCGGCATGACGGTGTTGTCGCATGCCCGCCAGTTCCCCGAACAGTACGGGCGCCGGGTCGTGGGCGCCGCGATAATCTCCTCGGCGGCGGAGGGGGTTTCGAGGTCGCCACTGGGCGAGATACTCAAAAACCCTGCGCTGGAAGCGGTCCGGGTCGCGGCGCGATCCGCACCGAAGCTGATGCACCGCGGCCGCAACGTGTCCCGGTCGTTGATCGGCCCGGTGCTACGGGCCGCCTCCTACAGCGACCTGCAGGTCAGCCGGAGCCTGGACGCGTTTTCCCAGCGCATGATGAACAGCACCCCGATCCCCACCATGGTGGGCTTCCTGGACGCGTTGGAGAAGCACGACGAGACCGCCGGGCTGTGGACGCTGCTGCGCATCCCGACCCTGATCGCATGCGGCGACCACGACCTGCTCACCCCGGACGAGTATTCACGAAAAATGGCCGCCAGCCTGCCGCAGTCCGAGCTGGTCATCGTCGCCGGGGCCAGCCATCTGGCGCTGCTGGACAAGCCCGAAGCCATCAATGGCGGGCTGGTCCGATTGGTCAGGCGGGCCACCCCCGGCAAGGTCGCGCTGCGGATGCGGCGGATGCGAGAAAGGTTGCGGCGCCGTGGTTGAGGCGGCGGGCACCGCGACGCTGGAGCGCGTCGAGGACACCCGGGCGCTGGGCTCGCGGCTGGGGCAACAATTGTGTGCGGGTGACGTGGTGATACTCTCCGGCCCGCTGGGTGCGGGAAAAACGGTGCTGGCCAAGGGAATTGCTGCGGCGATGGATGTCGACGGGCCGGTCACCTCACCGTCGTACGTGCTGGCGCGGGTACATCCGCCGCGGCGCCCCGGCACACCGACCATGATTCACGTCGACATGTACCGGTTGCTCGACCACACCGGCCATGAGGGCGCCGACCTACTCGGCGAACTCGATTCGCTGGACTTGGACAGCGATCTCGACGACGCTGTCGTCGTGGTGGAATGGGGCGAGGGGCTGGTCGAGCGGCTGGCCGAACGCCATCTGGACATCCGGCTCGAGCGCGTCACCGGATCCGACGTGCGAATCGCGACCTGGCGGTGGGCCGGCAGCACCGACCACGAGGCTCTTTCATGAGCATCGTCCTGGCCCTCGACACCTCCACGCCGGCCGTGACGGCCGGGATCGTACGCCGTGAAGACCTGTGCGTGCTCGCCGAGCGGGTTACCGTCGACGCCAGGGCCCACGCCGAATGCCTCACCCCGAATGCCGTTGCGGCCCTGGGCGATGCGGGACTGACCATGGCCGATCTGGATGCCGTCGTGGTGGGTTGCGGCCCGGGGCCCTTCACCGGTTTGCGGGCCGGAATGGCCACCGCCGCCGCCTACGGGCACGCGCTGGACATCCCGGTGCACGGTGTGTGCAGCCTGGACGCCATCGGCGTGCGAACGACCGGAGACACGTTGGTGGTCACCGACGCCCGCCGGCGCGAGGTCTACTGGGCCCGCTATCGCGACGGCGTACGCACCCACGGACCGGCCGTCAACGCCGCGGCCGACGTCGACCCGGGTACCGCCGCGGCCGTCGCCGGCTCACCCGAACACGCCACCCTGTTCGGCTTGCCGGTGTCCGAGCCGAGCTGCCCAACGCCGGCCGGATTGGTTGCGGCGGTGGCTGATTGGCTCATCGAACCGGAGCCGCTGGTTGCGCTGTATCTGCGCCGGCCCGATGCCAAACCGTTGGCGACGCGCCGATGACCGCCCACAGCGAGGCCGTGACCCTCGGCGACCTGACCCGGGCCGACGCGGGGCGTTGTGCGGAGCTGGAGGCGCAGCTCTTCGAAGGCGACGATCCCTGGCCCGCGGCGGCGTTTCACCGCGAATTGGCCAGTGCCCACAACCATTACGTCGGCGCGCGGATCGGCGACATGCTGGTCGGCTATGCCGGTATCTCGCGGCTGGGCCGTACCCCGCCCTACGAGTACGAGGTGCACACCATCGGTGTGGATCCCGCCTACCAGGGCCGGGGGATCGGCCGCCGGCTGCTCGAGGAGCTGCTGAGGTTCGCCGACGGCGGCGCCGTGTACCTGGAAGTCCGCACCGACAACGAGGCGGCCATCGGGTTGTACACCAGCGTCGGGTTCGAGCAGATCGGCCTGCGCCGCCGCTACTACCGGGTCAGCGGCGCCGACGCGTACACGATGCGCAGGGAGGCCACATGACAAACGTCCTCGCGATCGAAACCTCCTGCGACGAAACGGGAGTCGGCATCGCGCGGCTGGAGGGCGACGGCACGGTGACGCTGCTGGCCGACGAGGTTGCGTCCAGCGTCGACGAACACGTGCGGTTCGGCGGCGTGGTTCCCGAGATCGCCTCGCGCGCGCACCTGGAGGCGCTGGGGCCCGCCATGCGCCGCGCGCTGTCGACCGCCGGAATGGAAAAGCCCGACGTCGTCGCGGCCACCATCGGCCCCGGGCTGGCGGGCGCCCTGCTGGTGGGAGTCGCAGCGGCCAAAGCGTATTCGGCCGCGTGGGGTGTGCCCTTTTACGCGGTGAACCATCTGGGCGGACATCTGGCCGCCGACGTCTACGAGCACGGGCCGCTGCCCGAGTGTGTGGCGCTGCTGGTCTCCGGCGGCCACACCCACCTGCTGCATGTGCGTTCGCTCGGCGAACCGATCGTCGAGCTGGGCAGCACCGTCGACGACGCCGCCGGCGAGGCGTACGACAAGGTGGCGCGGCTGCTCGGGCTGGGCTATCCGGGCGGCAGGGTCCTCGACGAGCTGGCCCGTACCGGTGATCGCGACGCCATCGCCTTCCCCCGCGGCATGAGCGGGCCGCGCGACGACCCGTACGCGTTCAGCTTCTCCGGGCTCAAGACGGCCGTCGCGCGCTACTTGGAAAGCCACCCGGATGCGGTGAACGCCGACATCGCGGCGGGGTTCCAGGAGGCCGTCGCCGACGTGCTGACCAAAAAGGCGGTGCGCGCGGCCACGGATCTGGGCGTGCAGAACCTGCTCATCGCGGGCGGGGTCGCCGCGAATTCGCGGTTGCGCGAGCTGGCTGAGCAGCGCAGCGCGGCGGCCGGACTCGTCCTGCGGATCCCCAAGCCCAGACTGTGCACCGACAACGGGGCGATGATCGCGTCCTTCGCCGCGCACCTGGTGGCCGCCGGGGCGCCGCAGTCGCCGTTGGACGTGCCCAGCGATCCTGGGTTGCCGGTGGTTCGCGGGCAGGTGGCCTAGGCGATGATGAGCAGGTTGTTGCTCGTAGCCCAGGCCCGGGTGAAGGTGCCCAAGGGGATCTGCTCGTTGCGGCCGTTGGGTGTGCCGCTGTCGTTGAGGTGAACGATGTTGTTGCGGGTGTCGACGCCGGTGACGACGACGGCGTGATCGGCGTTGGTCCGCTGTCCCTGACCCTGCGGGTAGTTCCAGATGGTTTCGGCGTTGATCGCCGCGATCACCTTGCGGCCGCCGGCCAGGTCCTGCTCCATTCCCTGCAAGGTGTTGCCCGTCGTCAGCTGGGATTGGACACCGTACTTGCTCAGCAGCAGAACCATGTCTTGCGGGGAGGTGCCGTCGAAAAAGTAGACACCGCCGTGGTGGACTTCGCTTCTGGTGAACACGCCGCGTAGCTCGATGCCGACCTGGCTGGGTTCTTTGCCGGTGACTTGGCCGACCACGTCGGCGACGGCCATCAAGCCGCAGTCTTCGCCGATCTGATAGCGCCAGTAGGGCGCGGCGGCCTGGGGGTTGCCGTACATCTGGCCGTTCGGGTCGGCGTGGGCCACCCCGGCACAGACCGCGGGGAACGCCATGATGTTCGCTATAGCGACGGCGGCGCCAACGGCGCGCCCGATGCGCGAGTGCACGGATCAATTATTCACTTCGGCCGATTTGAGCAAGGCGACTCGCCGTGACGACCTCGATCTCAGGGGAAGCAACGGGCCGCCCTTGAGTGCTAGCACTCTCGTGTATAGAGTGCTAGGTGGCAATCGGCCAAGCCCTGTGTCGGCACCCGCGACGACGGCGCTCGGGCACGGACGGATGCCGAACACCTGATAACTCGGAAGGTTCGGGGCCAACCCGTACCGGCCGTCAACTCCGGTCCGGGGACCCCCGGACCCGACCCAAACACTGGAGGGCTCCAATCGTGGCGAAGGTGAAGATCAAGCCACTCGAGGACAAGATTCTCGTGCAGGCCAACGAGGCCGAGACCACGACCGCGTCTGGTCTGGTCATTCCTGACACCGCCAAGGAGAAGCCGCAGGAAGGCACCGTCGTCGCAGTCGGCCCCGGCCGGTGGGACGACGACGGCGCAAAGCGCATCCCGCTGGACGTCTCGGAAGGCGACACCGTCATCTACAGCAAGTACGGCGGCACCGAGATCAAGTACGGCGGCGAGGAGTACCTGATCCTGTCGGCACGCGACGTGCTGGCTGTCGTCTCCAAGTAAGAACCGTGTTCCGCCCCGGCGATCCCCGCGTCCTGCGCGGGTGATTTCCGGGGCGGCATGCGTTTGGGGCTAGTGGCGATCGCAAGCGCGGCGAAGCCGGGCGAAGCGGGTCGCCACCATTCAAACAAGGAGCCTGATGAGCAAGATCATTGAGTACGACGAGACAGCGCGGCGCGCCATCGAGGCGGGCGTGAACACGCTCGCCGACGCGGTGCGGGTGACCCTCGGGCCGCGGGGCCGGCATGTGGTGCTGGCCAAGGCATTCGGCGGCCCGGCCGTCACCAACGACGGTGTGACCGTCGCGCGTGAGATAGACCTGGAAGACCCGTTCGAGAACCTGGGCGCCCAGCTGGTGAAGTCGGTGGCGACCAAGACCAACGATGTAGCGGGCGACGGCACCACCACCGCGACCGTTCTGGCGCAGGCGCTGGTCAAGGGCGGCCTTCGGCTGGTCGCGGCCGGCGCCAACCCCATCGAACTGGGCGCGGGAATCAGCAAGGCCGCCGACGCGGTGTCCGAGGCGCTGCTGGCGTCGGCCACCCCGGTTTCCGGCAAGGACGCGATCGCGCAGGTGGCGACCGTGTCGTCGCGCGACCAGTTGTTGGGCGAGCTGGTCGGCGAGGCGATGACCAAGGTCGGCGCCGACGGAGTGGTGAGCGTCGAAGAATCCTCGACGCTGAGCACCGAGCTCGAGTTCACCGAAGGCGTCGGTTTCGACAAGGGTTTCCTGTCGGCGTATTTCGTCACCGACTTCGACTCCCAGCAGGCCGTCCTGGACGACCCGCTGATCCTGTTGCACCAGGACAAGATCAGCTCGCTGCCCGACCTGCTGCCCATGCTGGAGAAGGTGGCCGAATCGGGCAAGCCGCTGCTGATCATCGCCGAGGACATCGAGGGCGAGGCGCTGGCGACCCTGGTCGTCAACTCCATCCGCAAGACGCTCAAGGCCGTCGCGGTCAAGGCGCCGTTCTTCGGCGACCGGCGCAAGGCGTTCCTCGGGGATCTGGCGGTGGTGACCGGCGGCCAGGTGATCAACCCCGACGCGGGCCTGCTGCTGCGCGAAGTCGGCACGGATGTGCTGGGCTCGGCCCGCCGCGTGGTGGTCAGCAAGGACGACACCGTCATCGTCGACGGTGGCGGCCCCAAGGATGCGGTGGCCAACCGCATCAAGCAGCTGCGCGCCGAGATCGAGGCGAGCGACTCCGACTGGGACCGCGAGAAGCTGCAGGAGCGGCTGGCCAAGCTGGCCGGCGGCGTGGCCGTGATCCAGGTCGGAGCGGCCACCGAGACCGCGCTCAAGGAACGCAAGGAAAGCGTCGAGGATGCCGTCGCGGCCGCGAAAGCGGCTGTCGAGGAAGGCATCGTCGCGGGCGGCGGCTCGGCACTGCTGCAGACCCGCGAGGCGCTGAAAAAGCTCCGCAAGTCCCTGAGCGGCGATCAGGCACTGGGCGTCGACGTCTTCTCCGAGGCGTTGGCGGCACCCCTGTACTGGATCGCCACCAACGCCGGGCTCGACGGCGCGGTGGCGGTGCACAAGGTGACCGAGCTGCCCAACGGGCACGGGCTGAACGCGGACAAGCTGACTTACGGCGACCTGATCGCCGACGGCGTCATCGACCCGGTGAAGGTCACCCGTTCGGCGGTGCTCAATGCGGCCTCGGTGGCCAGGATGGTCCTCACCACCGAAACGGTGGTCGTCGACAAGCCGGCCGATCAGGAAGATGGCCACGGCCACGGTCATCATCACCACCACTAAGAATTGCTAGGCGAAACACCCCCGGTTCACGCGACCGGGGGTGTTTTGTTTTAGGCATGGACCGCATCTGGCAGTGGGCGTGGGATCGGCACGGATCGAGGTACTCGTGGGTCGTCTGGTCAATCGTGTTCGGCCCGATGTTGCTCGTCTACCTCCTTCTCTCGTTTCTTGTGCTCGCCTTCGAGAAGTCGAATCACTACACCGAGGCGGCCGTCGTCACCAGTGCCGCCGTGGCGCTGAACGCGTTCGTCGTGATTCGTCCCAGTAGCCCACTGCTCCGCATGGCGCAAAAGTGGGCCGCCGGCCGTGAGGTCGATTGTGTGAAAGCACTGCAGGACACGTACACCTGGACTCGCGCGGCGGGAGTTCGAACACTGGCGTTTGAACCAGCTTGGACCGCAATGCTTTTGATGGTTGTCGGTGGGATTTCCGGGGCCGGCGGGCCGCGGGTATTCCAGTACGGGATTCTGGGCGCGGCTTTGGGAATCGCCATGGCGCTGATCGGTGTGCACACCTCTGTGCAGGGAGCATTGCGACCCGTCAGGGCCGCCTTGGCCGGGGATACGGGGCTCGGCGACACGCTTCCTCGTTCTCGTCCGACATTTGCCGCGTGGCTGAACCTGTCCATGTTGGGCTCTTTGTTCACCTTCGCCGTCGGGGGCGCGATGCTGGCGGTCGTGCTGCGTAGGGCCAGTGAGGTCCCGGTGCTCTTCGTTGCAATCGGATGTTTTTGGACAGTCTTGGCGGTGCCGATCACCGTAGGCGGCATCGTCGCGCCCTCTCTCCGACCTATTCGCGACCTCGCCGAAGGGACCAAACGTGTCGCGGCTGGCGACTATTCGCAGCGCTTGCCAGTGGTCCAGGACGATGACCTGGGTGCGCTGGCGGCATCGTTCAACCGGATGCAGGCGGGTTTGGCTGAGCGGCAACGACTTCAGGCCGCGTTCGGCACCTACGTCGACCCGGCCTTGGCGGCGCGGCTGCTCGAGCAGGGCGACGACGTCTTCACCGGCGAGCGCCGCGAGGTGACCGTGATGTTCGTCGACATCCGCGACTTCACTCCGTTCGCCGAGGCCAACAGCGCTGAGGACACCGTCGCGCGGCTCAATGCATTGTTCGAGATAGTGGTTCCCACCGTGGTCGACACCGGGGGCCACGTCAATAAGTTCCTCGGGGACGGCGCACTCGCTGTGTTCGGCGCCCCCAACGATCTCCCCGATCACGCGGGTGCGGCGGTGAGCGCAGCGGTGCTGATCCATCGCCTCGTCGCCGAGCGTTTCGACGGCGCGCTTCGGATCGGCATCGGGATCAACACCGGCGTGGTGATCGCCGGAACCATCGGCGGCGGAGTAAAACTCGAGTTCACCTTGATCGGTGACACGGTAAACGTCGCGGCCCGCGTCGAGCAACTCACCAAGACCACCGGCGACAAGATCCTCCTCACCCAGCAGACCGTCGACGCGTTGCCAGCTCAGCCGACCGGGCTGACGGACAGGGGGTCTCACGCCCTAAAGGGAAAGTCGACACCCACACAGCTTTTCGGCCTCGACCCAGCGGTCGCGCCTTCGCATCGCCAGGGCTGAGTCGCCGAAGCCGGGGGATGGACCCGTCATACCCCGACGGCTTGCTCCAGGTCTTTGAGCATGTCTCCAGGTGGGCCAACAGGCGCTGCAGGTGCGGCACGGCGCGGCGGCAGCCCACCAGGCCGAGGTCGAGGCTGTCGCCACTTCCCACCAACGTGATGTTGAGCGCCTGGCCGTTGGCTGCGATGGACATCGGATAGCTGCCTTGAAGCCGAGCGCCCTTCGTGTACAGCGGGCTTCGGGCACCCGGGACGTTGGAGATGCACACGTTGAAGGGCGGTGGCTTGATGGCGGCTCCCGTCACTCCGCCCAGGGCGACCGGCGAGAGCAACATCATCCCCAACGCTATCGCCTGCGGCCTCGGCAGCTGGGCGATGACGGCCTTGTTGTTCCGCATGCATTCGCTGATCGCAGCCAGACGCTGGGCGGGATCGTCGATATGCGTGGCAAGATTGGCCAGTACCGCTGACACCGCGTTGCCCCCTGCGGCGTCGTCAGTGGTCCGTAGGCTCACCGGAACCATTGCCACCAAGGGCTTTCCGGGCAGCGCGTTGTGATCGGTGAGGTAGGCGCGCAGAGTTCCGGCGCACATTGCGAGTACGACGTCGTTGACGGTGGCGCCGGCGGCGTTCTTGACGTCTTTGATGCGTTGCGGCGGCCAGGACTGGGCGACGCAGCGCCGAGCACCGCCGATCGGGACGTTCAGCATGGTGCTGGGTGCCCGAAACGGCAATGTCAATTGTTGTTCGAGCAGGGCAGAGCGCGCCAAGCCCAGCATCGAGACGCCAAGGCGCGGGACCGATTTGATGGCACCCGCCAGCGTCTGCAGCCGCGACGACGCGCCGGGGCGATCGTCAGCGCGATTCGCCAATCCCCATGGCGCACGGATCTCTTGGTCGCGTGCATCCGCGCTGAGCGACCCCTGAAGAAGGTTGATCGTCGCTATCCCGTCGACAAGACCATGATGAATCTTGGTGTATACCGCGAAGCGTCCGTCGTTGAGCCCCTCGATGACGTGTGACTCCCACAATGGACGGTGCCGGTCGAGCATGCCGGAATGCAGTCGCGAAGTCAGCTCG
Organism: Mycobacterium sp. NGS58; assembly: GCF_059812385.1. Lineage (NCBI taxonomy): Bacteria > Bacillati > Actinomycetota > Actinomycetes > Mycobacteriales > Mycobacteriaceae > Mycobacterium > Mycobacterium sp. NGS58. Next base: position 27,945 of record NZ_JCALCO010000007.1, on the reverse strand, counting down.
AGTAGTTCCCTCACGCGACCGGGACCGGGTTGCGACGACGTTGTCGGTGTATTTGCAAGAGAACCGCAGCCGGGCCCGCGCCGCGCGCCGACTCACCGTGCATCCCAATACCATTAGCTACCGCGTCGATCAGGCCCAGATGATCCTCGGTCGCAGCATCGACACCGAGAGCATCGACCTCGCGGTGGCGCTGCTACTGCTGCCGGGGCTGATTCATGAGCGCCGCAGCCGCCAGACCGTCACGTGACTTCGGACTGTGACGGCAGTACAAACCGGGACGCCAACGTTGGCGCCGCGCGCCAAGGAATTCACCGCGGCCGCCCCTACCGTTTTCGGCAGTTGGCCGACTGGCCACCAGCCACGAACCGAGGCAACCCCGATGCAGACACTGCAAGAGCTCGACGTCAACTACATGAGCGGCGCCGACAACCCCTGGATTCCGTTCACCCCGCTCAGCGACCAAGTGTTCCTGAAGTACTGGAAGGTCGACCCGGTCCGCGGCGAGATCGTCGTCTCGATGAAGTTTCCGGCCGGACTGGAGTTGGCCGCCCACTACCACACGGGAATCGTTGGTCGGGCATACCGTCACCGGTGCGTGGCGCTACAGGGAAAACAACTGGGTCTCCCGCGCGGGCGACACCGTTTATGAGGTGTCTGGCTCCCGCCACACCCCGGAGAGCTTGGAGGACACCGAGGTGTTCTTCTTCATCGTCGGCGAGCTTCTGTTCATCGATGAGAACAACACGATCTTGTGGCAGGAAAACCACACGACGTCCGTCGAGCGCTACATCAGCTACTGCGAGAGCAACGGCATCCCAGCCCGCGACCTGACAAGCTGGGACGCCTGATCACCCACACCCGCGGGCCGCGATCGGTTGGCGCTCGTCGACCGGGGCTCACATGAACTGAAAGGCAAGTTGGGGGCGATTTCGTCGGCTCGAGGGCTTTGCGCGTCTAATCTCGCGCCATGGATCGCATTTGGCAATGGGGGTGGAATCGGCACGCGGGACGGTACTCGTGGGTGATCTACGCGGTCACCGTCGCCACGTTGCTGCCGATCTACCTCGTACTCGCAATGGTCGTTGTCGCGTTCGAGAGGTCGGATCACTATGCCCAGGCGGCTTTGATGACCGTCGGCCTCGTACTGGTGCTGGTGTACGCGATGATCCTTCCCGGCCTGGGGCGCAGCCGCCTCATTGACCGGTGGGCAGCCGGCCACGAGCCAGACCAGGTAAAGGTATTGAACGCCGCCTACTCCTGGACGCGGGCCGCCGCTCCCCGGGCGGTGAGCGCCAACGTCATTGTGATCGCCGTAGAGTTCCTCGCAGTCGGTGCGATGGCCGGGGCTACTGGATCTCGCCTCATTCAATATGCGGTGCTGGGCGCCGCGTCCGGAACCGCCGTCGCGGCGATCGCTGTGCACAGCTTCCCGGAGACGGCGCTGCGACCAGCCAGGGCGGCCCTCGCCGGTGACACGGGCCTCGGTGACGACCTCCCGCGCTCGCGGCCGACGTTCGCGGCCTGGTCGAACGTGTCCATGCTCGCGTGCGCCTTCGCGTTCGCACTGGGCGGGGCCATGCTGGCTGCCGTCATTCACCGCACGCCTGAAGTGCCCCTGCTGTGCGCGGTAATCGCGGGCGCATTGACGGTCGGATTCGCGGTGCCGATTACGGTCGGCGCCGGATTCTCACCGTCGCTGCAGCCGATTCGCGACCTCGCGGCAGGATCCGAACGTGTTGCGGCGGGCGACTATAGCCAACGGCTGCCGGTGGTTCAGGATGATGATTTGGGCGCACTGGCGGCGTCGTTCAACCGGATGCAGGCGGGTTTGGCTGAGCGGCAACGGCTTCAGGGCGCGTTCGGCACCTATGTCGATCCCGCTTTGGCGGCGCGGCTGCTCGAGCAGGGTGACGACGTGTTCACCGGGGAGCGGCGCGAGGTGACGGTGATGTTCGTCGACATCCGCGATTTCACGCCGTTCGCCGAGGCGAACACCGCCGAGGACACGGTGACTCGCCTCAACGCCTTGTTCGAGATCGTGGTGCCCGCTGTCGTCGATGCCGGCGGGCATGTGAACAAGTTCCTCGGTGACGGTGCGCTGGCCGTCTTCGGTGCCCCCAACGATCTTGTCCATCATGCCGACGCCGCGGCGGACGCCGCCGCACGTATTCAGGGTCTGGTCACGGAGCGATTCGGCGGAGAGCTTCGCATCGGCATCGGCATCAACACCGGCAAGGTGATCGCCGGAACCATCGGCGGCGGCAGCAAGCTGGAGTTCACCTTGATCGGTGACACGGTCAACGTCGCGGCCCGCGTCGAGCAACTCACCAAGACCACCGGCGACACGATCCTGCTCACCCAGCAGACCATCGACGCATTGTCATCTCAACCAATCGGGCTGAGGGACAGGGGTTTCCATGCTTTGAAGGGCAAGTCCACCGAGGTGCAGGTGTTCGCCATCGACTCGGTGCGGCCGCATTAATCGAGGTAGTCTGCAGTCGTAATCCATACTCCACGAGGAGTGTCAGAACCATGGCGCAAGTGATGCAGACCCAGGTGTGCGTTGCCGGCGGCGGTCCCGCCGGCATGGTTCATGCTCTCTTGCTGGCGCGGGCCGGTATCCGGGTCGTCGTCCTGGAGAAGCACAACGACTTCCTGCGCGACTTCCGCGGCGACACCGTGCACCCGACCACCCTGCGGATCATGGACGAGCTGGGCCTCATCGGGGAATTTCTGCGGCTACCGCACACCAAGATCGACCGCGTCGCCTTCGACACCGATGGTTCGATTCGCACCTTCGGCAACTTCAAGGTGCTCAAGCGGCTCGGCTTCCGGCAGCCCTACATCGCCATGATGCCCCAGTGGGACTTTCTCGACTTCCTCGCCGAAAAGGCCTCGGCTTACCCGGAATTCACCCTGGTCCGCAACGCCGAAGTCACCGGCCTGGTATTCGACGGCGATCGGGTGACCGGGGTGCGCACGCCGGATCTGGAGGTGCGCGCCGATCTCGTCGTCGCCGCGGACGGGCGCAAGTCCGCGGTGCGTGCCGCGGCCGGGCTACAGACCGCTGCGGCGCACTCCCCGATGGACGTGCTGTGGTTTCGGCTCAAGTGGCGTCCCGGCGACCCTGAGGAACTGTTCGGCGTGGCCCGTAAAGGCCTGTTGATGGTCATGATCTACCGGGGCGACTATTGGCAAGTCGCCTATCTGATGCCGAAAGGCTCGAACCCCCGGGGCGGGTCATTGGCGGAGTTCAAGGAGCGGCTGGTCACCGCGCAGCCTCGGCTGCGCGAGCACGTCGATGACTTGAGTTCCTGGGACGACACCAGCGAGCTCGACGTGCGGGTGGATCGGCTCGATACGTGGTGGCGGACCGGGGTGCTGTGCATCGGTGATGCCGCGCATGCCATGTCGCCGGCCGGCGGTGTCGGCATCAACCTTGCTGTCGCCGACGCGGTGGCCGCGGCCAACATCTTGTGCGCCCCGCTGCGCCAGGGCCGCGTGACCGACAACGATCTCGCAAGGGTGCAACGGCGACGCGAGCTGCCCACTCGGATCGTCCAGGCTTTTCAGGTGCTCGTGCAGGACAACGTTGTCGCGCCCAATCTGAGTGGCGATTTGTCCACGATTCGCGTTCCGAGGATCGTGGGATTCGGTCCGCTGCAGGCGATTCCGGCGCTTTTGGTTGGCCGCGGTTTCCGTCCTGAGCATGTCCGCACGCCCGACGTACACGCGGGGTAGCGCGTCGTGAGTGTCCGCGACGCCGGCGGCGACGAAGATGGTCCACATGGGTAGGCCGATTTTCTCCGTCACTCCCGGCTACGGCAACCACCAGCTCCGGGAGTACCACTATTCACAAGTTGTTCGGTACGGGGACCGGGTGGAGACCGCCGGTCAAGGAGGGTGGGACGAACTCTGGCGGTATCCCGAATCGGTTCGCGACGAAGTGGTTCAGGCGTTCGACAATGTCGAACGGACACTGGCGGCCGCGGGAGCATCCTGGCGCGACGTGGTGCATGTGCACTCGTACCACCTGCCGGGCGCGGACGGCCAGATCGGGCGCGATCACCTGGACACCATGGTCGAACAGTTCCGCCGGCGCATGGGCGACCGCGCGCCCCTGTGGACGTGCATCGGCGTCGCCGCTTTGGCGAGCCCGGCGATGCGCGTCGAGATCCAAGCCACCGCCGTCCTTGCGGGCCAAGACTGAGCGCAGTGCCGCGGCAGCGAAACACCCCCGTTCCCTTGCGGATCGGGGGTGTTCCTACCATGGTGGCTTGAGCGTCAGCGCCCCGGCGGATAGTACTGCGGAGTCGTCGCGGTCGTTGTCGGCATGGACGTCGTGGTCGGGGTGCTGGTGACCGTCACCGTGCTGGTGCTGGTGCTCGTCGACGCCGGTGGCACGACGGTGGTGGTGGTGCTGGTGGTGACGCTGGTGGTCGACGACGACGTCGTCGTCGCGGACGACGCCGCGATCACACCGCAGGCCAACCGCTTGCCCGATTCGCCCGTGGGCGCGGTGGTGCCCAGATTGTCCGCCGTCTGGTGGATGATCAGCGAGGTGCCCGAGCTGTTGCGCAGGTCGGCCGAGGTGAACGCATTACTGGTCGTCACCAGTTTCGCCGAACCGTCGGAGCGCACCTGCAACGCGGTCAGGTCGCCGCTGGCAGGGTAACTCGTGTGATCGGCCGCCTGGTACACGCCTCCGGCGGAGTCGAAGTCGCCGGTCGAGGCCCCGGTCGGCGCGGCCGAATTGGCCTCGCACTTGCCCACGGCGTGAATTTGCAGGCCGTGGAAGCCGGGGCTGAGCACCTGGTTGGGGCCGGCTTCCACGGTGACCGTCGCGTAGCCGTTGGCGAATTCGAAGGTGGCGTTGGCGACCGGACTGCCGTCGGCAGTCTTCAGTTGGGTGGTCAGCCGCTCCGCCCCGGAGGTCGGACTGGTCAGCGGCGAGGTGTTGGGCTGAGTGCCTTGCTGATTCGAGCACGCGGCGAGCGGTGCGATGGTCGCGGTGAGCGCCGCGACCGCAAAAGATGCGGCCTTGTTCATTTGCGGTACCTACCCGCATCAGCCCGCGGCGAAACGGCGATAACAGCTGTTGACGCCCTACGGCCGTTGAGCCGTGAGCGTTCTCAGGCCGAGCGGGGGATGGCGCGCCCGCGCCCGATGTCGCCCTTGAGCAACAGATCGCGCTCGGACTCCGACAGACCGCCCCAAACCCCGTAGGGCTCACCGACTTCGAGGGCGTGCGAGCGGCATTCCTGGATCACCGGGCACTGCCGGCACATTTCCTTCGCGCGCTGCTCGCGCTGCATGCGTGCCCGGCCGCGCTCACCGTCGGGGTGGAAGAACATCGAGGAGTCAACGCCGCGGCACACGCCCTGCAGTTGCCAATTCCAGATGTCGGCGTTGGGTCCGGGTAGCTGTTCCGGCTGTGGCATTGGTTCGTTCCCTCTCTGCACCGTCCGCCCGAGTCAGGTTCGTGAAAGCGATTGGATGCGACTAAAAATGGAGTGGGGTCACCGATGACTACCCGTCATGCGTAGACGTTAGGGGCGACGGTGAATTTCCGTCAATAGCCACTTAGCCGGACAAACTATGTACCCGTTGGAGCAGAATTAACTTTACGTTCACTTCGATAGATAATGCGAAACCCGCGCCGTGCTACCAGGCAGTTGACCGAACCGTGATTTCCCAGCTCAGCGGGCTGACGTCGGATTAGGCAAATTTATCCATGGGCTATAGTGATTAACTATTCGGTAACATGAAGACCACAAACTGTTTACTACATCATTGTGATTGAAACTCGTCACACTTCCTTGATTGGGCGGCAGTTGGCCGACGCCGCCTTCGGCGACCGGCCAGCTAGTTGGCCGCTGCCCTCGGCGACGACGCCAACCGAATTGTGGCTGCGCGCCGTCGCGGCCGGGGGACAGGGACGCTACGGCGCTGCCGTCCGCGACCTCGCGGCGTTGCGGCGCAGCGCGCCGGCCGGGCGGCTGGTGTCGTTGGGCATGAGCACGCGAGCGTCGTTCCTGCGCCAACTCGGTTGGCACGCCTTGGCCCGGGGCTGGGACGGGCGGGCCCTGGCGCTGGCCGCCGGCGATCCCGAGGCCGGCGCCGACGCACTCATCGGGCTGGCCGCCGACGCGTTGGGCGTCGGGCGCTTCGCCGCCGCCGAAACGCTGTTGGCCCGCGCCGAGCCGCTGCTGGCCTCGCGCGACCCTGCGATGCCCGATCGGCTGCCGGTGCGTCGACGGTGGGTGGCGGCCGAACTCGCGATGGCCCGCGGCGAGGGCGACGCCGCCGTCCGCCTTGCCGGCGAAGGCGTGGAGCTGGCGGCGGCCATGGCCGTCGCGTCGCCGCGGCACCGGGCCAAAAGCGATGTGGTGCTGGCCGCCGCGCTGTGCTGCGCGGGCGATCTCGGGCGCGCGCGCACGGTCGCCGACGCCGCGCTGCAGACCACCGAACGGTTGGGGCTGATTCCACTTCGTTGGGCACTGGCTTGCTTGCTGATCGATATCGAAAGTGTCACGTTTCCAACACATCAGCTGCACGAAATCCGCGATGTCTGCGCAGGCCAGGTGCGGCGCGCCGGTGGGACGTGGCGTTCCGCTTGAAACGGCTCTCCGCCCGTTATCGTCATTTCGTAAGTTAGCCCCGTTGGGCCGCGATGTGTCCGCTTCGTAACGTTGGAGAGATCACCGTCGATGACAATTCCAGCAGGGGAACGTCTCGACGCTGTGGTCGCCCAGGCCGTCACCGGAGACCACAACGCATTGAGGGAGGTGCTGGAGACCATCCGTCCGATCGTCGTGCGATATTGCCGAGCGCGAGTCGGCACAGTCGATCGGGGTGGCCTGTCAGCCGATGACGTGGCACAGGAGGTGTGCTTGGCGACTATCACGGCACTGCCGCGTTATCGCGATCGCGGACGCCCATTCCTGGCTTTCCTGTATGGCATCGCGGCCCACAAGGTCGCCGATGCGCACCGGGCCGCGGGACGCGACCTCGCCTACCCGACCGACACGATTCCCGAGCAGTGGTCGAACGACGCCGGGCCCGAACAGCGTGCGATCGAAGCCGATTCGGTGAGCCGGATGAGCGAAATGCTCGAGATCCTGCCCGCCAAGCAGCGCGAGATCCTGATCCTGCGTGTCGTGGTCGGTCTGTCGGCCGAGGAAACCGCCGCCGCCGTCGGCAGCACCACCGGGGCGGTCCGAGTTGCCCAACACCGCGCACTGTCGCGGCTGAAGTCCGAGATGATCGCGGCAGGTGACTGTGCCTGAATCCCTGGATGAATTCGCCCGCAGCGACCTGTTGCTCGATGCGCTCGCCCAGCGCCGGCCGGTCGACGCCGAGGATCCCGACGTCGACGTGCTGACCGGCCTGCTGGAGGACTGGCGCGACAACCTGAGGTGGCCGCCGGCGAGCGCGCTGGTGACGCCCGAAGAGGCGGTGAATGCGTTGCGCGCCGGGCTGGCCGAGCGCCGGCGGGGTCATCGTGGCCTGGCCGTCGTCGGGTCGGTCGCCGCGGCGCTGATATTGCTGAGTGGCTTTGGCGCCATGGTGGTCGAGGCGCGGCCCGGCGGCACCCTGTACGGGTTGCACGCGATGTTCTTCGACGAGCCCCAGGTGCACGGAAGTCAGGAAATGCTGGCCGCCAAGGCCGACCTCGCGAAGGTTCAGGAATCGATCGACCAGGGTCAGTGGGACCAGGCCAAGAATCAGCTGACCGAGGTGAGCAGCCTCGTGCAGTCGATCAACGACCCGGCCAGCAAACAAGACCTGACGAACCAGCTGAAGCTGTTGAACGCCAAGGTCGATGCGCGCGATCCGAATGCGACGCTGCCGGTCGCCCCGCCCCCCGCGGCACCACCCGAGCCTGCCACCGCGATTCCGGCGCCGCCGCCCGCCGCCTCGATCGCACCGCCGCAAGCGGCGCCACCCGCGCCGCTCAGCCCGCCACCGGCGCCGCTCAGCCCGCCGAGCGTGCCGCCGAGTCCGGGCAAGCATCACCATCACGGCCAGACGCCACCCCCGGTGGCGCCGCTAAGCCCGAATCAGTAATTGACCCGAATCAGTAATTGATCAGTGCCGGCGGTGGAAACCGTCGGCGTCGGACGTCGCCTCGTTGAGCGATGCGTCCGCGTAGCCCCGGCAGTAATCCCACGTGACGTAGGCATCCGGCTCGGGGTCGTAGGCGGGCTCGTGCGGACGCACGGTTCCGTCGATCAGCAGCTGCAGCAGGTTGGCGCGCAGCATGTCCCAGTCGTGGTAGTGATCTTGCTGACATTCGTCGCAGCACACCACGAGTCCGCGAATGCCCTTGTGCGCCAGCAGTGCCTCGTACACGGCCAGATCGGCGAGGTCGGCCTCGACGGCCATCCGCTCCTGTTGATCCAGGGGCTGGCCCGGCTCGACGGCTTCCAGCGCAGCCGACGGATCACAGGGGTCGTCGGCGAAAGGGTCGGGCGGCAAACCCGGTGGGAGGTGGTCGCGCACGCCCCTAGCCTACGCAGCCCGCCCGGGATAACGCCAGCAGGGAGCCCTCGCGCCATTCCCTTCGTTTGGTGCGGGCGGCGCGCCCGAGCAAGCGAAGTATGGCCGGGGGTGAGCCGATAGGATGGGTCTCTCACGCCGCATCGCATGGAGGGCGCAGGAGATGACCCGTGGCACGTCCCACCTGGAGGACAGTTCTGACCTCGTCGGCAGTGCCTATGTGCGGGTAGGTGGCCTGGTCGATGACCCGGTGCCCACCGGGGGCGACAACCCAAACAAGATCGCGATGCTGGGGCTGACGTTCGACGACGTGTTGCTCCTGCCCGCGGCCTCCGACGTGGTCCCCGCTACCGCGGACACTTCCAGCCAGCTCACCAAGAAGATCAGGCTCAAAGTGCCGCTGGTGAGTTCGGCGATGGACACGGTCACCGAGTCGCGGATGGCGATCGCGATGGCCCGGGCCGGCGGAATGGGTGTGCTGCACCGCAATCTGCCGGTCGCCGAGCAGGCCGGCCAGGTCGAGATGGTCAAGCGTTCGGAGGCCGGCATGGTCACCGATCCCGTCACCTGCCGCCCGGACAACACCTTGGCGCAGGTCGACGCGATGTGCGCGCGGTTCCGGATCTCCGGGCTGCCGGTGGTCGACGAGTCGGGCGCTCTGGTCGGCATCATCACCAACCGCGATATGCGGTTCGAGGTCGACCAGACCAAGAAGGTCGCCGAGGTGATGACCAAGGCCCCGCTGATCACCGCGCAGGAGGGCGTGTCCGCCGACGCGGCTCTGGGCTTGTTGCGGCGCCACAAGATCGAGAAGCTGCCCATCGTCGACGGCCACGGCCGGCTGACCGGTCTGATCACCGTCAAGGATTTCGTCAAGACCGAACAACACCCGCTGGCCACCAAGGACAGTGACGGCAGGCTGCTGGTTGGCGCCGCCGTCGGCGTCGGCGGCGACGCCTGGGTGCGCGCGATGATGCTGGTCGACGCCGGGGTCGACGTGCTGATCGTCGACACCGCGCACGCGCACAACCGGCTGGTGCTCGACATGGTCGGCAAGCTCAAGGCCGAGGTGGGCGAGAAGGTCGAGGTGATCGGCGGCAACGTCGCCACCCGCTCGGCGGCCGCGGCCCTGGTCGCCGCCGGTGCCGACGCGGTGAAGGTCGGCGTGGGACCGGGCTCGATCTGCACCACCCGGGTGGTGGCCGGCGTCGGCGCACCACAGATCACGGCGATTCTGGAGGCGGTCGCGGCCTGCGGCCCGGCGGGCGTGCCGGTGATAGCCGACGGCGGACTGCAGTACTCCGGCGACATCGCCAAGGCGCTGGCCGCCGGCGCGTCGACGGCCATGCTGGGCTCGCTGCTGGCGGGCACCGCCGAAGCCCCCGGCGAGCTGATCTTCGTCAACGGCAAGCAATTCAAGAGTTATCGGGGCATGGGGTCGTTGGGCGCCATGGCCGGCCGCGGTTCGGGCGGCGGCAAGTCGTACTCCAAGGACCGCTACTTCGCCGACGACGCGCTCTCGGAAGACAAGTTGGTGCCGGAGGGAATCGAGGGCCGGGTGCCCTTCCGTGGCCCGCTGTCGTCCGTGATCCACCAGCTGACCGGCGGACTGCGCGCGGCGATGGGCTACACCGGTTCGCCGAGCATCGAGGCGCTGCAACAGGCGCAGTTCGTCCGGATCACGGCGGCGGGCCTGAGGGAAAGCCACCCGCACGACGTAGCCATGACGGTCGAAGCCCCCAACTACTACGCACGCTGAGGCCCACATGGTCGAGATCGGGATGGGCCGCGTCGCCCGTCGCAGCTATGAACTGAGCGAAGTCAGCATCGTGGCGTCGCGGCGCACCCGCTCCTCACAGGACGTGTCGACCGCCTGGCAGCTGGACGCTTACCGGTTCGAGATCCCGGTGTTGGCCCATCCGACCGATGCGCTGGTGTCGCCGGAGTTCGCGATCGAACTCGGCAAACTCGGCGGACTGGGTGTGCTCAACGGCGAGGGGCTGATCGGGCGCCACTCCGATGTCGAGGCCAAGATCGCGCAGCTGGTCGAGGCCGCCAGCAAGGAGCCCGAACCCTCGGCGGCGATCCGGCTGCTGCAGGAATTTCACGCGGCACCACTCAATCCGGACCTGCTCGGCGCCGCCGTCGCCCGGATCCGGGAGGCGGGGGTCACCACCGCGGTGCGGGTCAGCCCGCAGAATGCGCAGGCGCTGACGCCGGTGCTGGTGCAGGCAGGCATCGACCTGCTGGTCATCCAGGGCACCATCGTGTCGGCCGAGCGGGTGGCCAGCGACGGCGAACCGCTGAACCTCAAGACCTTCATCTCCGAGCTCGACGTCCCGGTGGTCGCCGGCGGGGTGCAGGACCACCGCACCGCGCTGCACCTGATGCGCACCGGCGCCGCGGGCGTCATCGTCGGCTACGGCGCGACCAGGGGAGTGACCACCAGCGACGAGGTGCTGGGGATCAGCGTCCCGATGGCCACGGCGATCGCCGACGCCGCCGCCGCGCGGCGCGAGTACCTCGACGAGACCGGCGGCCGCTATGTGCACGTGCTGGCCGATGGTGACATCCACACCTCGGGCGAACTGGCGAAGGCGATCGCCTGCGGCGCCGACGCGGTGGTGCTGGGCACGCCGCTCGCCGAGTCCGCCGAGGCGCTGGGTGAGGGATGGTTCTGGCCCGCCGCCGCGGCGCACCCGTCGCTGCCGCGGGGGGCGCTGCTGCAGATCGCCGTCGGCGAGCGCCCGCCGCTGCACCAGGTGCTCAACGGGCCGTCCGACGACCCGTTCGGCAGCCTCAACCTGGTCGGTGGGCTGCGCCGGTCGATGGCCAAGGCCGGGTATTGCGACCTCAAGGAGTTCCAGAAGGTCGGCCTGACGGTCGGCAGCTGATTCCGGGCCGCTGGCTTGTCACCTGCGGGTGAGGCCATACTGGTGCGATGAAGCCGGATTACGACGTACTGATCATCGGTTCGGGTTTCGGGGGCAGCGTCAGCGCGTTGCGACTGACCGAGAAGGGCTACCGCATCGGCGTGTTGGAGGCCGGGCGCCGGTACGCCGACGAGGATTTCGCCGAGACGTCCTGGGATCTGCGCAAGTTCTTGTGGGCGCCGAAGCTGGGCTGCTACGGGATTCAGCGCATCCACCCGCTGAAGAACGTGCTGATCCTGGCCGGCGCCGGGGTGGGTGGCGGCTCGCTGAACTACGCCAACACCCTGTATGTGCCGCCGGAGCCGTTCTTCAACGACCCGCAGTGGAAGCACATCACCGACTGGCGCGACGAGCTGATGCCACACTACGAGCAGGCCAAGCGGATGCTCGGCGTGGTGGAGAACCCGACCTTCACCGACGCCGACCGGATCGTCAAACAGGTGGCGGACGAGATGGGCTGTGGCGACACGTTCGTGCCGACGCCCGTCGGCGTGTTCTTCGGCCCCGACGGCACCAAGGCCCCGGGCAAGACCGTGCCGGACCCCTACTTCGGTGGCGCGGGCCCCGAGCGCACCGGATGCCTGGAGTGTGGTTGCTGCATGACCGGCTGCCGGTACGGCGCCAAGAACACTCTGCTGAAGAACTATCTCGCTCTCGCGGAATCCGCCGGGGCGCAAGTGATTCCGATGACCACAGTGAAGCGCTTCCAGCAGCGTCCCGATGGGCTGTGGGAGGTCCGCACCGTGCGCACCGGAAGTTGGCTGCGCCGCGACCGGCGCACCTACACGGCGAAGCATGTGGTCCTGGCCGCCGGAACCTGGGGCACCCAGCATCTGCTGTTCAACATGCGCGACCAGGGTCTGCTGCCCCGGCTCTCGAATCGGCTGGGCATGCTCACCCGCACCAATTCCGAGTCCATCGTCGGCGCCGGGAAGCTCGAGGTCGACCCGAACCTGGACCTGACGCACGGGGTGGCGATCACGTCGTCGATCCACCCGACATCGGACACCCACATCGAACCGGTCCGCTACGGCAAGGGCTCCAACGCGATGGGGCTGCTGCAGACGCTGATGACCGACGGGACCGGCCCCGAGGGCAGCGACGTGCCGCGCTGGAAGCAGCTGTTGGACCAGGCTCGCGAGGACCCGGGCCGCTTGATGCGGTTGCTCAACGTGCATCAGTGGAGCGAACGCACGCTCATCGCGTTGGTCATGCAGCACCTGGACAACTCGATCACCACCTACACCAAACGCGGCAAACTGGGCATCCGCTGGTACACCAGCAAGCAGGGACACGGCGAGCCGAACCCGACCTGGATTCCGGTCGGGAACCAGGTCACCCGCCGCATTGCCGACAAAATCGACGCCGTGGCCGGTGGCACCTGGGGTGAGCTGTTCAACATCCCGCTGACCGCGCATTTCCTCGGCGGCGCCGTGATCGGCGACGACGCCGAGCACGGGGTGATCGACCCGTACCACCGGGTCTACGGCTACCCGACGCTGTCCGTGGTGGACGGCGCGGCCATCTCGGCGAACCTGGGCGTCAACCCCTCGTTGTCAATTACCGCCCAGGCCGAGCGCGCCGCGTCGTTGTGGCCGAACGTCGGCGAGAGCGACCAGCGGCCGGCGCAGGGCGAGCCGTATCGCCGGCTGGAGCCGATCCCGCCCAAGGCGCCCGTCGTCCCGGCCGAAGCGCCCGGCGCGCTGCGCTGGTTGCCGAGCAATCACATCAACTCCACCGCCGACGCCAGTTAGCTTGTGACGATCGCGAGCGCGGCGAAGCCCGCGCTGCGGGTCGTCACCATTAGCTGGCCAGCACCTCGAGCGGTGCGCCGCTGACCACCCGGCTGCGCTCCCCGCGCACGTTGACCGGCACATCGCCCATCAGGGTGACCCGGTGCATCAGCCTCGGTTGGTCGTCGTAGTCGTCGATAGCCCGGTGCTGGGTCGCGCGGTTGTCCCACATGGCTACATCGCCGGGAGCCCAGTTCCAGCGAATTGTGTTTTCCGGCAGAGTGATTCGCCGCTGTAGCAGTTCCAGCAGGACGCTGGACTCGTGGCTGTCCAGGCCGACGAAGCCGCGCACGAAGTCGCCGGCCAGCAGGGTGCGTTCACCGGTCTCCGGGTGCACGCGCACCACCGGATGCTCGGTGCGGAAGTCCGGCTTTTCGAACGCCTGCCGGAACGCCCGCTGGGCCTCGCTCATCGACGACACGGCCGCTTCCGTGGTCACGTAGTCGTAGCGGTTGGTGTGTACCGCCCACAGGTTTTCCACCAGGCATTTGAGCGGCTCGGGCAGGTCCTGATAGGCCGCCGCGGTCGACGCCCACAGCGTGGAACCGCCGTAGGTCGGCAGCTTGACCGCGCGCAGGATGGACGCCGCCGGATAGTTGGCGGCGAACGTGACGTCGGTGTGCCAGCGGTTTGCCTTGCCGTACTCGGAGTCGATCGGGGTGATCACCGGGACGTTCTTCGCGGCCAGGGCGCCGGCGGCCGGGTGGCCGATGGGCGTGCCCAGCAGCTCGGCGAAGGCGAGCTGCTGGGAGTCGTCGAGGTGGTGCTGGTGACGGAAGAAGATCACCTTGTGGGCCAACAGCGCCCGGCGGATCTCCTCGACCGCGTCCTGGTCGAGGTCGCCGCCGAGGCGAACCCCGTCCACCCGGGCGCCGATGCGGCTGCCCAGTTTGGTGACGGTTGTCTGACCTGTCATGTCGTCGTCCTTAGGGATCAAAATGGTGTAGTCAACTGACTACATTTGGTAGTGTAGTCAGATGACTACAGCTTCCGCAACGGGTCGCGAGAAAACGCCCAGCGGGCGCGAGGAAGTGGCCGCGGCGATCCTCGAGGCGGCCACCGACCTGTTCGCCGAGCGCGGTCCGGCCGCGACGTCCATCCGCGACATCGCCGCGCGATCCAACGTCAACCACGGCTTGGTGTTCCGCCACTTCGGCACCAAGGAGCAATTGGTGGGTGCCGTGCTCGATCATCTCGGCGCCGGCCTGAGCGCCCTGCTGGGCACCGATGCGCCCGCGGCCGTGCTGGAGAGTGCCCTGGATCGGCAGATGCGGGTGATGGCCCGCACCGTCCTGGACGGCTATCCGGCCGGCCAGCTACAAAAACGCTTTCCCAACATCGCGACGCTGCTCGACGGCGTGCGACCGCTTTACGACGACGAGGTCGAAGCCCGGGTTGCGATCGCCAATGCCCTTGCCCTGCAATTCGGTTGGCGGTTGTTCGCGCCAATCCTTCGCTCGGCCACCGGGATCGAAGACCTCACGGATGCCGAACTACGCCAGGCCGTCGGTGCCGAGGTGCAACGGATTCTCGAGCCCGCCGACCCTCAGTGACCCCGCGACAGCGCCCGTCGGTGCATGGGCTGGCGGCCGGGCGGTTGCTGCGGCGTCGGTAGCAGTGGTTTGCGGCAATTTATCTCGACTGTCGTCGCGGATTCCGTGCTCAGCTCGAGCTCTTCCCCGGCGTGCCGGATGGTCAACTCGCCGCCCGGGCCGTCGCGCAGCGTGTAGGTGACCTCGGCGTGGTTGACGTCGACGGTGACGCGGAAGTCGCGCCACCGCAGCCGGAACCGCAGCCGCGAAATGCCATCGGGCAGTTGGGGATCCAGCGACAGGAAGCCCTCGTCGTCGCGCAGGCCGCCGAAGCCGGCCACCAGCGCGGTCCACGCACCCGCGAGCGAGGCCATGTGCAGACCGTCGCGGGTGTTGTGGTGCAGGTCCCGCAGATCGATCAGGGCGGCCTCATACGCGTAGTCGTGCGCGAGGTCCAAATGCCCGACCTCGGCGCACATCACCGCCTGCGTGCAGGCCGACAGCGACGAGTCGCGCACCATGCGAGGCTCGTAATAGTCGACGTTGCGGGCCTTCTGCTCGGGCGTGAACGCGTGGCTCTGCCAATGCATCGCCAGCACCAGGTCGGCCTGCTTGATCACCTGCGCGGGATACAGCCGCACGTAGGCCTCGTGCAACAGCAGCGGGTAGGTGGTGTTGCGTTCGAAGTCCCATTCGGCGAAGGTGGTGAAGCCCTCGCACTGCTGATGCACCCCGAGGCCGGAGTCGTAGGGAATGTTGGCGGCCTCGGCCGCATCGCGCCAGGACGCCGTCTCCTCGGTGGTGACTCCCAACGCCTTGGCCACGTCGGGGTGGCGGTTGCAGGCGTCGGCGGCGACGCGCAGATTGTTTGCGGCCATCAGGTTGGTGAAGGCGTTGTCGCGCACGATCGCCGTGTACTCGTCGGGCCCGGTGACGCCGTCGAGGTGCCACACGCCGTGCCGGTCGTGATGGCCGAGGGAAAGCCAGAGCCGGGCGGTCTCGACCAGCACCTGCAGGCCGCAGTCGGCTTCCAGATCGTGGTCTCCGGTGACGATGCGGTAGCGCTCGAAGGCCATCGCGATGTCGGCGTTGATGTGCCAGGCCGCCGTGCCGGCCGGCCAGTAGGCAGAGCACTCCTGCCCGCGGATGGTCCGCCACGGGAAGGCGGCGCCCTCCAGGCCCAGCTCGGCCGCCCGCTCCTGGGCCAGATCCAGGGTGGAGGCGCGCCAGCGCAGCGCATCGGCCACGGTGTGCGGCGCGGTGTAGGTGAGCACCGGCAGCACGTAACCCTCGGTGTCCCAGAAGGCGTGGCCGTCATAGCCGGTTCCGGTGAGACCCTTGGCGGCGATCGCGCGGCGTTCGGCGCGGGCGCTGGCCTGCAGCAGGTGGAAGAGCCCGAATCGCACGGCCTGCTGGGATTCGGAGTCGCCCTCGACCTCGACGTCGGCGCAATCCCAGAAGTCGTCGAGATACTTGCGTTGGGAATCCAGTAGGCCCTGCCAGCCGGTATAACGACCGCTGTGCAGCGCGGCGGCGACCTGGTCCCGCAGCGCCGGACGCGAACGCATGCTCGACCAGCCGTACGCGATGTATTTGACGATGCGCAGCTTCTGCCCCTGGCGCAGACCGCAGATGACGGTGGTCCGCGCCAGGTCGGCGCGCGCATCGGTGCCGACCTCGACGCGCCCGGGCACGTCGACCTCGTGGTCCATACCGGCGGCCATCATCAGCGCGCTGCTGCGCGTCCGGTGCATGAGAACCGCTCCGGTGTCGGTCTTTTCGTGCGCGACCTCTTCGAGGGGGTTCTCCAGGATGGCCGCCACCCGCGGGTCGCCGGAGGTCTGCGGCTGGTCCTCGTTGGTGACCAGCTCGGACTGCACCGTCACCCGCACGAACTCCTGGACCGCTTCCACGCAGTACTCGATGGCGGCGAGGCCGCGCTGGGCAAGGGACACCAGCCGGGTGGAGACCACCTTGACCTCTTTGCCCGCGGGCGAGCGCCAGTGCGCCGTGCGGGTCAGCGTTCCGGCGCGCAGGTCCAGATTCCGTTCGTGGGAAAGCAATTCGCCGTAGCGGACGTCGAATGGCTCGTCCTCGACCAGCAGCCGGATGATCTTGCCGTTGGTGACGTCGACCAGCGTCTGGCCGGCTTCGGGGTAGCCGTACCCGGCCTCGGCGTAGGGCAGCGGCCGAATCTCGTAGAAGGAGTTGAGGTAGGTGCCCGGCAGGCCGTACGGCTCACCCTCGTCGAGGTTGCCGCGCAGTCCGATGTGCCCGTTGGACAGGGTGAACAGCGACTCCGACTGCGCCAGCAGATTGAGGTCGAGCTGGGTTTCGCGCACATGCCAAGGGTCAACGGGAAAGGATTCGTCGGTGATCATGACTGCAGCAGCTCGGCGAGGTCGGTGACCACCACGTCGGCGCCGTTGCGGCGCAAGTCCTCGGCCTGGCCCACCCGGTCGACGCCTACCACGAAACCGAAGTTACCGGCCCGCCCGGCTTCCACTCCGGACAGGGCGTCCTCGAACACGGCCGCGGCGTCGGCGGCGACGTCGAGCAGCTGCGCCCCCCGCAGGTAGGAGTCGGGGGCCGGCTTGCCGGCGATGTGTTCGTCGCGCAGGGTGATGCCGTCCACCCGCTGTTGCACGAACCGGTCCAGGCCGGTGATCTCGAGGACGTCGCGGGTGTTGGCGCTCGACGACACCACGGCGATCGCCAGCCCGGCTGCCGACACCGCCTCGAGGTAGCGGCGCGACCCGTCGAACACCTTGACGCCGTCCTCCTTCAAGACCTTCTGGAACATGTCGTTCTTGCGGTTGCCCAGTCCGTAGACGGTCTCCGCGTCGTCGGGATCGTCGGGGCCACCGTCGGGCAGATGGATGTCGCGGCTTTCCAGAAACGAGCGGACGCCGTCCTCTCTCTTCTTGCCGTCGACGTATTCGCGGTAGTCGGCGGCCTCGTCGAAGGGAACGAACTTATCGCCGGTGCGCTCGGCCCGGTCGGACAGGTACGCGTCGAACATGGCCTTCCACGCTTTGGTGTGCACACTGGCCGTGTCGGTGAGCACGCCGTCGAGGTCGAATAGGCAGGCGCGCACTTTATCGGGCAGACCCAGCGCTGAGCTCACCGGCGGTTCCTCGCTTCCTGGTCTCGGGGGATGGTTAACCGATACCCACTTCACCATGCTTGCTATGCGTGTCGCCAGCTTCAGCGCCGGGCGATGGCGCCGTGGGCCGAGAAATGACCCGCGCGGGGAATCGTGGGGGCTTTGACACCGAGTTTGCCGACGACGTGATCGCGCTCGGACGAACGTGACCAGTCGTGCTCGCTGTGGGTCAGCGTGCCGGGGGTCTTGACCTGGGCGTAGCGGCTTCGTGCCGCGACGAAGCGGGAGAGGCTGTCAATCGCGCACCCGCGACGAGGCGCTTGACTTCGCCGCGGTCGCCACTCCATGCCGACGTGTAGCGATGGTCCGGAATCCCGTTGGGGTGCCAGACATTCACGCTTCCAATACGGCCTGGATGGCGCGCAGGCGGCCGTCGGCCAGGGCCTGCGTGAGGTTTTCGGCTTTCCGCGCAAAATCGGTGACAAAGGCATGCAGGCCCAGCGGGGCGGCGGGCTGGGCCAGGATCGCCCGCATGAGCTCGGCCGCCTGGTCGGTGAGGTCGCTCCACGCCACGACGGCGAAGCCGGCGGATTCGACGACGGCACGCAGCTCAGCGGGGGTGACCAGGTGGCTGCGTGCGGCGTGGTCGGCCCACGGCAAGGGGTAGTCGAGTTCGCTGCCGTCTCCAATCGTGATGTCCCACAGTGCAAGCCGGCCGCCTTGTTTCAGCACGCGGCGCGCCTCGGAGTACAGGCGCGCCTTGTCGGCCACGTTCATCTGCACGTGCTGGCTGAAGACGACGTTGAAAGTCGCATCGCCGAAGGGTAGTTCGGTGACGTCCGCCTGGCGAACCGCTATCCGGTCGTCGAGCCCGACGAGCCGGTTGAGCCAACGGTTCGTCTCGCAGTACTCGTCGGTGAGGTCCACGGCGGTGACCCGCGGGCCGTAGCGGTCTGCGACGTAGCGGGCGGTGCCGCCGACCCCGCTGCCGGCGTCTAGAACCTCGCTCTCACTCGTGATCCCCGCCAGGTCCGCCAACTGGGCGGTCGCGATACGGCCCATGGTGTGGAAGTCCTCCAGCAAGGCCAGGTCGGCGGGGGTTAGGCGGTCGAGGTCCTTGCCGGCGGAGACGAGTGCCCGTTCGACGTTATTGCGCGCCAGGCCCGTCGAGTACTGGGTTTGGATGGTGTCGTTCATCGCTGCACCTGAGCCCATGCGGTGATCAGGGGTGGCATCGCGATGATGGCGTCGGCGGCCTGCGCCTCTTCGTGGAATCTTGGCACGAACTCGTCGATGTCGGCGAACTCGTCGATGGCGAAGCCCCCTTGTTCGGCGATAGGGGAGACCAGCCGCCACACTTCTGCTAGGTAGGCCAGGAGGTCGGCGTCCGCGGCCGTGCCGATCGGCGTGCCGAGGGCCAACCGCGGCGCGCCAAGGCCGGCGTCGGCGAAAAGCGTGTGCAGCGTGGTGCCGAACCGCGGGCTGAGCCCCATCGCCTCGAAGGCGCGAACGATCCCACCCGTCACCCGCCGGAACAGCGGCGTGTCCGGAACACCGTGCGCGCCGGTGATGTCGTTCTCGGAGAACGCGATCACGCCGCCGGGGCGCACGTAGGAACTGAGGCGCCGCAGTGTCGCGGCGGGTTCCGGCAAATGCATCAGGATCAATCGGCCGATCACGGCATCCACCGGTTCGTCCAGCACAACCTCATCGACGCCGGAATGCAGGAATCTCACTGTGGATAAGCCCTTTTCGTGGGCGCGGGCGCGGGCAAGCTCGACCATCGCGGGTGCGGCGTCGACGCCCAGAACGGTCCCCGTCGGACCGACCAGCCGCGCGGCGACAAACGCCACGTCGCCGGGCCCGGACCCGATATCGAGCACCCGCATGCCCGGCCGCAGCCCGGCGAGTCGCAGCGCGTGCTCGGTGTAGTGGTCGTACAGCCGTCCTTGCAGGAGGAGTCGCTGCACCTCTGCGTCGGCGTGGCCCAAGACGTAGGTGCTGCCTTGCGGTGCGGTGCTCATTGCGTTCCCGTCCTTTCTGTGATCGATCGGCCCGAAAACCGGGGGTGTGCGGGCCGGGGATGTTGCTCGATACGATCGAACTTGTCCAGCCGGTGCATCGGTGTCAATGCGGTCAACATGAAATTACTGACCTGACGCATGAAATTGGTTGCGGCACCATGGGATTCGGGGCCTGACGTAGCGGCGCGCGATGGTGAGGAAGTCCTCGGGATCGACGCCCGCGACATCGCGGACGTTTCCAGCAGCTGGGCGGCGACCGCGCCGCCGATCTTGCCCGTGGCGCCGGTGACCAATATTCGCCTACTCATCGGAGTGTCCTTTCCTGTTGAAGCGCCGGCTCCCTTGCTGGGAGAAGCCAGCCGACGACGATCGCCGCGCCGAGCGCGATGCCGGCGCACACCAGCGAGCTCACCCGCATCCCGTCCAGGAACGCGCGATCGACAGCGGCGCGCACATGGCCGGCTTGCTGTGCGGGCAGCCGCTGAATCACTGTGTGCGCCAGAGCCATCGAGTGGCGCATCGCTTCGGCGGGTAGTCCCGTCAGCGCGGGCCCGCCGAGGTGTCCGGAGTACACGGATGCGAAGATGCTGCCCGCGATGGCGACGCCGAGGGTGCCGCCCAGTTCGCGTGTCGTGTCGTTGACGGCCGAACCCACGCCGGCCTTGTCGACGGGCAGCGATCCCATGATCGCCTCCGTGGCCGGTGAGAAGGTCAGGCCGAGGCCGCCGCCGAGCAGCAGCATCTGTGTGGCGATCTGGACGTACGGCGTGGCGGCGTCTGCGGTGGACGCCCAGGCCAGGCCGGCGGCGAATACGGCGAGGCCGGCGGCGACGACGGCGGTGGTGCCGACGCGTTCGACCAGCCGCGGGCCCAGGATGCTGGCGAGCGCGATCGAGGCGGCGACAGGTAGCAGGCGCACGCCGGCCTGAAACGCGGTGTAGTCCTTGATGAATTGGAAGTACTGGGTGATGACGAAGATGAAGCCGAACAGGGTGAGGAACCCGGCGGTCACCGCCAGGCTGCCGCCGGAGAACCGGCGGTTGGCAAAGACCGAGACATCGAGCATCGGATGGGTACTGCGCTGTTCCCAGCGCGCAAACACCGTGAGAAAGGTTGCGGCGAGTGCGAATCCGGCCGCCGTACGGCCGTCGGTCCACCCCCAGGTGGGCGCCTCGATGACCGTGTAGACCAGCGTCGTGACCCCGGCCGCCGACAGGATGAGGCCGGGGAGGTCGACGCGG
The DNA here is from genome assembly GCF_059812385.1 of Mycobacterium sp. NGS58. Taxonomy (NCBI): domain Bacteria; kingdom Bacillati; phylum Actinomycetota; class Actinomycetes; order Mycobacteriales; family Mycobacteriaceae; genus Mycobacterium; species Mycobacterium sp. NGS58. The sequence continues at coordinate 6,814 of NZ_JCALCO010000007.1, read as the reverse complement.
GGGGCCGCAGGGTCGCGTGAGGTGGGAACGAACAGCTTGGCGCCGATGATGGCCAGCGCCGCGATCGGAATGTTGACCATGAATATCGAGCCCCACCAGAAGTGTTCGAGCAGCCATCCGCCGCTGATCGGCCCGACGGCAACCCCGACGCCGACCATGGCCGCCCACAGTCCGATCGCCTTGGCGCGTGGTATCGGATCGGTGAAGATGTTGGTGATCAGACCCAGCGTGGTCGGGAAGATCACGGCGGCGCCCACACCCATGGCCGCTCGCGCCGCGATCAACGCATCCGCCGAATTCATCTGTGCGGCAACCGCGGAAGTGACGGCGAACAGCGCGAGCCCGGAATTGAGCCAGCCTCGCCTGCCGTAGCGATCGGACAGGCTGCCCACCGAGAGGAGCAGTCCCGACATCACCAGGGTGTAGGCGTCGACGATCCATTGCAGTTGTGCGGTGTCGGCGGCGAGTTCGCGCGACAGCGTGGGCAGCGCGACGTTGACGATCGTGGCGTCAACGCTGATGACGAAGACGCCGATGCAGATGACGCCGAGCGCGGCGATGGGGTGATTGCGAAACGTTGGGTCGGTGCGCATGGACAAGACAGTAAATCTATTAGACAAATAAATCAAGTAGTAAGTTGAAAAAGATGTCTGCAGACGGGTAAGGTGGCAGGGTGGCGTCCCGCAGGAACTACAACCAGAACTGCCCCATCGCGCGGGGCCTCGACGTGCTGGGCGAGCGGTGGACGTTGCTGATCCTGCGTGAGCTGGTCGGCGGAGCCCGCCGCTACGGCGACCTGCGGGCCGAACTGCCCGGTATCGCAACCAATCTGCTCGCCGAGAGGCTCAAGGAGCTGCAGGACGCCGGGCTCGTCGAGCGCGCCGACCTGCCGGCGCCGATCGGCCGCACCGTCTACACGCTCAGTGACCTGGGCTGGCAGCGGGTGCTCCCCATCCTGCGGGGCCTCGCATGGTTCGGGGTGGATCACATGGACCCGGTTGGCGACGCGCCGGTATCACCGCTCAATGGGTTCCTGGCCGGGATTCTGCTCGGCTTCGACTCCGGCGGCGCCGGGGGCCTGGAGGCGACATTCCGCGTCGAGATCGACGGTCGCCGTTTCGAATTCGCCGTCACGCACGGCCGCCTGGGCGCGGCTCGCGGCGAGCCCGCGGTGACCCTCACCGCCGCGGCGGCGGATCTCGTCACCGCTCGGCTCGGGGCCGACGAAGCCGAGCGCAACGCCGCCCTGCGGCGAATCGAGTACGACGGCGACGCCGCAGCCGTCGACGCGCTGCGCACCGCGTTTGCGCTGTAGGCCTGCGGGGCGGAGACGACGCCGCCAGCCACTAGACTCGCGTGCGTGGCCGACCCCACCGAAACCCCTGAACTCGAGGTGTCCGACGCGTCTGGAGCGCCGGCCCGGCCGGTCCTCGTCGTGGACTTCGGCGCGCAGTACGCGCAGCTGATCGCGCGCCGCGTCCGCGAGGCGCGGGTGTTCTCCGAGGTCATCCCGCACACCGCCACGGTCGAGGAGATCAAGGCCCGCGACCCGCTGGCGCTGGTGCTCTCCGGCGGCCCGTCGAGTGTCTACGCCGACGGTGCGCCCCAGCTCGATCCCGCCCTGTTCGATCTCGGGATCCCGGTCTTCGGTATCTGTTACGGGTTCCAGGCCATGGCGCAGGCGCTGGGTGGGACCGTCGCGCACACCGGCACCAGCGAATACGGACGCACCGAGCTGAAAGTCCTTGGCGGAGAACTTCATTCGGGATTACCGAGTTCGCAACCGGTATGGATGAGCCACGGCGATGCGGTCACGGCCGCGCCGGACGGGTTCGAGGTGGTGGCCAGCAGCTCCGGTGCTTCGGTGGCCGGCTTCGAGAACCGGCAGCGGCGTCTGGCCGGCGTGCAGTACCACCCCGAGGTCATGCACACCCCGCACGGGCAGCAGGTGCTGAGCCGCTTCCTGCACGACTTCGCCGGGCTGGGCGCGGACTGGACGGCCGCCAACATCGCCGGTGTGCTGATCGAGCAGGTGCGCGCCCAGATCGGTGACGGCCGGGCGATTTGCGGGTTGTCCGGCGGCGTGGATTCCGCGGTGGCCGCCGCGCTGGTGCAGCGGGCCATCGGGGACAGGCTGACCTGTGTCTTCGTCGACCACGGGCTCCTTCGCGCCGGGGAGCGCGCACAGGTGCAACGCGACTTCGTGGCCGCCACCGGCGCCAGGCTGGTCACCGTCGATGCGGCCGACACCTTCCTGGACGCGCTCGCGGGGGTGACCAATCCCGAAGGCAAGCGCAAGATCATCGGCCGCCAGTTCATCCGGGCCTTCGAGGGCGCGGTGCGAGACATCGTGCAGGACAGTGGCTCTGATGGGGACTCCGACGTTGAGTTCCTGGTGCAGGGCACGCTGTATCCGGACGTGGTGGAGTCCGGTGGCGGCAGCGGCACCGCGAACATCAAGAGCCACCACAACGTCGGCGGCCTGCCCGGCGACTTGAAGTTCAAACTCGTCGAGCCGCTGCGGCTGCTGTTCAAGGACGAAGTGCGGGCCGTCGGGCGCGAGCTTGGCCTGCCGGAGGAAATCGTTGCGCGCCAACCTTTCCCGGGCCCCGGCCTGGGAATCCGGATCGTCGGTGAGGTCACCGCGGCGCGGTTGGACACCCTGCGGCGTGCGGATTCGATTGCACGCGAGGAGCTGACCGCGGCGGGCCTGGACACCCTGATCTGGCAGTGCCCGGTGGTGCTGCTGGGCGAGGTTCGATCGGTGGGTGTGCAGGGCGACAACCGCACCTACGGGCACCCGATCGTGCTGCGGCCGGTGACCAGTGAGGACGCCATGACCGCCGACTGGACCCGGGTTCCCTACGAGGTGCTGGAGCGCATCTCGACCCGCATCACCAACGAGGTGGCCGAGGTCAACCGGGTGGTGCTGGACATCACCAGCAAACCTCCCGGCACCATCGAATGGGAGTAGTCGGCCGCCGGGAAAAAGCGGCCACATTGCACCCATCAGCCACACCAGTACCGATCGCATAACGCTGTCCCTCACGTCGCTTGACGGTTGTCAGAGGGCGGGTGTTTACTTCGAAATGTATCGAACATACATTCGAATACATCCCGGAAGCTCCCGGAAAGCGTGGTGATAGGAGGCTGGTCATGACCGCGGCTTTTGCCTCCAGTCGCCCTCGAGAAACCCGTGCTGAGCAGCTGGAATCGCTTCGCCGGCGGATGGCGAGCATCTCCGGGAAGAAGGCCGCGCCCGCCGCCGCCGCGCCCGCCGAGGACCTGCTGCCGAACTCGGAATCCCAGCTGGCCCTCCCGCCGTGGCTGGCCGAGCTGCTGCCCGTGCCGGTGCCGCGGGGATCGGTTGCGGTGCTCTCGGGTGCCCGGTCGCTGCTGTTGAGCATGGTGGCCGCCGTCACGGCGGCCGGCGGCAACGCCGCAATCGTCGGCCAGCCGGATATCGGGCTGCTGGCCGCCGCGGAGATGGGGGCGGATCTGAGCCGGCTCGCGGTGATACCGGATCCCGGCACCGATCCGGTGGAAGTCGCCGCGGTGCTCGTCGACGGCATGGATCTGGTGGTCCTGGGGCTGGGTGGGCTCCGGGTGCCGCCCACCCGGGCGCGGGCGGTGGTGGCCCGCGCCCGGAACAGGGGCTGCACCCTGTTGGTCACCGGCGGCGATTGGCAGGGGGCACCGACGCGCCTTGCCGCCCGGGTCTGTGGTTATGAGATCACCGCAGACGGTCGTCCCGGATTCGGCCGGATCGACGGGGTGCGGTTGCAGGTCACTGGGACATGCGCGGGACGACAGGTGATGACCCCAGCGCGAGCCGGGTAAACCGGTGGCTGGTCTTTCTGACCCTTCTGGAGCAAGGGTTTTGGCGATCTGGTGTATGGACTGGCCCGCGGTCGCGGCGGCCGCGGCCGCGGGTCTGTCCGCCACCGCCCCGATCGCGGTCACGTTGGCCAACCGGGTGATCGCCTGCTCGTCGGCCGCCCGCGCGGCGGGGGTGCGGCGGGGGCTGCGACGCCGGGAGGCGGCCGCCCGATGCCCGCAACTGCACGTCACCGCCGCCGACGCGGACCGCGACGCCCGCCTTTTTGAAGCGGTGATCGCGGCGGTGGACGACCTGGTGCCCCGCGCCGAGGTGCTGCGGCCCGGCCTCCTGGTGTTGCCGGTGCGCGGTGCGGCCCGCTATTTCGGGTCCGAGGCCATCGCCGCCGAGCGGCTGATCGACGCGGTGGCTGTGAGTTCAGTGGCCGGCGCGGAGTGTCAGGCCGGGGTGGCCGACCAGTTGTCCACCGCGGTCTTCGCGGCGCGGGCGGGCCGGGTCGTCGAGCCGGGGGGTGACGCGAAGTTTTTGTCGGTGCTGTCCATCCGCCAGCTCGCCACCGAGCCGAGCCTGTCCGGTGCCGGCCGCGAAGAGCTGACGGACCTGTTGTGGCGGATGGGGATTCGCACCATCGGGCAGTTCGCCGCGCTGTCGCGCAGCGACGTGGCTTCCCGGTTCGGCGCCGACGGGGTGACCGCGCACCGGTTGGCCCGTGGCGAACCCGAACGCCCGCCGTCGGGCCGGGAGCCGCCGGCCGAACTCGAGGCCGTGCTGGACTGCGACCCGCCGATCGACCGGGTCGATGCCGCGGCGTTCGCCGGGCGCTCACTGGCCGGCAGGCTGCATCAGACGCTGATGGCGGCCGGCGTGGGATGCACCCGGCTGGCCATCCACGCCGTCACCGCCAACGGCGAAGAACTGCACCGGGTGTGGCGGTGCGCCGAGCCGTTGACCGAGGACGCCACCGCCGACCGGGTGCGCTGGCAGCTCGACGGATGGTTGAGCAGCCGCACCGCGCGCAATCCCCGTCCCACCGCCGCGGTGACGCTGTTGCGGCTCGAGGCGGTGGAGGTGGTATCCGCCGAGGCGCTGCAGTTGCCGCTCTGGGGTGGCCTGGGCGAGGAGGACAGGCTGCGGGCTCGCCGGGCGCTGGTGCGGGTGCAGGGCCTGCTCGGTCCGGAGGCGGTGCGAGTGCCGGTGCTGTCCGGCGGGCGCGGCCCGGCCGAGCGCATCACGCTGATCCCGCTCGGCGACGAGCCGGTGCCGCGGGTCGATCCCGACCGGCCGTGGCCCGGCCGGCTGCCCGAGCCGTCCCCGGCGGTCCTGCTTGACGACCCGGTGGAACTGCTTGACGCCCAGGGGAACCCGATACGGGTGACCATTCGGGGACTGTTCTCCGCCGACCCCGCGCGCATGATCGCCCATGGCCGCGACGAGCGGCTGTGCTGGTGGTCCGGGCCCTGGCCGGTCGACGAGCGATGGTGGGATCCCGAATTGAGTAAGGGGGGCACCGCCCGCGCCCAGGTGTTGCTGGAGAGTGAGCGTGCGTTGCTGCTGTGCTACCGCCGGCGACGCTGGTATGTGGAGGGAAGTTACGAATAACTTTGCGCTTCAGCGTATTCGACGCGCCGCAACGTATCGGGGGTCAGATCCTTGAGCGAGGGATATCCGTCGACCGCCATGATCAGATCCGCTTCGGCCAGCAGCGAACGCAGCACATGCACGATGCCCTCCACACCACCGACGGCCAGACCGTAGGCGTAGGGGCGCCCGATCCCCACGGCGGTCGCGCCCAGCGCCAGCGCTTTGATGATGTCGGCGCCGCCGCGCACCCCCGAGTCGAACAGCACCGGCATCCCGTCGGCGGCGTCGATCACCGCGGGCAGGCAATCCAAGCAGGGCAGCCCGCCGTTGGCTTGCCGACCGCCGTGGTTGGAGCAGTAAATGCCGTCCACACCAATATCTTTGGCGCGGCGAACGTCGTCGGGATGGCAGATGCCCTTGACCATCAACGGCAGGCTGGTCTCGGACCGCAGCCATTCCAGGTCCGACCACCGGAACGGCCCACCGAAGATCGGCAGCTTGCGCACCGCCGCCTCGGTGGCGTCTTCGTCCGGGCCCAGGTTGTCGCGGAAAACCGGATCGCTGGTGTAGTTGGCCAGGCAGCCGCTGGGCACCTGCGGGTAGTTCCCGCCCTTCAGGTCGCGGGGGCGCCAGCCGGTGACCCACGTGTCGAGGGTGACGGCGATGCCCTTGAAGCCCGCCGCCTCGGCCCGGTGCACCAGGCTGGTGGCCATCTTGCGGTCCGGCGGCGTGTATAGCTGGAAAAACGCGGGGGTGTCGCCGAGCTCGGCGGCGAGATCCTCCATCGGGTCGGCCGACAGTGTCCCCACGAAAAACGGCACACCCGTGCGGACCGAGGCCCGCGCACACAACATGTCCCCGTGGCCGCCGGGGTCGCACACCCCGATGACGCCGATGGGTGCCATGAATATCGGGGACGGAAACGTGAGGCCGAACAACTCGACCGACATATCGCGCTGTTCGGGCGCGATCCCCATGCGCGGATACAACCCCCACCGCTTGAAAGCCTCGCAGTTGATGCGCTGGGTGTGTTCGTCGCCGGCGCCGCCGGCCACATATCCCAGCACCTTCGGCGTCATCGCCGCCGCGGCCTTCTTCTCCAGCTCCTCGAATCTGATCGGGTACTGCGGCTGATTGCCGTGCAGCGACTGGTCGTACAACTCGTTTTGATACTCGGCGAAAGCCATAGTCGCCGACTTCCCCGTGCTTCGATCACCAAACGAGCGCTCGAGGATGAACCCCGCGGTCTGCTCCGCCGCTAGTACCGCCCGAAGGCGATGGCCACGTTGTGTCCGCCGAACCCGAACGAGTTGTTGATCGCGTACTCGTAGTTGCCCGGTCGTGGTGTGCCGGCCACGACGTCGAGGTCGATTTCGGGGTCGAGGTTTACCAGGT